>QIGO01000123.1 GCA_003230015.1 Alphaproteobacteria bacterium | reverse complement strand
TGCTCGATGTGGGGGGTGCCAAGCTCGTTGAGGGTGTGGGCGTAGTCACGGATGACGTGGAAGACCCAGAAGACCAAGGCGGGACCGCGTAGATGTTTGGGGATCTCGCCATGGGTGCGCTGCAACAACTCGACGATAGGGGATAGATGCCGGCGCACAGCCGCCGCGTCGAAAACCTGACCCGCAATAAAGCGCAAGACAAGAATTCCGGGCTCGGCATAAATGACCTCGGGCGACACACCGGCGGCGTGGGCGGCACGGCTGGCGGCAAGCTCGTTAAAACGCATGATTTGATGCACCGGAATGTCGCCGCCCAGGCGGACGACGAATTCTTCGCCGGCAGCCTCGACGCGGTAGTTCAGATTGGTGATACCGCCCGGCAATGGCGCGGTGGTAACCGGGCCGCGCCAGCAGGGCAAGGCCTGGATCTTCGCCGCGACTTCCTCCATGCCGAAACTCCGCATCTGTGGTCGAACCGCACGGTAACAAGCAAAGCGGTAAGCGCAAACATCTCATAGCGGAGGCTTGTCGGGTGGCACGGGACGGCAGCTTGCGCGTCGCCGATTATGTGGGCAGTGGCGGCGGTTGAACGCCTTGATGGGGCCTAACCTGTCTCGACGAGAGCGCCATAGAGTTCGGGCCGCCGATTGCTCGCCAAATCGAACTCCGAGCGTTTGCCCTCGTTGCAGGCATCAAGGTCGCAATCGGCAATGGCGAGCTCATCGCCGGAAGTCTTGCATTGGGCAACGATCTCACCGGTTGGCTTGATGATGCAGCTGCCGGCCATCATATGGACGCCCTCTTCAACGCCGGCCTTGGCGACACCGACGACCCAAGTGGCGTTCTGATAGGCGCCGGCCTGCATGCAGAGCTCGTTGTGAAATATCCGCAACTCGGGGCTTTGGTCCGCGTCGGGGTTGAATAAAGGCGTGTTGTAACCCAGTGCGATCAACTCGACACCCTGGAGCCCCATAAGGCGATAGACCTCGGGCCAGCGGCGGTCGTTGCAGATCGCCATGCCGATACGGCCGCCAAAGGCATCGAAGACGGGGAAACCGAGATCCCCGACTTCGAAATACAGGCGTTCCAAATTCTGGAACGGCAGCTCGGGACGGACATGGTCAACACCGGGCAGATGAACCTTGCGGTATTTGCCGATGATGGAGCCGTCCCTGCCGACCAGAATGGCACTGTTGAAGTGGTGGCGCCCGTTGGCGGTCTCCGCCGCCTCGGCATATCCCAAATAGAACCCGACCCGGCGCTCGGCGGCCTCCCGGAACAGGCGGTTGACCGGGCCAGAGGGCATCGCTTTTTCGAAATAGGCGTCGAGCTCGCGAGGATCTTCTATGTACCAATGGGGAAAGAATGCGGTCAGTGCTGCTTCGGGATAGACGACAAACTCACAGCCATCATCGGCGGCGGCATGCAAAAGGGTACATAACCGTTCGACCACAGCTTCCCGTGGCTCATTGCGGGCTATGGGACCAAGCTGAGCCGCGCCGACGCGGACAACACGAGGCATTGCGTCCTCCCCATCCCTGATGGGCCGGCCGTACTAGGCCAACCCTAACGCCTTGGCGGCCATGGCGGTGCCATCGACCCGCGCCTTGATCTTGGCAAACGCCGTCTCGCGGGCGGTGGAGATGTCATCACCAAAAGGAGAGAAGCCGCAGTCGTCGGTGGTGCCAAAGTTGGCGCCACCCAAATGCTCGGCGGCTTCTATCGTGCGGTCGCGAACCTGCTCGGGGGTCTCGATTTCCGGATTGATGGGGTCGATCACGCCGACATAGACCGTCTGGCCTGCCCGGCGCTCGCGCGCGACGATGTCGAGCACGCGCGGCTTGTCGGCTTCGCTGGCCAGTTGCATGAAAAAGCGCCCGGCGTTCATGGCGAATAAGTCGGGCAGCAGCTCGGCATAGTCCACATCGGCCGAATGGGTGCTGTCATGGTCGCCGCCGGGGCAGGTGTGAATGCCGATGCGCTGGCGCTCGGTATCACTAAAGCGCGCCAGAACAGCATTGTTTAGCGCCACGAAGTCGCGCAGCAAGCCGCGTGAAGGATCGAGCTTGCACGCCAGGCGTCCTTCGGTGAAGTCAAGCTGGACGCTGTCGGCGCCGGCCTCCAGGGCCGAGCGGATGTCTTTTTCGCTTTCGGCCTTGAGATCCTCGATAAATGTTTCACGATCGTAACCCTCGATGCCGTCCTGGGGGTAGAGCAGGCTCATGGCCGAGGGTGCAATCACCGCCTGCTTGAGGCGCGCGTCGGTATGGCGCTTGGCCTGGGTTACGAATTGGCCGGCATAGGTGGTGTAGCGGAACGGTCCGGCGGTCAGGCGTGGCAATTGGCGACTATGGCCATCCTCGAAGGGTATGACGACACCATCGGGGGCCAGGTTTTGCATGCCGCTCAAGGGATAGGTGGCAAAGCTGGGCTTGGACTGCTCGCCATCGGTGATAACCGGCGAGCCTGTCGCCGCCATGGCCTCAACGGTTTCTTTCACGGCCCGGTCAACCGCGGCTTCATAGGCCGCGTCGTCGACGGTTCCGTCAGCATGGCCCGCCATGGCGTCGAGCAAATAGGATGGGCGCGGCACACTGCCAACAGGCTCTGTCGGAATAGTCATGGTCGTTTTCCCTCGCGGCAGGACCCCTGGTTTCAGCACCACTGGCCGTGAGCAGTGTGCCCGATGGCCCGGTCGCTAACAAGCGGACCGGGCCAGTTTGACGCGGGCGTCGCGCCGTCAACAGAGGTTGAGCGGTGGCTGACCGGTGAGATACCGGCGAACCTCTTCGGCGGCTTGCTCGGCAGCATGGGTGACGGTGCGGACCGAGGCGCCCGCGATGTGGGGCGTTACAGTGACATTAGGCAATTGCAGCAGAGGCCAATCGGCCGGGACAGGCTCGACAGCGAAGGTCTCGAGCATGGCGGCGCCGAGATGGCCCGATTGCAGCGAGGCGAATAGCGCATCATAGTCGACGAGGGGACCGCGCGCGGTGTTGACGAAAAGAGCGCCGGCTTTCATTTTCGCGAAGGATTCCGCGCCCATCATGCCACGGGTCTCGTCGGTGACGCGGGGATGCATGGTTACGATGTCGACGCGCGACAATAAATCGTCCAGCGCCACATGCTCGACACCGGCGTTGCGGTCGTCGGCGAACAGCTGCACATAGGGGTCGTGAACTAATATCCTGGCGCCAAAAGCGCGCAGCAGTTTGACCACCTTGGTGCCGATGTTGCCGTAGCCAATTACGCCTACGGTCATCTCATTCAATTCACGGCCGGTGATGTCGGCGCGGTAAAGGTCGCCGCGCCAGATACCGGCCCGCAACGCCTCATGGCCGGCACGGATCTGCCGCGTCTCGGTAAGGATGGCGCCGATGGTGAACTCGGCCACCGCACTGGCGTTGCGGCCCGGGGTATTGACGACCGTCACGCCCCTTTCCCGCGTCGCAGGCATGTGGATATTGACCGGCCCGCCGCGGGATACGACGACGAAATTCAGCTTCGGCAATTGTGCCAGCATGGCGCCGGACAGCGGTGCCAGATGGGTAACGAAAATCTCTGCCTCACCAATGAAATCGATGACCTCGTCAGGGTCACCGAAATATTCTTTCAGACCCTCCAAGGCGTTGACCGCATAACCATGTTCCATGGGCTCGTCGGGCCACGCCTGTTCGAGGGTGCGAATGTCGAGCGCTGCTTCGCAGGCGGCCTCGATCTTTTGGCGGAATATCTCGGGCAACATGAACCGGTCGCCGATGATGGCGATGGATTTGGTCATGAGGTGCCTGCCTGGCGGTCGGCCATGGTCTTCCATACAGGACGCAATGCGTGACGGGCAGCAATATAGGCCGGATAGGTTTTGTTATAAATCGCGGCCAGGGGCCGATCGGGGGCCTCGATATCGCCGAGAAGCGGCACCACCCATTGGGCCGCACAGTCGTCCATGCTGTCATACTGACCGATCGCCACCGCAGCCATCATCGCCACGCCGGCAGCACCCGCCTCTTGACGCGCGCAGGTACGGATATTCGCCGCTAAAACCGAGCCGAATATTGTGCGCAGGGGCTTACTGCGCGCGGCACCGCCAGTGAGGCGGATCTCCTCGGGCAGTTCGCCCATGCCGCCGTAACAATCGCGAGCGGCAAAAGCGAGGCCCTCGAACACCGCGCGGACAAGGTCGCCAAAACCGTGGCGGGTGGAGAGTCCGATAAATCCGGCGCGCGCGTTGCCGTCGATAAACGGTCCCCGCTCCCCGGCTTCGGAAATATAGGGCTGAAACAATAATGCGGCCGGTTTTGCCTGGGCAATCCAATCGTCGAGCAAAGGAATGAGGTCGTTTGGCGAGCGTTCTACATTTTGCGTGGCGAGAAGCTGGGACGCCCATCCGAGCAGCCAGTCAATATTCAAAGTGGCGGCCATGTTCGATTGCATCTGCGCGTAGATTCCGGGCACGGGCATGGCCATGGTGTAGCCGTTGCGTTCCTTGTTCAGCACAACGTCATGGGCATTTCGCACAAGCCGCATATGCATGCCCGTCGACCCGATGATCGTGCATCCAGGCGTGGTATCGCGCTCATACAGGCCGGCGCCTAACGCTGTACAAATGGCATCGATGTAACCGAGGACGACCGGCGTGCCGGCGATGAGGCCGGTCGCCTTGGCGGCGGCATCGGTCAAAGGCGCTGTTTGCTCCGTGCCCTCGACCATGGGCGGCAACAAATGGCGGTATTTCCGGAGGCCGAGGGCGGCGATCACTTCGTCGGAATAGGTGCGGTCACGGAAATCACCGAAAGTAAAACAACCCTCGGACGGATCGGTCACGCGTTCGCCGGTCAGATTGAAATAAAGCCAATCCTTGCAATGCATGGCGGTCGCACTTTGGGCCAGCATCTCCGGCGCGTGGCGGTCCATCCACATCAAATGTGCTGCCTGCTGGCAGGCGGACAGGCCGGTGGCGGTGATTTCGAAACGTCTGATATCGGCGGGACCGGCGCGAAATTCGTCGACAATGGCCGCCGAACGGGCATCGAGCCACAACCAAGCCGGCGCCACCGGATTGCCGCCTTTGTCAATCAACCAGGTGCCGTCGCCCTGCCCGGTCACGGCCAAGGCAGCGGTGCGGGAAGCCAAATCAGGCACGCTCTCGGCAAGACCTATTAGGGTGGCGGCGGTGTCGGCCCAGGTGCGGGCCATGTCCTGTTCGGCGCCAGTGTCTTGCGTGATCTCGTAACTATTGGGCCGCGCGTGCGCAGCGATCTGCTTGCCGGTGAGGTCGAAGGCCACGGATTTGATCACCGAGGTGCCGGCATCGACGCCGATGATGACGTCCTTCATGGGGCAAGCTCCGGCCTATGGGACCCGTACTTTTGCCGGGAGAGCTTGGGTTGCCTCATGTCGCTCCTCCGCTGTGCTCGGCGCGCCCATGGGCCCGCCGTTGGCGCGATTAAAGAGCATGGCACTATTTGCATCCATAACAATGTTGCCGGTGTTTGGGTTTGCGGGAACCAAGATCGCCGGCGCGGTGAAGACAACGTGCTAGCCAAACATTGTGTTGGGCAGGAGGAGGGCGATGTCGGGGAAGATCAGCAGGATGACGATGGCGACGAACATGGCGAACCAGAATGGCAAAATGCCACGGAAAATGGTGTTCATGGGTACGTTGGGGGCGATTCCCTTAACGATGAAAACGTTGAGTCCAACCGGTGGAGAGATCAGCCCCATCTCAAGCACAATCACCATCAGGACCCCGAACCAGATCATGTCGATGCCATAGCCCTCCATGATCGGCTGGACCAGCGGCAGGGCGAGGACGAGAATCGCGAAGCCTTCGAGAAAGGTGCCGAGCAGGATGAACGCTAGGAGGCTGATGACCAAGACGACGCTGCCAGAGGCGTCGAGGTCAATAAGCCAGCCGGAGAGTGCCGTCGGGATCCCGGAGAGGGCGACAAAGGGGGTGAACACGAAGGCTCCAATGAGGATGTAGAAAGTGGTGGCGGTGGAGCGTAGCGTATGCAGCAGCGCCTCTTTCATCTCCGGCCATGAGACTTTGCCTCGAATGAGGCAGACGAGGAAGGCCAGGAAGGCGCCGATTCCCGCCGCCTCGACGGCATCAAATACGCCACCATAAATGCCGCCGATGGTGATCAGGATAATGCCGATGATCCAGCCTGCCCGGCCGAGTGCCGCCATGCGGTCCGCCAGCGCGACGCGCTCGGCACTCACCGGGGCCAACTCCGGCTTGAGTTTCACCCGTATCCATATGGCAAATATGAACAGCAAGCTCAGCATGATGCCCGGCAGAACGCCGGCCATGAACAGGCGACCGATACTCTCTTCGGTCAAAATGGCGTAGACGACAAAGCCGGCCGAGGGCGGGATCAATATGCCAAGCGTGCCGCCGGCGGCGATGGAGCCCGTGGCGAGAGCATCGCTATAGCGAAAACGCTGCATTTCCGGCAATGCCACGCGCCCCATGGTGACCGCCGAAGCCAGTGACGAGCCGGACAGGGCGGAAAATCCGGCGCAGCCGACGATGGTGGAACTGGCGAGCCCGCCCTTGAGATGCCCGAACCAGGCATGCGCGGCATCGTAGAGGTCGCGGCTCATCCCCGACACGCCGGCAAGATTCCCCATGAGGATAAAAAGCGGCAGGATCGTCAATGAATAGACAGTCGAGATGTTGAATGCCTCGCTGCCAAGATTGGTGACGGCGACTGGAAAACCCCGCGGGTGAATAATCGCAAAGCCGACAGTGCCGACAATGAGCATCGCCGTTCCCACGGGCATGCGTATCACCAGTAGGACCAGCAACGCGACAAATCCGAGAATCCCGATATCGAGGCTATCCACCCGAGTATTTCTTCTCGTGCGGGCCGGGGTGAGTAAAAGCCATAAACAATGCGATCAGCTCGAATGTGAGGATCAGCGCATAGACCGCCATGCCCACAGCGAGCAGGTTGTAGAAGGGTGTGTGAATGATGTCCAAATTGTCGGTGAAATCACCACAGCGGAAGCCGCACTCGCCTTCCTGCCATAGCGCCACGGCCGTTAAACCAACAATAGCCGCGCCACCAAATTTCACAGCGACATCAGTATATTTTAGGAGCCGGCGGCTGGCGATCTGTTGCAATATATCGACGCTTACATGGGCGCCGTGACGGGCGCCATAGGCGATGGAACCCGCAACGACAACCGCCAGCGCCATCCTGACGATGTCCTCGACGCCGAAAATGGGGGCGCCGAAGACGTAACGAAAAACCACTTGGACAACGATCAGTCCGGTCAAGAAGACTACCGCCGCGGCACCCAGGACCGCGAGCAATGAAGCGGCCCTGCCGAGCCATTTCAGGGCGGTTTCCACCCACATGACGCTAGCCGCCAGCCATCATCCTCAAGACGTCGCCACCGGTCAGGCCATCGCGCAGTTCACTATTCTCGAAGTCGGCCAGGGCGCCGGCGATCGCATCGCGCATTGCCGCGCGCTCGGCATCGTCCAGCTCAATAATCTCGACGCCGGCGTCCCGCGCCACCTCGATCCCGGCCTTGGCGACCTTGAGATAGGCAGCACCACCGCTTTCGCTCAGCCACTTGCCCGACGCCTCGTCGACCCAGGCGCGTTCCTGGTCACTAAGACCGTTATAGACATCATTGTTCATCAACAAGAAGAAAGCCGAGCCTGAACCCGGCAACCCGATGGTCACGTAGTTCGCAGGCTCATGCAATTTGAACGACCTAATGGCCGATGGGTCGATGGCGATGGCATCGATGGTGCCGTTGGCCAAATTTTGATTGATCACCGTCACCGGCTGACTGACCGGTGTCGCCCCGAGCGCTTCGAGGAAAGGTACATCCTGGCTCGATGTGACGCGGACTTTCATGCCCTTGAGGTCGGCCAGGGAGCGCACCGGCTTGTCCTTGGTGATGAGCACAGGCACATCGTTGGCCCAGATCGCCAGGATCTTGGCATCGAATTCCTTCTCGATCTCCGGCATGGCATTCCACAACGCCTGGGTGCAGGCAAATGCGTCCGGGCAGGCGCCCGGAACAGTGACGGTGTTGGTCACCGGGAATAGCTTGCCGGTATATCCAGGCAGGCCGAAAGCAATGTCGGCAACACCGGACAACAGGGTCGAATATTGTTTGGGCGGGGCGGAGTTTAGGGCGCCGGCGGGGAATTGCTTGACGGTTAACTTACCACCAGAGACCTCGGCCAGCTTTTCCGCGAAAGGCGTGAATACGGCGGCGTTCATGGGATGCTTGGGGCCCATGAAGTAGCTGAGGCTAAGTTCCTGGGCCGTGGCAGGGGCAGCGGCGAGTATCGCCGCCAGGGCGACCATACGGGTTAGGGTCTTAAGTCTCATATTATCCTCCCTGTAGCCGGCGACCAGAGTCGTGAGAGCCGCCGGTATTATTGTTCGAAGCCCGCTGGCATTCGACCATCGCTGCTTGCCTGATGCTACGATGCCGCGCGCCGGTCAAATCCTGTGGAGCCGTCATAGACCCTCAAGGATAAGGGTGATGCGACGTGTTGTCACATAAAGCTCAGCATCCAGCCACCGACCTGGGGGCCAAATCTGTTGCAATATTGGGTGCTTAGGGGCTTTGTGGCGGGGGCGCAGAATAACTGGACGGCAAGCACAACATAGAGCCGGGCAAGAGGTTGGCTTGCGGTTGCGAACTTGCGCCGACGGGCTGGCTGCCGCGAGATCAAAATTGCGTTATTGGCCCAACAAGGCGGCGGATCGTGGGGGTGTTGGCACGATCGCGCGCCAGCCCGATCGGGTTAACCCGAGGCGTCGTGTCGAACGCGCGCCTGGGGTCGATTGCCGGATCCCGGTATGGTCGCTTCGCTTGAGGCCACTTAGAGCGAGATTGTGCAGATGAACGAACGGGACCGATTGCAGCTTGATGGCCATGTCCGCGTCGATGGCGGCGAAGCGTTTGCCCACTGCATGGGGCGCTTGAGAGGTAATTTCCCCGCCATCGAGTGGACCCATGGCTCAGGGGACGGTGATCGGCAGGTTGCGGTCATTCGACTACGGGAAGACCCGGGGCTGGCGGAAGGTGCGTTCAGGATAAGCACCGATCGAAGTGAAGGCCGCGCACCGGTGGTATCCGTCGAGGGCGGCCCGTTTTCCGGTGTCGTCTATGGTGTCAACGAGTTGATCAAGCGGGGGAAAACCGGAGGCGGCCAACTTACCGTCGACACCAACATTCTGGAAACCAGCCCCGGCCTGACCTACCGGACGTTCTGGACCTGGGATCACTCGACGAATTGGGAATTGTCGCAAGTCGGCCATCAGGAGATCGGGGTCTTCAATCCCTATGGCAAACCGCCTTCGGGCTTTTTGGCCGACTATAAGAGGCTGGTGGATTTTTGCAGCCTCAACCGCATCGCCGCGGTCGTCATCTATGGCTTTCTGCGGGACAGCCATGGCGGTATCGCGACGGCACAGGCGCTCTGCCGGTATGCCAATGAACGAGGCGTTCGCATTATTCCGGGCATTGCCATCGGTGCTTATGGCGGCGTCTATTGGGAGGGTGACCATCGCTATAATTTGGCGACCTGGCTCAAGGCCAATCCGCAATTCGCCTGCTCGATGGAAAAGGGGGTCGGCTTCCAGCTTGAGGATCTGGCCTTCCCTTTGAGTTTTCCGCGCTCGGACTACACCGTGTCGGCCTGCCCGTCGGCGCCGGAAACCATGGCGTGGATGGCAGAGGCGGTTTCGTGGCTCGCCGAAACATTCGAAATCGGCGGCATCAACATCGAAAGCGGCGATTATGGGGTTTGCGGCTGCGCGCGCTGCATAACCAGGCGCAAAGACAGAGAGGCGGCAGCGCGGCGCGCGGCGGACACGGGGGAATCCTGGTCCCATGTGGATATGGCCGATAATTTCCCGCGGTTGTTCGACGCGGCCAAAACAAAGCGCGACGATTTGTGGCTCTATTGCGAGCTGCAATGGGACAATTTGCTGGACCCGGCGGCTCATGAGGCGACCGCCGCCCTGCCGCAAGGTGCCATCTATCAGCACACCGCCAACAAAAGCTATTGGGGCAAACTCAAGCGGGAGCTGAGGGCCGACTATGTGGCTCGGCTGCCGACACAGGCCAATGTGCTGCGTTGCCAATTCGCCTGCCAGTGGAATGGCGATGAGCGCACAGAGCGTTATGCGCTCAATGCCAAGACTTTCGCCGAGATGGCGCAAAAGAGCCATGAGGTCGGCATGGAGGGACTGACCGTATGGGGTGAGCCGTCGCCCTATCAGCCGAGTGTCGAGATCAGTTATCTGGCTTTCGCGCGCTTCTCCTACGAGCCGGATTTGACATGGGAGCGCTTTGTCGAAGAAGACGTGGCGCCGCTGCTGGGCGGTCGTGCCGCGGCGGAGCAATTTATCGAACTGGCCGAAGAACTGGACGGCAATCAATCACTGGCGCCGGAACGGTTGGCGGCAATGCGCCACACCGCCCTATCGGCCGCGCAAACGGGTGAGACCGACAGCGCCCGGCGCTGGCTTGCCCTGCAAGACCAGATTGCCAGGCGCGAGTTCATGGGGTGCTGATTTGGCCGTTCAATCGGCGGCGGCCGGATCTGCCGCCGGCAGAGACTCCTCGGCCAGTCCGCAGGCCCTGAACTCAGCCATAAGGCCGTCTTCCATCTCAATGCCGAGGGCCTGATTGACCTTGTTAAACATACCGGTCAGAGCGATTCGCATGGTTAGTTCGACGATCTGGGTGTCAGAAAAGTGCCGGCGTAGCTGCTCGAACATGGCATCGCGGATGCCCCAGGCGCGCTCAGTCACGCAGACCGCATAGTCGCGCACCAGGCGCTCCTGCTCGCTCAGGCCCGGTGCGTCCGCTGCTTCCAGGGCCGACACGCTGTCAGCCGCAAGGCCCAGTTCGACCAGAGTGGTGGCGTGATGGGCAACGCAATAGGCGCAGCGGTTGGCGTGGCTGGCGGCGACCACAGCGATCTCAATCAACCGGCGCGGCAGATTGCCGGTGTCGCGAAGGGCAAGCGACATGCCGAAGATATGCCGCATGCCTACCGGCGAATGAGCGTAGACCGGCACCTGGTTGGAGAAGGCGGCGAAAGTATCGCTGAGCCGCTTGAATTCGTCCCGGTGTCGCGCAGGCACATCTTCGACAGTCAGAGCGGGAACCCGAGCCATGACGCACTCCTTGCGTTAGCCGCGATACCGCCCCATCACATTGGGCCGGCGGTGGTCCAGGGCGGCGAGAATGGTTGAATTTCGATAAGACGCGGTTTGCAATAGGTTTATCAGAACCGGTCTCTTCCAGATATGGCGAAAGTTACCCGAAATCGGCTGACCGCGCTTGGCCTTGAATATTCCCTATTTGACTTCCGAAAGCGCTTTCGGTAGGGTTTTTACGGGGCCGAAAGCGCTTTCGGAGTGGCGCAGGCCGATAAAAGAAAAGACCCGCAAGGGCGCCTTGGGAGGTTCGTTTGGCAACTTTGGGCCGGCGCGCTGACGGTATGTCCTTATCGCAACTCGCAGAGCATCTTGGTCTTGCAGAAGGCACGGTTTCGCGGGCGCTCAATAATTACCCGGATATTGCCGCCAAGACCCGCGAGCGCGTTGCCAATGCGGCACGAGAGTTTGGCTATCGCCCGTCCTCGGCGGCACGGCGCCTGGCGCGTGGTGTCATTGAAACGGTCGGTTTCGTGCTGCCCGCGCGCGGCGCCCATCTGTCCGATCCCTTCCTTTCGGAGATCTTGGACGGGCTGGCCGTTGAACTGGCCGCCCATGACTGGGACCTGATCGTCGCCGCGGTGCCGGAAGACCATGACGAGATCGAGGTCATGGATCGCCTCGTCAAATCGGGCAAAGTCGGTTCTTTCGTGATCACACGTACGCGCCGGCAGGATCCGCGTGTGGCGTTTCTCAAGAGCTCTAACCTGCCCTTCGTGGTTCATGGCCGAACGGACGAGCATGATGACTATAGCTGGCTCGACGTGGACAACAAAAAGGCGTTTGTCGATGCCGTGACCTATCTGCATGGGCTCGGCCATAGGCGAATTGCCATGCTGGGCGGCGATACAGAAATGAATTTCGCGTGGCTCAGGCGGGCGGGTTATCTCCAGGCCATGGAGGATCTTGGCCTGGAGCTGGCGCCCGGATATCTGGTGGACAATGTCGCCGATGGCGCCGGCGTGGCCAACGCGATGGCGGGCCTGCTGGCGCTAGCCCCGGCGCCAACAGGCATCGTGTGCGTGACCGATTCAGTTGCCATCGATGCCATCGCGGCCATTCGGCGCGCCGGGCTCACGCCGGGCCGCGAAATTTCCGTCACCGGGTATGACGGGCTGGCCACCGGGGCGGCGATCGATCCGCCGCTGACCACCATGTCGCAGGCAAGCTACGAGGCCGGCCGTGAGGTCGGCCGCATGATCCTGGCGTTACACAACAGCACCAAACCGCAGATTTCCCACATTCTTTGGGAAGCAAAGCTGACGCTGCGGGCGTCGGCAAACCCGCCGGTCACAGCACCGGCAAATTGATAGGGAGGACAAAATGATCCCGAAACAGACGCGCATCATCGCATTGGCGGTCGCCGGGTTGCTGGCCACCACCGTGAGCGCGAACGCACAATTACGGTTTTGGACAACAGAAGAGCAGCCGGACCGTCTGGCCAAGCAACAGGAAATGGCGGCCGAGTTCGAAGCCGCGACCGGCACGTCGGTTGCCGTCATTCCGGTCACTGAAACCGAACTGGGCCAACGTGCCACGGCGGCTTTTGCCGCGGGCGACTTGCCCGACATCATCTACCTTCCGCAGCAATATGCGCTGCCGTGGTCCGAGGCCGGCATTCTCGATACCGAAGCCGGTAATGAATTGGTCGAAATCCTCGGCCGCGACACTTTTGCGCCCGGGGCCTTGAAAGTCGCCGATTTCGACGGTCAAACCGCCGCCGTTCCAGTCGATGGCTGGACGCAGATGATCGTCTATCGCACCGATCTGTTCGAAGCCGCCGGCCTGGACGCGCCGACCAGTTATGCCAAAATCACGGCCGCGGTTAAGGCCCTGCATAATCCGCCGGAACTCTATGGCTTCGTCGCGGCGACGAAAATCGACGAGAATTTCATGAGCCAGGTGCTCGAGCATGTCTTTCTCGCTAACGGTGTGACGCCGGTCCGTGCCGACGGTTCCACCGGCTTCGATGTCGATGCGACGGTGGAGTCTCTGGAGTTCTATAAAACAATAGCGGAAGCCTCGCCGCCGGGAGATCTCTTCTGGAAACAGTCCCGCGAACTCTACTTCGCCGGTAGGGCGGCGATGATTATCTGGTCGCCATTCATCCTGGACGAACTGGCCGGTCTTCGCGATAGCGCGCCGCCGACGATCAACGACGACCCGACCTCACGGGAATTGGCATCGAAGACCGGCGTCGTCACTAACTTCTCCGGCCCATCCAACCCCGACGGGGCGGCCTGGGCCGACATTCGCTATTTCGGTATCACCACCGACGCGGATACCGATGCAGCGGCGGAATTCGTAAAATTCTCCATGAGTGACGGCTACACAAAAACCCTCTCAATCGCACCGGAAGGCAAGTTCCCGGTTCGCCGCGGCACTGCCGATGATCCCACCAAATTCGTCGAGGCGTGGTCAAAACTGCCGGTCGGCGTCGACCGCAAGGCGACCCTGTCGGAACTCTATCCCGAACAAGTGGTCTCGGATATCGTTGCCGGCCTGGAGACGGCGGCGCGCTGGGGGGCCACCGAAAACCAGCTCAGCCTGGCCTCCAAGATCATCAACAGCCAAGTCATCAACCGCTTTGTACGCGAGTATCTCGATGGCGAACGTGACGCACCCGCGACCGTGGTTGCCATGAACGAAGAGATCGCCAAGATCAATTAAGACCGCACAGGATGCGTACCGGCTGATAAAAATCATCCGGTACGCAACTTTCCGCTTCAAATAAGGCGAAGGGGGAGAGGTTTTGTGACCGCACCTAACGTGGTTTCGTCGAAACTCGACCATGGCGCCGTGCGCAAATCCAAGGTCGGGCCCATGGCCAGGCGGGAGGCGCGGCTGGCGGTTGGCATGCTCGCCCCGACCTTGGTCATGGTCTTTTCGATCGTACTCTTTCCCTTGTTGGCCAACCTCTGGATCAGCGTAAAGCCGGTTTCCCTGGCCGAGCTGCGGCGGCCCGCGCCGATCGTTTCGGAACGTGTGCGCGGCGATTTGGACGTCGCCGGAACCGAACTGAAAATTCAATACCGCTTGCGCAACTCCTCGCAATCGGCAGAGATCAGCGGCGTCACCATGAGTGACACGCTCCCCGCCGGTCTCACATTCACCCGCGCCGATGACCGCTGCAGCATTTCGGGACGGCGGATAGACTGCGTGTTCGGGACGCTGGAGGGCGGCTTTCGAGAGCAGATCGAGGCCTTTGCCATCAGCGACGCCGCCTTCGCGGCCAATCCGATTTCGCCGCGCGACAGCAAACCTATGTTGACGGGCGATGCCAGCAACGTGCTGACAAACCTGGAATTTACCTGGGATAACTACCGCCGGGTGTTCGACGCGACCGAGTTCTGGACCGTATTTTGGGTGACGATCTCCTACACCATCTTCGGCACCCTCGGGGCGATGGTTTTGGGGCTGTTCGCAGCCCAGCTCCTCAACACCGAGTTCCGCGGCAGGGCTATCCTGCGCGGCCTGTTCCTGTTTCCCTATGTCGCCCCGGTGATCGCCGTGGCCTTTACCTGGATCATCCTGCTCGATCCATTTTCGGGCACGCTCAACGCTATTCTGCAACGCATGGAAGTGACCGACGCACCGATCAACTTCCTCGGCCAGCGCGCGGTCGAGCTGCGTTTTCTGGGCCTCACCTTCGACTTCCCCCTGGCTCTAAGCACGGTGATCATCTTCGAAGCGTGGCGTTACTTCCCGTTGTCGTTCCTGTTCATTCTGGCGCGCATGCAATCGATCTCATCGGATATGTATGAGGCGGCGGAAGTCGACGGCGCCACGCCGTTCCAAACTTTCTGGCATATTTCGCTGCCACAATTATTGGGAATCCTTTCAACGCTCTTCCTGCTGCGCTTCATCTGGACCTTTAATAAGTTCGACGACATTTTCCTGCTGACCGGCGGTGCCGCCGGCACCAGGACCCTGACCGTCGATGTTTACGAACAGGGATTTGCTCTGGCCAACCTAGGGGCTGGTGCTGCGGTCGCGGTGGTGATCTTCATCATGCTGGTGCTGTTCGCGACGACCTATCTGCGCTTCGTTCATCGGGAGGAAGGCTGATGCGTTACGGCAATGGATTCATCCTGGGGGTCCTGTCCGGCGCCCTGTGGGGCCTTATCGCCACGACCCTGGCCGGCATCAGCATCACCCTCGTCACCGGGCTGGCGGCAACACCGGTTCTTGCCGCCGGCTTGCTGGCGGGCACGGCCAGTGCGGGCACCGTCTTGATGCGTCCACGCGTACAGCGGACGCAGCCGGCCTATATCTCGGCATTTTTCGTGACGATTGTTGTTTTTTTGCTGACCTCTTTCGCCGAGCCGTTTTCACAGAGTTTAGCTGTCGCGCCATTGCAGCAGGCGATTGCGATACTTGTTGTGTGCGGTGCGATCACGCTCGCCAACGCCACGTGCCTGCACGACGTGGAAGCGGGCATGATCAAGCGCTACGCGGTTGAGGTTCTGTTGACGCGGGTGTTCAAGGGACTTGGCTTTGTGTTTTTCACGGTCATCGTCGTGCTGCCCTTCTATGTCATGATCATGACCAGCCTGAAGAGCCAGCAGGCGCTGCTGCTCAACCCGCTGGATCTTTCCATCGACTTGACGAAAAGCCCCAGGGAGCTGCTGAACAGTTACATCGAACTCTTCACGCAGTTCAATTTCGGCCGGTTCCTGCTGATCTCGGCCATTGTCTCGGCGACGACGGTTATCATTACCCTGTTATTCTCGATCCCCGGTGCCTATGCGGTGGCGCGGCTGCGATTCCGTGGCCGCGGGTTGATGAGCCAGTCGATTCTGCTGGTCTATATGGTGCCGGCGATTGTCCTCGTGATCCCGCTCTATGCGGTGTTCAGTCAGCTTGGATTACGTAACACCATCATCGGCCTGCTTATCGTTTATCCGGCGACGACGGTTCCCGTGGCCCTCTATATGCTGCAGGGGTACTTCCGTGGGTTGCCGCCGGAGCTTGAGGAAGCCGGCTTGATGGACGGACTCGGCCGCATCGGCGTGATCTGGAAGATCACCCTGCCACTGTCGCTACCGGCGCTGGCTTCGGTCTCGCTCTACGTGTTCATGATCGCGTGGAATGAGTTTCTTTTTGCCTTCATGTTCCTCGACAACCCCAACATCTTCACCTTGCCCAGGGGGGTCGTGTCGCTCAATTCGTCCGAGATTCCGCGCCAGCACCTGATGGCGGGGGCGGTGATCGCAACGGTACCCATCCTGATAATTTTCTTGTGGTTCGAGCGCTTCCTGGTTCAAGGACTGACCGCCGGAAGCGTTAAGGGCTAATCATCGATGACAAAATCGACCGACATTCGAGCCATCGAACTGGACGCGCAGGCAATCGAAATCCTGCGTGGCAATGACTGCGGCACCTATACTGTTCCGACCAAAGGCCTTTATCCCTATCAATGGAACTGGGACTCAATCTTTGTCGCCTTGGGTTTTTCCGCTTTTGACATCGATCGGGCATGGGTGGAGATCGACACTTTGCTGGCGGATCAATGGCCCGACGGCATGGTGCCCCACATTATCTTCAGAAAAGTCGATCCGGGGTATTTTCCGGGCCCCGATCAATGGCAGACAAACCGGCAGCCACCTACCTCCGGCATCACGCAGCCACCAGTCGCCGCTACCGTGGTACGTCAACTGCTGGAAATCGATCGCGACCTGAACCGGGATCGCGCAGAACGGATCATGGTCGCGCTTGACCGCTGGCATCAATGGTTCGCGACGGCGCGCGACCCAAAGGGACGCGGCATTGTGGCGATCTCGCACCCCTGGGAAAGCGGCCGCGACAACCTGCCCGACTGGGACCGCCCGCTCTCCTTCGTCGATACCTCGGGCGTGGCCGAATACCAGCGCCGCGACACCCAGCATGTGGATGCCGATCAGCGCCCGACGAAGGCCGACTACGACCGATATCTGGCCCTGGTGCAATTCGGGCGGGAGCACAACTGGAATATCGAAGCGATTGCAAATGGCAACGCCTTCTGGGTCGCCGATGTGGGTATGAACGCCATCCTGCTGCGCGCCGAACATGACTTGGCCGCCATCGCGGCCAGGCTGGGAAACAAAACGCTCGCCAAGCGCGCGGAACAACGCGCGACACGCCTGGAAAATGGCATGGAAGCCCTGTGGTGCGAAGCGCTTGGCGGCTACGCCTCGCTGGATCTGCGCCGCAACGAACACGCGAAGACCCTGTCGTCGGGCATTTTTCTACCACTCTATGCCGGCGCCGTATCGCAGGAACGGGCCGAGCGGCTGATTGGACTTCTGGTGGATTGGCTCGATGCCGTGCGTTTCGGCGTGCCGAGTTTTGATCCCCATAGCGACCAATTCGACGCCATTCGATACTGGCGCGGTCCTGTTTGGGCGATGATCAACTGGATGATCGCCATGGGTCTCAATCGCCACAACCGACCCGACCTCGCCGACCGCCTGCGCCGGGACACGCAGGACCTGGTCGAAAATTCGGGCTTTTCCGAGAATTTCAGCCCAATCACCGGTCGCGGTTGCGGCGGTGACGAATTTTCCTGGACGGCGGCCATCTGGCTTGCCTGGGCTTCACCAACGCACAAACGTGCGACGGCGTGAAGGACGAACGATGAGCAGTATTCAATTGAAGGGCGTGCGCAAATCCTTTGGTACGGTGGAGGTCATCAAAGGCATAGACCTGACGATCGAGGAAGGCGCGTTTGTCATCTTCGTTGGCCCTTCCGGTTGCGGAAAGTCCACGTTGCTGCGCCTTGTCTCCGGCCTTGAAGAAGTCTCGGAAGGGTCGATCCTCATCGATGGCGAAGATGTCACCGGAAAACGACCCGCCGAACGTGGCCTGAGCATGGTTTTCCAGTCCTATGCCCTCTATCCCCACAAGACCGTGCGGCAGAATATGGGCTTCGGGCTGCAGGTCGCGC
This sequence comes from Alphaproteobacteria bacterium, assembly GCA_003230015.1. GTDB lineage: Bacteria > Pseudomonadota > Alphaproteobacteria > UBA6615 > UBA6615 > SZUA-147. The sequence goes on along the minus strand of QIGO01000123.1, from coordinate 8,736 downwards.
GGACACCGAAAGCGGAGATAAACCAAAAAGTCGAAGCCGTCGCCGCGGTTCTAAAACTTGAAGATCTGCTGCACCGCAAACCCAAGGAGCTTTCCGGCGGACAACGCCAACGGGTTGCGATCGGCCGCTCCATCGTGCGCGAACCCCGGGCGTTCCTCTTCGATGAACCGCTTTCCAATCTCGATGCGGCGCTGCGCGTGGATATGCGGTTGGAGATCGCCAAATTACATCAGCATCTGAAGGCCACGATGATCTATGTAACCCATGATCAGGTGGAGGCGATGACGCTGGCGGACCGTATTGTGGTGCTGCAAGACGGCTTGATCGAACAGGTGGGCACCCCCATGCAGCTCTACCAGAAGCCGGGCAATCTGTTCGTCGCGCAATTCATCGGCTCTCCCAAAATGAATGTGGTCGATTGCAAGGCAAATGGCGGAAATCTGCTGTTTCCCAACAACGCCACAGCGATACTCGGGCAGGCACCCGACAATGTGACAAAATGCGGCGCCCGGCCGGAACATATTACCCTGACCGATCCCAAGGAGGCGGACCTGTCCGGCGTCATCGACGTGACCGAACATTTGGGTTCGGACACTTTTGCTTACGTGAAAGTCGAGGATGTCGGCCTGTTCACCATTCGCATCGTCGGCTTTTCCGATCTAAAGGCAGGACAAAATGTCGGCATATTGTTCGATCGTAAGCAGCTGCATCTGTTTGGTAGGGACGACCGGGCCGTTAACTGGCGCTAGAGACGGTTTTTTCCTGCTCGATCCGGGCCTCAGGCCTTCTTGAGATGATAGGACTTTGGCCGGGTGAGGTTTTGGTATCCGATCATCGACAGGGATCCGCCACGGCCGGTCTGCTTGCAACCGGTCCAGCACAGGCCGGGGTCGAGATAGTCGGCGCGATTCATGAATATCGTGCCGGTCTCAATCCGGGCGCCAATGCGCGCGGCGCGCGCCGGGTCTTTTGTCCATAGGGATGCCGTCAGGCCGAAATCACTGTCGTTCATCAGGGCGATGGCCTGTTCGTCACTTTCCACCTTCATGATACCGACGACGGGGCCGAAACTCTCATCGCGCATGACGCGCATCTCATGGGTCACGTCGATGAGGATCTGCGGCATCAAATAGGCGCCGCCATCATCGGCCGGAAACAGAGTCGGATCGACCAAGGCCTTGGCCCCGGCGGCGACGGCTTCCCGGGTTTGGGCCCGCACCTCGGCGGCAAAACGCTTATGGGCCATGGGTCCCAAGGTAGTTTCCGTGTCCAACGGGTTGCCAAGCTTATAGTCCGAGACGATCGCCACCGCCTTGGCGACAAAATCATCGTAGAGAGGTGCGCTCACATAGATGCGCTCGATGCCGCAGCAGCACTGGCCGGCGTTGTACATGGCGCCGTCGATGAGCGTATCCACCGCAGCATCCAGGTCGGCATCCTCCATGACGTAACCGGGGTCCTTGCCGCCAAGTTCCAGGCCCATGCCGGTGAATGTGCCGGCCGCCGCCCGTTCGATGGCACGGCCACCGCCCACGGAACCGGTAAAGTTGACGAAGTCGAAACTACCGGCGGCCAGCAGTGCTTCGGTTGTCTGGTGATCGAGGAATAAGTTGACAAACAAGCCCTTGGGTAGTCCGGCCTGCTCAAAGGCGTCAACCATGCGCTCGCCAACCAAGGGGGTTTGACTGGCGTGTTTGAGCGCCACCCCGTTGCCGGCGATGGCCGTCATATAGGGGTAATTCCAGGGCGCGATGACAAAAACGATGCCGTGAGGCTGGCGTAGAATACGCCTTTCGAACCGGTCGGATGCTTCGACGATAACCGGAGCCAGCGCGTTTTCGGCAATCTCGGCCATATAGGAGGCGCGCTCGTTGACACCGCCAAACTCGCCGCCATAACGCACCGGACGGCCCATCATATGGGCTAGTTCGGGCACCACCTCGTCGTTCATCTCGCCCAGCCGCGCGACGCCGGCGCGCACAAGCGAGATCCTATCGGCGAGGGGGCGCGCGGCCCAATCCTGCTGCGCAACGCGCGCGGCCTCAAGAGCGCGACGGACAGCTTGTTCAGGCGCGACGGGGCGTTCCACATAGACCGATCCGTCTATGGGAGAGATACATTTTATTACCTTGCTCATTGGATCATGCCCTTTCAAACTCGCTCATGAGAATCCTAGCGCGTCTTGAGCTTTTCAATAACAGCGGCGGGGCGGTTTCGGACGAAGGCGTCAACCGTGCCAGCACAAATCAATAGACGCCGCCGTGACTGTGCACGGCGGCGTCTATCCACACGGGTCGGACGGCTGTTAGGCGTAGCGGTATGGCCGCCCAGCCTTATCCATCTGGTCGTTGTAGTCCTTGAAAATCTGAACGACTTTCGCCTTGGTCTCGGACTCAGCGGCGATCTCGTCCCAGAATTCACGGGCAGCGGATTCGACCGTGGCCCATTCTTCGTCCGGGATCGTGGTCAGCTTCATCTTCGTGCCTTCCACACGCAGCTTCGCCTCGCCGCCCCAATACCACCACTGGCGATAATAATGGGAGCTGTCCATGGCCAGGGTGAGTAGCTCCTTGAGATGTTCCGGCAGTTCGTTGTAGCGGTCCATGTTGGCAAAGAACGACCCAGCCCAGGCACCGGATATGTTGTTGGTGAGGAAGTAGTCGGTGACGTCGGCCCAACCAACGGTGTAGTCCTCGGTGATACCCGACCAGGCAATACCGTCAAGCTCTCCGGTCTGGACCGCGACCTCGATATCCTCCCAAGGCAGCGTTACCGGGACGACGCCGAACCGGGACATGAACCGACCCGCCGTGGGGAATGTAAAGACGCGCTTGCCCTTGAGGTCTTCAAGGCTGTTGATGGGTTCCTTGGTGGCAAAGTGGGCAGGATCCCAGGCGCCGGCGGAGAGCCATTTTACGCCGACCTTGTCGTATTCCTTTTCCCAGATCTCGGCCAAACCCCACTGATTGAACAGAACCGGCACGTCGAGGGAGTAGCGTACGGCGAACGGGAAATAACCGCCGAATACGGTAACCTCGGTGGGCGAGGCCATCGAATCGTCATCCGACTGAACAGCGTCAATGGTACCGCGCTGCAAGGCGCGAAACAGTTCGCCCGTGGGGACAAGCTGGTCGGCGGTGAACAGCTCGATCTCCATCTCGTCGCCGGCGACCTTGTTGAAAGCGTCGATGGCGGGCTTGACAACGTGCGCGGCAAGCGCGGGACCGGCATAGGTCTGCAAGCGCCAGCGTATCTTCGACTGGGCGTGGACAGCCGGGGCCGCCAAAGTTGCCGCACCTACAGCGCCCGCGGCGCCGGCCAGAAACTTACGTCTGCTAGTCATGACTATTACCTCCTTCACGTTTGTTTTGGGCAATTAGCCCACGTTATGCGCCAACCTTGCGCGTTTTTTATCCATTTCACTTTCCATAAACGACCCCCGGCAACCACAAGGCAATGCCGGGGAACAGCATCACCAGGGTAAGAGCCAGCACCATGACGCCGACAAAGGGGATAATCGAACGGTAGATATCGACCATGGTGATTTCCGGTGGCGCCATGGCCCGCATAAGGAAAAGATTGTAGCCAAATGGCGGCGTCATATAGGCGATCTGGGTGGTGATCGTGTAGAGGATGCCATACCAGATCAAGTCGAAGCCGAGCATGCCCACCAGCGGCACATAGAGCGGGGCGACGATGACCAACATGGCCGTGTCGTCGAGGAAGGTCCCCATGAGCAGGAAAGAGAGCTGCATAATGACGAGGATCGTCCAAGGGTTTAAGTCGAGCTGTCCGATGAATAACCGCTCGATAGCGCTGACCGCGCCAAGGCCATCGAAAACGGCGCCGAAGCCGAGGGCCGCGAGGATTATCCACATAAACATGCAGGAAATGCCAAGCGTCTTACGCACGGAATTCTCGAATACCGTGCGCGTCATGCGGCCCTTTAGCACCGCGGCGACAAAGGCGGTCATGGCGCCAATGGCCGAACTCTCCACCAAGCTGGTCCAGCCATTGACAAAGGGGAACATCATCGAACCAAAAATGGCGATGGGCAGAATACCCGACCTTAGAAGACGAAGCTTTTCGGCCATGGGCACGTTGCGCTCGCTCTTCGGCAGAACCGGGCCAAGCTCCGGCTGCAAGTGGCAGCGGATGGTCACGTAAATAATAAAAAGAGCGGCCATCATCAGGCCCGGAATTACGCCGGCAAGCCAGAGCTGGCCGACGGGCTGGCGGGCGATCATGGCGTAGAGCACGAGAACCACCGAAGGCGGCACAAGAATGCCAAGCGAAGATCCGGCCTGGATGACGCCGGTGACCATGCGCTTGTCGTAACCGCGCCGCAAAAGCTCCGGCAGGGCGATCGTCGCGCCAATAGCCATGCCGGCAACGGAAAGCCCGTTCATGGCCGAAATCAGCACCATCAAGCCAATGGTACCGATGGCGAGGCCACCCCTGATGGGGCCCATCCAGACGTGGAACATCTTGTAGAGGTCGTCGGCGATGCGCGACTCCGACAGCACGTAACCCATGAATATGAACATGGGCAGGGTCAGAAGCGGGAACCACTTCATCAGCTTGATGGTCGCGGAGAAGCCAATATCCACTCCGCCGGGCCCCCAAAGCAAAACCGCGGCAATAACACCGACAGCGCCAATGGCGCCGAACACACGCTGGCCGGTCATGAGCATCAGCATCATGGTGGAGAACATGACGACGGCGATGAGCTCTTGCGGCATCAGAGTTCGGCTCCACGGATGCGGGCAATGTCCTTAAAAAACTCGGCGATCGCTTGCAGCAGCATCAAAATGAAGCCGGAAACCATCACCACCTTGACCGGCCACATGAAAGGACGCCAAGCAGTCGCACTGCGTTCACTATATTGAAACGCGTACGTCGTGCTGCCGACGGCGCCGAATAGCAGGACGCCAAGATAAAAGATCAGAAAGAAGACCGTGAATGCATCGAACCAGGCCTTCGTATTGACCGTCCAGTTAGAGTAGAAAAGGTCCATACGGACATTGGCGCCCATTTGTATCGAATAGGGACCGCCGAGGATGTAATACCCAACCATGGTGAACTGGGCCATTTCCAGCGTCCACAAGGAAGGCAGAAAAAATGTCTTGGATATGGATGACCAGAGCAGAATACTGACCATCACGAACAGCAGGTACATGGCAAAGCGCCCGACCCGGTAATTCACCGCATCGACGAACCGCACATACCGACGAATAAAGCCCGGCATGCCCTAAGCCCCTGCCGCCGCGACGCCGCGTGGGGAAAGCGTCGGGGAAGACACGCCATGGCGCAAGAGCCGAGCCAGTGCCGCCGCGACGCGCTGACAAGCGGGCATGTCGCTAATCTGGTCGTTTCTGATTTCCAGCATGACATTGGGCAGGCCGCGCGGCAGCGCATGGGTCAGCAGAGTGTGGGTAACCCCGTCGGCCGGGCCATAGGGCGCGTTCCTTTGCGAGCGCAGGCCTGTGAGTGAGACGGCTTGCGCCAGCAAGGCGTCGGCAAGGCGGGTATCGGAATCGTGGAGGATGCCGAGTTCAACATCGCGCCTCGCGCCAAAATAAGTCGGGGTAAAGCTGTGCACGCTGATGATCGCCGGACTCTCGCCGCGGGCGATCTTGGTATCAATGATCCGCGCCAAAGCGCTCTCGAACGGGGTATAAAATTCCTTGAGGCGCCCGGCGCGCGCGGCCGCGTCAAGGCCAATATTGCCCGGTATTTCGATGGTCTCGCTGCGTTCAGGTACCGCATCCAGGGCTTCGGGCGCCCGGTTGCAGTCGTACACAAGGCGCGAAAACCGGGCGGCGACCAGGGGGGCGTCAAATGCCTTGCTGAGGTTACGGGCGAGCGAAAGTGCGCCGATGTCCCAGGCGACATGGCTCGCGCGTTCCGCCTCCGACAGTCCCAGGGTGGCCAGTGCCGTGGGGATGGCCCTGGCCGCGTGTTCGCAGACAAAGACAATCTCGGCGCCGCCGTCGGCATTGACAACGTCAACAACCGGCCCCTCCGCCGTCGCGAGAATTGGCTCCACGAGCCTTTCGCCTCCCAGCATCACCTCTGCTCCTGTACAGAATTGTTCAAACCGATCTAATCTGTCAATATCTCTTCAAACGCACGAGGACGGTATTGCCGCCGGCGACAGGAACAATGGTGTGATCTTTGACTAAATCGTCCGAAACCGTGCAGGACTTGCTGCAAGCCCAATTCGAGACGCTGACACGGGCCGAGCGTCAGCTCGCCAATGCGCTACTGGAGAATTATCCGGTCTCCGGCCTGGCCTCGATTACTTCGGTAGCCCATGACGCCGAGGTGTCGACACCGACAGTCGTGCGGATGGTCAAGAAGCTCGGCTATGACGGGTTTGGGGAGTTTCAGGAGGCGCTGAGGACCGAGCTGTCGGCGCGCATTTCAGACCCCATCCGAAAGCGCGATAGCTGGGCCTCCGAGGCGCCGGACTCGCATATTCTGAACCGGTTCGCAGAGGCCGTGATGACGAATCTTGGGCAGACCCTGGCCCGCATCGATCCCGCCACCTTCGATAAAGTGGCGGATATTCTCTGCGACTCAGAGCGTCACATCTTCATTGCCGGCGGGCGCATTACGCGGTCGCTGGCCGAGTATTTCTTCAATCACATGCAGGTGATCCGGCCAAACGTGGCCCAACTGGGCACCGCCGCGGGGGTTTGGCCCCACTATCTGCTGGATATGAAGCCGGGGGACACGCTGGTCCTGTTCGACATCCGGCGTTACGAGAATGCCCTGCTGCGGCTGGCGGAACTTGCCAACAAGCGGGGTGCTGCCATTGTGCTGGTGACCGACCAATGGGGCTCGCCAATTACGAAATTCGCCGATTTCCGCTTCAACTGCCGGGTCGACGTTCCCTCGGCCTGGGATTCAAACGTCGCGATCCTGCTGATCCTGGAGACGCTGATAACCGCGGTGCAAGAGCTGACCTGGGACGAGACCAAAAACCGCATGCAGGAGCTTGAGGAAATATTCGACAAGACCGGGCTTTTCCGAAGATTCGTTTAGGTCACATGCGGATCGCTGCCTGATCCAGATCCTAAAGAGTGTCGACCAGTTTCCGCATGCCCTCGCCAAGCCTGGTCAAGGCGGCCCGGTACAAAAACCGGTCCCAGCCGATGCAGAAGTGCCGAACGCCCAACTGGACATAGCGTTTTGCCTGTTCCACCTCGGCAATTTCTATGCGCGGCTGAACACCAAACTCGATCGACTTTCTTATGACAAGCTCTTCGAAGGGCCGGATCTCGGGTGTGTGCATGAGACCTGGATCGCCGCGAGAAATACCAAAATCCGCCGGGCCCCACTGGGTCATGTCCACATCCTTCTCGCGGGCGGAAGCGAGAAGCTCATCGAGATTCTCAACGGCAATGTTCTTCTCGATCATGATCAGGAAAACGATGGCGCTCAAGTCTCCCAGGTAATCTTCGGCATGATAGCTGGACAGTGCGGGACGCCGTAGCTTGAGGCCCATCAGGCCGCGCGTATCGGGGGTGTCGGCGCGGATGAAACGGCGGCAGGTTTCTATATCTTCAGGGGTGCGGATGTCGGTGAAAAGGACCGACTTGAAGCCCGCCCCGAGCGCTGCCTGAGCCCAAAATCCCTGACCTTCCTGATCAAGCTTGATCATCAGCGGCAGAGCGGCGCATTGGCCGGCGCGCGCCATATGATAGAGGAGCGCCATATCGAAAGACGAATATTCGGCGGCATATTCGCCATAGTCGAAAAAGCCGGTGTCACCAATGATCTCCGGGATATCGGGGTCGGCAAGCAGGTAGTGGGTGCCAATTGTCGGTTCGCCAGCAATTAATTTCTGGCGGAAGGTATTCGACATAATCATGTGATTGTCCCCCGCGGCGTGTAGGTTTGGACCAATCTCGACCCGCGACGAGTGCTCATTGGACCCTGTTGGCGCTGCTTCCAAACGTTAGCCCGCCAGGTCGCGCGAGGGCAAATTGGCCCGAACATTGGAGGCCCGTGCCATCGATTTCGGCAATTTATTTCCGTGGCTTGAATGAGCCTTTTGCCTAATTTAGAATACATAATTATACGAACTTTGCGTAACTGTTTGGTTTTATTGCGGATTCGACGCTTTCTACTGCGGTTCGTTTCTGGCGATTTTGGCAAGAAGACGCGAATGGCCGGGTCGGGTCGTGCGACGGCAGGACCGGGCGCCGGGCCAATATGGGACACGAATAAATGACGCCAGAACGCACCATGCTCGTGCCAGGGCTCGAGGTCAGCCGGATTGTCACTGGCCTTTGGCAGGTCGCCGATTTGGAACGGGGCGATCGGTGCCTAGACCTGGACGCCGCCGGCAAAGCCTTGGCGGACTATGTGGATGCCGGTTTCGATACCTTCGACATGGCGGACCATTATGGCAGTGCTGAACTGATCGCGGGGCGCGCCCTCGAAATTGTCGCCGGCCGGGGCGACGGATTGGCCGCGGAGAAACCCAAGATCTTTACCAAATGGTGCCCTACGCCGGGGGAGATGACGCGCGACGTGGTCCGCGCGGGTGTCCAGCGCAGCCTGGACCGGCTGGGTGTCGCCAAGATCGATCTGCTGCAATTTCATTGGTGGACGTTCGAGCATCCGGCCTATTTGGACGCCATGCGGGAATTGCAGGTCATGCGGACGCAAGGATTGATCGGTCATCTCGGCGTCACGAATTTCGATACCGATCACCTCAGACTG
>QIGO01000144.1 GCA_003230015.1 Alphaproteobacteria bacterium | reverse complement strand
TCGACAACATCAACTGGTACCCGCCGGTACCGGCCGGTCTTGAAGACCTCGAAGGCCGAATCCTCGATCGTATTCGAGCCGCGGGTTAGTTAGGTTTGTAAAGGCCCCGCCCTCGGGCGGGGCTTTTTTTCAAGAGCGGGCGTTGCGATGAGCCAGGCACCTGATCTAGAGGTTCGCGGCCTTGTGAAGCGATTTGGCAGCTTCACGGCGGTCGAAGACGTCTCTTTTTCTGTTCCGGAGGGCTCGTTCTTCTCGATTCTCGGCCCTTCGGGTTGCGGCAAGACGACGCTGATGCGGATGATCGCCGCTTTCAGCCGCCCCGATGCCGGCGAGCTGTTGATCAAGGGAAAATCCATAATCGGCATGCCGCCCAACAAAGTGCCCACCAACATGGTGTTTCAGCATCTAGCACTTTTTCCCACCATGTCAGTGGCCGACAATGTCGGTTATGGCCTGCGCCGCCGCGGCCTGCCGAGGGCCGAGATCGCGCGCATGGTAGAGCGCATGCTCGAACGCGTCGACCTTGCGGGCTCTGGCCCAAAGCAAATAGATCAGCTGTCGGGCGGTCAGAAGCAGCGCATCGCCATCGCCCGCTGCCTCGTTCTTGAGCCGGCATTGTTACTGCTGGACGAACCCCTGGGCGCGCTGGATCTGAAGTTGCGCGAGCAGATGAAGATCGAGCTTAAGCAACTCCAGGCAAAACTCGGCGCCACTTTTGTTTATATCACCCATGACCAGTCCGAAGCTCTTGTCATGTCTGACCAGGTCGCCGTTATGAATGGCGGGCGATTTGAACAGGTTGGCACACCGCAGGATCTCTACTATCGGCCTCAAACTGCTTTCGTCGCCGGCTTTGTCGGCAATAGCAACCGCTGGCGCGGCACCATTGGCGCCCAGGACGGCGCGCAGATGCGCTTTCACACCGACGCTGGCCTCGAACTGGTCGGCGACGCGCTGCCGGGTTTAGCGGTCGGCGCGCCGGTCGAACTCTTTCTGCGTCCCGAGGCGATCACCTTGCGCCGCACCACGAATGTCTCTGAGGGCGCCAACAACCTGGCGGGAACCGTGGAGAACCTGCTATTCGACGGCGGTAGCAGCTCCGCAATCGTTACCAGTGAGGGGCTTCGCGGTAGCATTACCGTCGCTTTGCCGCAAACCGGCGACATGGCGGACCTGACCCGTGGCGAGCCGGTTCAGTTGACCTGGGGTGCCGAGCAGGTGACCGGTTTTGCCGCGGCCCAGGCAACGTGACAGCGGCGGTCTACCAACCCGAAGCCGCACGCCGGGCCGGCCTGCGGCTTAGCCTCATTCTGCTGTTGGCGCCGGTCGTCCTGTGGCTTGGTTTGCTCATTATCTTACCTCATATCCAACTCCTGGCGCTGTCATTGAAGGTAAAGCTGGGGCCCCGGCTCTATGAGACAGGGTTGACCAACTACACCGAATTTTTTGCCGAGTCGATTTATTGGTCAACCTTGGTCCGCACGACATTTATTTCCATCGGCGCGACCGCGTTGACTTTGCTCATCGCCTTCCCCGTGGCCTATTACATTGCCAAGATGATTCGCGGCCGTCGCAAGAATCTCCTATTCGTTCTTGCCTTGCTGCCATTCTGGGTGAGCGAACTGATCCGCACCCTCGGTTGGATTATTATTCTGCGCGAGACCGGCTTGATTTCGCGTGGCCTGCAATGGGCGGGCCTTATCGACCAGCCTGTAGAACTTCTGGGCAACGACATCGCGATTATTGTCGGCTTGGTATACACCTCCATGCTGTTCATGGTCGTGCCCTTGGTGACCGTGCTCGACAGCCTCGACGACAGCTTGGTGGAAGCCGGATACGACCTTGGCGGCAACGGTTTTGCGGTATTGCGAGAAATTATTATCCCCCACGCCATGCCCGGTATCGTCGCCGGTTGCATCGTCGTTTTCATGCTGAGTTTGGGCAATATCCTCACCCCGTCTCTGCTTGGCGGTAAGAACAGCCTCTGGTTTACCGATCAAATATTCCAGAAATTCATTGTCCGCTTCAATTGGGAGCAGGGAGCGGCATTTGGATTTTTGCTGTTGATAGTGTCTTCGCTCATGGTCTGGATCGGGTTGAAGATAACCCGCCAGAGCCTCGCTTCGACAATGGGATAGCGGATGCTCACGACTATCCCCCAATCGCGGACCTTCAAGTTTGGCTACGCGCTTTATATCTTCCTTTTTTTCGTTTACCTGTTCGCCCCCCTCGTTGTCGTCGGCGTATTTGCCTTCAACGATAGCCAGTTTCCATCGCTCCCCTGGCGCGGATTTACCCTCGACTGGTTCACATCATCGAGCGGTCGCATCGGTATCTTCTATGATCGCGGATTGATCGGCAGTCTCGGCACCAGCTTTAAGGTGGCCGTCGCCGTAACCGTGCTTTCCCTCGTCGTCGGAACCATGAATGCCTTTCTGATGGAGCGGGCTCGATTCCCCGGCAAGAGTATTCTCTTCACTATGATGCTCTGGCCGTTGGTGATCCCGGGCGTGATTCTGGGCGTGTCTATATTGCAGTTCGCCAGCACCGTCGCCAATGGCCTTGAAGACAGGTTCGGCATTTTCCTCGATTTCCTCAGGCCGGGCCTGCCGCTGGTGATACTGGGGCAGTTCTCGTTTATCGTCACGATTGCGACCTTGGTGATTGCCGCGCGCCTGCGCAAATTCGATATCACTCTCGAAGAAGCCGCGCGCGACCTTGGCGCATCGAGCCTCGGCGCCATTCGCACGGTCACCATACCGTTCTTGATTCCCGCCCTCATCGGCGCCGGGGTTATTTCCTTCCTCATGTCATTTGAGAATTTCAATACAACGCTCATGCTCGTCGGCTCCGAGGCGCCTGTTACCATTCGCATGTTTACCCAGATTCGCGACGGCACGACGCCGGTCATCAACGCCCTAAGTCTGCTCATGATGTTGGTGATGGCGACGCTCGGCTTCAGTTTGCTTTTCGCCAACCGCGGCGATAAAGAAAAGAAATAAAGATTAGACAGCATTGCCTTGCAATGCCTGGCGATAGAGTTCCTGGCAGGTCGCGGCATCGATAGGTCGCGGATTTGTCGCCGCTGTCGGATCGACCGCCGCGTCGGCCGCCATGGCCGCGAGTGCATCCGCCTCGACCCCCAGATCGGCCAAGCTATCCGGAATACCGATACGTCCGCGCAGGCTCATGATCCATCCAAGCACGCCGTCGAAACCAGCCTGCGCCAGCCCTAGATAGGCACCGAGCCTAGCCATCCGCTCTTCGATAGCCGGGCGATTGAATTTCAATACGGTCGGCATGACCACCCCATTGGTCAGCCCATGATGGGCGTTGAAGTAGCTGCCCACCGGATGGCTCAGGGAATGAATGGCCCCGAGCCCCTTTTGAAAGGCTGTGGATCCCATCGACGCCGCCGCCAGCATACCGGCCCGCGCCTCAAGGTCGCCACCGTCTTCCACCGCCCTCACAAGATAGCGATGCACCAGGCTCATACCCTCAAGGCCAACCCCATCGCAGAACGGATGGAAACCCGGCGCGCAATAGGCCTCAAGACAGTGCGCCAGGGCATCCATGCCCGTGGCGGCGGTAAGATGGGGTGGCAGTCCCACCGTCAACACCGGATCGGAAATGACAATGGCGGGCATGATCCCGGGATGAAAGATGATCTTCTTGGTCTTGTTTTCTTCGTCCGTTATGACCCCGGCGCGGCCGGTTTCAGAGCCGGTACCCGCCGTTGTCGGCACCGCGATGACCGGCAAAATGCCGTCATGATTGGCTCGGCGCCAGTCATCCCGGCCATCCTCGAAATCCCAGATCGACAGACTCTGCCGGGCCATCAGCGCGATGACCTTGCCAACATCCAGCGCGCTGCCGCCGCCAAAGGCGATCACACCGTCGCAATTCTGCTCCGCTAGGGCCGTTACCCCATCGGCGACATTGCGCGCGACGGGATTGGATTGGATGTCAGAGAATACAATCGTCGGTGTACCCGCGGTGTGCAATTGCGCCACCGCCTCGGCGACCATGGGCAGGGCCGCGAGTGCCGGGTCGGTGACCAGCATCGGGCGTTTCAGACCGCATTGCGCACACGCCTCTGCCAGACGCGCGATCGATCCGGCGCCAAACCAGATCGTTGTCGGAAAGCTCCAATTCCCGGCCATGGGCATCGGCTCTGTCATCAATTCTTCTCCGGTCAAACTAGATAATCTCGAAATACCGCGCCAATTCCCAATCGGTGACGGCCTTGTCGAATTCCCGGCATTCCCAGTCCCGCGTCGCCGCGAAATGGTCCACGAAAGCATCGCCGAAAAAGGCCCGGGCGCTATCCGACCCCTGCAAACGCTTGGCCGCTTCTTGCAGGCTGCGCGGCAGCCTCAAAGCCTCCGGATGATCCACGTCATAAGCGTTGCCCTGGCTCGGTGCGGTCGGTTCCAGACCGTTTTCGATACCGTGCAGCCCGCTCGCCAGCGCCGCCGCCAGGCTAAGATATGGATTGTTATCGGCGCCCGAGACCCTGTACTCCACCCTTTGCGATTTCGGGCCGCCGGATATGGCGCGCAGCGCCACGGTCCGGTTATCGATCCCCCAGGTCGCGTCGGTGGGCGCCCAGAAACCCGGCACCAATCGGCGATAGGAATTAATCGTTGGCGCCACCAAGGCCGTAAGTTCCGGCATCTGACTCTGCTGGCCGCCGATGAAATGGCGCATTTGGTCCGAGATGCCGGCGGGTTTGTCCGGGTCATGGAACACCGCCTTGCCTTCTTTATCAGTCAATGAGACGTGGATATGACCAGATTGACCCGGTAACTCCGTCGACCATCGCGCCATGAATGTCGCCACGAAATCATGTTGTTGGGCAACGGTCTTAGCGAAGGTCTTGAACAGCGCGGCGCGATCGGCGGCCTCCAGCCCCTCTTGTACGACCAATGCGGCCTCCAAAAAACCCGGACCGCTCTCTTCATGCAGTCCCTCGATGGGCAGACGCATGGCCTCGCAGGTCTCCAGCAGGGCATGGTAAAAGTTCGCGGCCGTCGACGCGCGCAACACCGAATAGCCGAACATGCCCGGTGCCATGGGTCGCAGGTTCCGATAGCCCTTCTCGCGCAGCCCGTGTGGGGTTTCCTCGAAGACCAGGAACTCATACTCGAAGGCGGCCTTGACCGCAAAGCCCATGCTCTCGGCCTTGGCCAGCACGCGGCGTAAAACGGCCCGCGGGCACAACGACTCCGCATAGTCGGTAAACTCACAGAGGAAGAACAGCGTGTTCGGCTCGAACGGAATGTCACGGGCTGTTTCCGGCAAGATCCGTACCGGCGCGTCCCGGAAGCCCGAATGCCAGCCGGTAACCGTTGTATTGTCGTAGGTCTGATCGTTGCTATCCCAGCCCAGCACCACCTCGCAAAAGCCGAAACCGCCGGCCAAGGCGGAGAGAAACTTATCGCGGCTCATATATTTGCCGCGCAAAATGCCGTCTATGTCCACCACCCCCACCTTGACATGGGTGGGCGCGCGCTCGGCGATCAGTGCCCTGGCGTCTTCGGCGCTGTGTACTTGATCTGCTTCCATAATATCTCCTGCTGGCCCTCGGTTGCCGGCGTCAATCCAAACCCATCTGCCCTGCCTGGTGACGTCGGCAAATCTAGCCCGGCCCGGCCGGTGTAATACACGCCAAAATCCTCCGCTGCAAAGCCGGGCGAGCCTCGGCCCTCCAAAAATGCCCTATTCACCATCGCCAGGCGGGACTTCTTTATGTCGGCATATCCTGATAATGTCTGCTCTGGGAGCGGCCGTGAAGTCGTCCATCGGCGCTAGGCCCAGGCTGCGCCCGCGGCGCGAGCCTCTTAAGGCGCTCTCCGGTAACGAACTACCAACAAAATGATAACCCATGGCTGACTCCCCGATTATTGCCGCGCGCGCGCTGATAAAGCGCTATGGCAAGCTTGAAGCGGTCAAAGGCATAGATTTTGCTGTTGAGCGCGCCCGTTGCATCGGTCTGCTGGGCCCCAACGGCGCCGGCAAGACCACGACCATGCGTATGGTCATGGGGTTGGCGACAGTCAGCGCGGGCGAACTTACGGTCTTCGGCGTTCCGGTTCAGAAAATGGACCGGCAGACCAAAGCCAAAATCGGCTTGGTACCCCAGGAAAACAGCCTCGATCCCGACATTACCGTGAGCGAAAATTTAGCGGTCTATGGCCGCTACTATGGCTTGTCTGCTGCCGTCATAGCCGAACAAGTGCCCCGTTTGCTGGCGTTCATGCAGTTGCAGGGCAGAGCATCGGCGCGGGTTATCCAGTTGTCCGGCGGCATGAAACGGCGGCTCGTCATCGCCCGCGCGCTTATTGGTGATCCGGAATTGCTCATCCTGGACGAGCCCACCACCGGTCTCGACCCCCAGGCCCGGGTGATGATCTGGAAGCAGTTGATGGAGCTCAAGAAGCAGGGCAAGACGCTCCTGTTAACGACCCACTATATGGATGAGGCGCAACGCTTATGCGACCGCATCATCGTCATTGACCACGGCGAAATACTCGACGAAGGAACGCCGGGACAGCTCATCGCCCGCCACGTCAAGGGGCATGTCTTCGAAGTACAGAAGCCGCTCCCCAATGGGATGGCTGATGGCTCCTGGGACCAAGAGGATATCGGTGACGCCATACTCTACTATGTCCAGTCACCGCCCGACATCCTCAACGAGTTGCCCGACGACGCCGTCTACCTGCACCGCCCGGCCAATCTTGAGGACGTCTTTCTCCGGCTGACTGGCCGCAAATTGAGGGAAACCTGATGTCCCTAGTCCCGCGGGGCGCCACCTACACGACCGCGGTCACATGGCGGCAATACTTGGTATGGCGGAAACTGCTATGGTCGTCTCTGGCCACCAACATCGCCAACCCGATTTTGTTCTTGTTCGCCTTTGGTTTTGGCCTTGGCCGTTTTATCGATTCCATCGACGGTATGACATATCTGGCCTTCGTCGTGCCGGGCATGATCGCCTATTCGGCCATGTTCTCCGCCAGCTTCGAGACCACCATCGGTTCCTTCTCGCGCTACTATATGCATCGCACCTGGGACGCCACGCTGGCCACGCCGGTCACGCTGGTCGAGCTGTTGCTGGGTGAAGTCGTCTGGGCCGCGGTGAAGTCGCTGCTGTCGGCCCTAAGCGTGCTTGCTATCGGCTGGGTTTGGGGCGGCATCCCATCCGTCAGTGGCGCGCTGTTGGCGCTCCCGGTCGTCTTCGTGGCATCCATCGGCTTTGCCTGTTATGGGCTGGTGGCAACGTCATTGGCCCGTGGCTATGAATTCTTCAGCTATTTTTTCACCTTCTGGGTTACGCCCATGTTCGTCTTCTCGGGCGTGTTTTTCAGCATCGAACGCTTTCCGCCCGGCGTCCAGGTTATCTCCTGGTTGCTCCCCATGACCCACCTGATCGCTGTCATCAGGCCCCTTTCGGCGGGCCTGCCCCTCGACCCAGGCTGGACGCTGCTCCATCTGGGCTATCTGGTGGCCTTGACCGTGGTAGCCTTCCTGTTCGCTTACGCCAAGATCCGCCGGCGCATTTTCGACTAGCAGGCTGCTGAAGAAGTCTGGCGGGAATCAAAATGAAGACAATTTTCGCAGCAACAGGAGTGCATTTGTTCGAATATCGGGAATATTCGATCAAATGCACGACGCATTGATGCGGGAATTGGATCATTTTGAGCCCGTCACGACTTCTTCAGCAGCCTGCTAGAGGCAGCGCGGGTGCCCGATTAGCGCTTCCCGAAAATGCGCACGGATATACTCTAGTGGTTCATGTGGTTCCTCATTTCGGTCGCGCATATATGAGGTTACGAACCCGGATTAGTACCATTGATACTTGCGTATGAGGCGCCACGCGCCCTGTTCTCGACGTTCGGAGTACCAAGATCCTTATTCGTGGCAAGAAGGCGTAACAAGTTTACAACTATAGGGAATCGCCGCGAACACAAAGGGCCCTGGAGAACCGGGCAAAGCGGAGATAGTATTGGCCGGCAACGACAGGAAGCGGCCCACCCGTGACGATTCAGATCGCAACAGATGTCCAGGAGCACCCCCGGCAGGTAGGGGAAAAATGGGGCGCTTTGGTGCTCTTTCTCATATTGTACTACGCGTCGGTAGGATCCTCACCATTCTCGCGCGACGAGTTCCTTGAACGCGCCGGCGGCGATATCGTCAATCAGATCGTGTGGATATCGTTCGCTGCTATTGGGATTGGTATCGCTTTTTATCAGGTGCCAAGAGCGACGGTCTTGCTGCGGCGATCTTGGCCCCTGTTCCTAGTCCTTGGCTGGATCATATTGTCCTCACAATGGGCACCCTACCCCGACTTAACCTACCGCCGCGGCGGCTTTCTTGTCATCATGGCGATCGCCCTGTTTGGCATGGCACTCGCCGCACCGGACGCCAAGAAATTCCTTGGCACGTTGCTGGTCATCAGCGGTTTGGTAATGACGATCAATGTGGTCGGCGTGATAGTCGTTCCAGGCCTTGCGATTGGGCCGGATGGCGCTTTTGTCGGCCTCCATCCCCACAAGAACAGCGCCGGCCAAATTGCCCTCGTGTCCTATCTCACCTGGCTCGTGGCGGCCATCGGCAACCGAGACTTGCGCTGGCGCGTATTTTTCGGGCTTGGTGCGTTAGTATGGTTTGGTTTCTTGATCATGACCCAATCCAAAACGAGCATCGGCGTTGGCCTGTTGGCGCCTGCGGCACTGGTCCTTGCCCTCAATGTTATGAGAACCGAAGGACTCGTTCGTGTCGCCGTTGTTTCGATACTGATCGGCCTTGCCGGGGCCATTTGGGTGTCAATATTGGGCGCCGGTTTATCCGGGAGTGACCTTGCCCTATTGGCATTCGGCGATCTCACATTTACCGGACGCACCGATCTTTGGGAATATCTTTGGAACGAGATCGGCAATAGCCCCGTCGTCGGGGTTGGTTATGGCTCGTTCTGGTATACCGGTTTGCGGTCCAGTCCGATCGATTTCGCCACCGGTTGGGCAGCCAGAGCGGGGCAAGCCCATAACGGCTATCTCGACCTTGTTCTTCAGACCGGTTTCATTGGGCTTGCGCTGGCGCTCATTGCCATTTTGCGATCGATTGGCCTCGCCCTCCGGCTCGCGACCCGGCGCGGTCTGGCGTCCGACGAAAGCACTGCCTATATCTTGTCGGTGGTGTTGTTGGGCGCCATTTTTCTGTTGAATTTCATGGAGAGTTCTTATTTTCGCCCCAACCACTATTTGTCGGTCTTATTTATTATGATCTATTTCATGCTCGAAGTGTGGTCCCAGCGGTTGGATGAGTCGCCCGCCGACTGATCTCTCATACGCTGGCTAAGGCCACTGCTTGGCACTATGCTCGGCTCCGGCGAGCAAGGCGTGACGTATGGGTATATTCGCCTGAATCGCTGTCGAGATTTGCGGGAGTCCGTGGTGCCCAACATTGCGCTGACCAATGGCCGCATCTTTTCAGGTTCGGCATTTCTCGACGGCCACGCGGTAGTCCTTCAGGCAGGTAAAGTCGCTGACGTTATCGAGGCGGCGGCGCTGCCCGCGGACATCGCCCGGCACGACCTCGGTGGCGCTTTATTGGCCCCGGGTTTTATTGATCTTCAGGTCAACGGCGGTGGCGGTGTGTTGTTTAACGACGAGCCAACCGCGCGCACCCTTGAGCGCATCGCTGCCGCCCATCGTCCTTTCGGCACGACTGGCATGCTTGCCACCTTCATAACCGACACGGCCGCGAAGATGGCCAAGGCCGTGGCAGCGGTCGATCAAGCCATGGCCGCCGCCATGCCCGGTATCCTCGGCATCCACTTAGAGGGCCCATTTCTCAACCCTCAACGCAAAGGCGCCCATGCCGCTAACCTGATCCGCCCCTTCACCGCGGCCGACCTTGCGCTCGTCACCTCGCTGAAGGCCGGTGTTACGCTGATGACATTGGCGCCTGAAACCGTGCCACCTGGGACGATTTCGGCGCTGGTGCGGGCAGGAGTCATTGTCGCTGCCGGGCATACGGCGGCGACTTATGAACAAATCGGCGCGGCTTTGGGGGAAGGCCTTGCCGGTTTCACCCATCTGTTTAATGCCATGACGCCGCCGACCAGCCGTGCCCCGGGGGTCGTTGGCGCCGCTTTGGACAATCCCGGTTGTTGGTTTGGTTTCATCGGCGACGGCGTCCACGTTCACCCGGCAAACCTGCGCATCGCCTTGGCAGCAAGTGGACGCGGCTGCGCTGTCCTTGTCACCGACGCTATGCCCCCGGTCGGCGCCCGGGACCAGGCCGAGTTTCTCCTGTCCGGCGGACTGGTCTCGCTGCGCGATGGCCGGCTGACCACTAAGGCCGGGACTCTGGCCGGGTCGGTCCTCGATATGGCGACCGGCCTGCGCAATGCCGTCACACTACTCAATCAACCACTTGAGGAGGCGCTGCGGATGGCCTCAACCAATCCCGCCGCCGCCATTGGCCTCGGCGACCAGCTTGGCCATATAGCGCCGGGCTATCGCGCCGACTTGGTGCTGCTCGACGATGATCACCGGGTGCGCGCGACCTGGATCGGTGGCCATCATGAAACGCACTAACTAAGCGAATCTGCTTCCAATAGATCGAGCACCGCGCGGCAAAGCACGCTGATGCCCACTGGAATCGCCAGCTCGTTGCACTCGTAGTTGCTCTTGTGGATCATCGTATCGAGCCCGGCGACTTTCGAGCCGATGCGCAGATGCGCGGCGGGCACACGGTTGGCGAACTCGGCGAAATCCTCGCTCCCCATGGAAGGGGTCGGCAGCTCAATAACTTTGTCGCCGCCCAGCATGTTTCTTGCCGCATCCACATAGGTTGGCAGGATTGCCTGATTATTGCGCAATACCGGCGTGCCCCCGGTGAACACCAGGCTGTGCTCGACCCGCATTCCCACCTTAAGGCCTTCGAGGAGCCGCCATAAAGCGCTTCGGATTTGTCCCCGGGCCTCTTCATTTTGCGTCCGCACCGAACCATGGAGGGAGACGCTGTCGGGCAGTTGATTATGGGCGGAGCCACCGGCGATTTTGCCGATCGTGACCACCGCCGGTAGCACTGGCGCGATCTCTCGGCTGACGATCGTCTGCAACTGGGTGATGAAATAGGCCGCGGCACTGATCACATCGACGGCCATATGAGGGTGCGCGCCATGACCCGAGACACCGGTCAGGGTCAGGTCGAACACATCCGCCGAGGACATCACCACGTCGGTATTGTAGCCCACGGTTCCGGCCTCGAGCAGCGGCCAATTATGAAAGCCGAGGATCGCATCCAGGGGCGGATCCTTCAACGCACCTTCCTCGATCATCAGTATGGCCCCGTCCAGCGCCTCTTCGGCGGGCTGAAAGATGATTTTTATCGAGCCATCGAACTGGCCGGAAAGTTTGTTGAGGACCAGCGCCGCACCTAACCCAATAACTGTGTGGACGTCATGGCCGCAGGTATGGGCCTTGCCTGGTATTTTCGAGGCGAATGACACGGTCGACTTTTCGTCCATGGCCAGGCAATCCATATCCGCGCGAATGCCGATCACGCGCCCCTTGCCCTTGCCTTCGATCAGCCCGATGACCCCGGTTTTGGCCACACCCGTCCGGTGCCCGATGCCGTCCTGCCGTAAACGCGCCGAAACCAGGGCCGCCGTCTCATGCTCTTCGAAGCCCAATTCCGGGTTCGCATGGATCTCTCTGCGCAGCGCGATCAACTCGTCCAGGATTTGGTCGGTCAGCTTTGTGATCGTCTCGTTCGTTATCATGCCAGGTAAGCCGCTTCTAGGTATGGGTTTGCAAGTCAGAGCAACCAAAGCGCATATGACGCGATTGTGCTTGTCGATCAAGCAATCGCACAACTCTTCACCGAAAGAAAATACGCTGGGTGTTGTCAGTTTGAACTCAGCTAACGGAGAAACCGTGCGCGTACGGGTCCCGGTCATCCACAAAGATCGTATTGTGGCCTGTCACCTGAGCCCAGCCTGATACGCTTGGCAGAATGCCATCCTTGCCGCCGGTCCTTGCTGTTCCTTCGACGCGGCCCTCGAACAGGCTGCCGATGATGCTCTCATGCACGAAGGTCGAACCCACGGCAAGTCTGCCTTTTGCCGCCAATTGCGCCATGCGCGCGCAAGTACCTGTGCCGCAGGGCGACCGATCGATTGCCCGTTCACCATAAAACACCCCATTGCGGCCATGGGCGCGCCCATGCCGTGGGGCGCCGGTCCACATGACGTGGCTAACCCCGTGGATAGTCGGATCTTCCGGGTGCACGGGCTCGATCAGTGCGTTCACCCGCCGCCTGACGAGCGGGCTCAGTCGCAACATTTGGTCCACCGACAGCGCCTCGAGACCCCCGAATCCAGGCTGCGGGTCGATGATGGCATAGAAATTTCCCCCATAGGCCACATCGATGTGCAATGGCCCCAGTTCAGGCACCTCGACCACCAGCCCACTCGCCTCCAGCCAGCTCGCCACGTTGAACAGGCGGACACTGTCGACAAACCTGCCATCCCACTCATACTCCACGGCCACGCGCCCGGCGGGTGTATCCAGCGCCAGAACCCCTTCGGTGTTAGGCCTCGCCAGCCCTTCCTCCAAGGCAATGGTGACGGTGCCGATGGTCCCATGTCCGCACATGGGCAAACAGCCGGTCGTCTCCACATAGACCAGACCAAGGTCGCAATCTTCCCGTAGCGGCGGGTAGAGCAGCGATCCCGACATCATATCGTGGCCCCGCGGTTCGAACATCAGCGCCCGGCGCACCCAATCATGCTTGTCGATAAAATTCGCGCGATAGGCACTCATCGTCGCGCCCACCAGATGCGGAGCGCCCCCCACAACCACTCGCACCGGATTGCCGCAAGTATGCCCGTCAACGCAAAAGAAGCTATGCCGCATCCCTGCCCACCCGCCGTGACCGCCGGTATAGGGTGGCCCGAAAAGGCCTGTCAGGTCTAGGACAGTCCGCCTCAGGCGAGCCGCGATGGCCCGACCGACCAGGTATTCCGGGCCGAACTGATCGCCAACTGGCATCCGCAACACTGTGAATCAAGCTCTGATCCGGCCCCGCGAAGCGATTGATAGGGCTCACATCTCTGGCGGCTTGCCGGCTGTTCATGGTCTATTCAGCAAGAAACCGCTATGACAGGCCCATGCGAAACTTGTTCAAATACGCCGCACTCGCGTTCGTGCTCCTGGCCTCCTGGCCGGCGGTTGCCAACGACCAGGACCACGCCCGCGCAGCTGTTCAGGCCGGAGAGGCATTGCCATTGAACCAGGTTTTGGCCCGGCTGGGCGGCAGTTATCCCGGGCGCCTGATTGACGCCGATTTGCGCCGCGACGGCAACCGTTGGATTTACCGGATTCGCCTCCTGGATAATAACGGCACCGAGCGCCGGCTGATCGTCGATGCCCGCAATGCCAGTGTCCTGTCTGTACGCGAGGGAGGGCGCCGCTGATGCGCGTCCTGCTGGTTGAGGACGAACCGGACCTAAGACGCCAGCTGGTCACCGCCATCGAGGGTGCGGGCTACGTGGTCGATCAGGCCGGTGACGGCGAGGAGGGCCATTTCCTTGGCGATACCGAGCCCTATGACGCGGTTGTCTTGGACCTGGGCCTGCCCGGCATGGATGGCTTGAGTATCCTTGAGCGCTGGCGCAAGGACGGCCGCATCATGCCGGTACTCATCCTCACCGCCCGTGACCGCTGGAGCGACAAGGTCGCTGGCATCGACGCCGGCGCCGATGATTACCTGGCCAAGCCCTTCGTCATCGAGGAGCTGCTGGCCCGCCTGCGTGCCCTCATTCGCCGCAGTACCGGACATGCCAGCAATGAACTCGAATTTTCAGGCCTGCGTATCGATACCCGCGCGGCGCGTGTCACAATCGACGGAAACCCCATCAAATTGACCGCCCTGGAATACCGCCTGTTGGCCTATCTCATGCACCACCAGGGCCGGATTTTGTCTCGCACCGAACTTGTCGAGCACCTTTACGACCAGGATTTCGACCGCGATTCCAACACCATCGAGGTGTTCGTTGGCCGCTTGCGTAAGAAACTGGGCCGCGACCTTATCCAAACAGAGCGTGGTCTCGGCTACCGCCTCGCCGAACCGGGAAATGCGCACTAACTCCCTTGCCTTCCGGCTTATTGCCGGGGCCGCGCTATGGAGCATGGCTGTCCTCATCGCCGGCGGTATTTTGCTGTCGTCTTTATTCCGCGATGCCGTTGAGACGTCTTTCGACGACCGCCTGCTGGCGCTGTTGGAGAGCTTGCTCGCCGCCACGCAGGCCGACCCGCAAACTGGCATCGAACTGACGAGACCCCTGGGGGAGTCCCGGTTTGACCGCGCATATTCGGGATTTTATTGGCAGATTGACGGTGCCGGCCAGACCCTGCGTTCCCGGTCCCTGTTCGACCAGCAATTGAATCTGCCCCGGCAAAGCACCGGTATTCAAGCCTTTACCAGCCCCGACCCAGGCCCCAGCGGCGAAACCCTACGCATTGTCACGCGCGACATCGCAAAGCCCGGTTTCGAGCGTCGGTTCAACTACACCATCGCCGCCGATCTCCGTGAAGTGGAGGCCCAGATACGCCGCTTCAATGGCACGTTGGCCTGGTCCCTCGGTGTCTTGATGGCCGGCCTGCTCGCCGCCATGCTGGTCCAGATCCGCTTCGGCCTCCAGCCGCTGCGCCGATTGCGTGCCGCTTTGGTGGACATCAGCCATGGCCGTGCCGACCGCCTTGAAGGCAGCTATCCGGCTGAAATTGCGCCCCTGGCCGATGAACTGAACACTCTCATTTCTCATAGCGCCACGGTGGTCCAACGTGCCCGCACCCAGGCCGGAAATTTGGCCCATGCCCTCAAGACCCCGCTATCCGTCTTGGCCAACGAAACAACGGTGACGCAAGGGCCGTTATCTGAGGCTGTCGGCCGCCAGGTCACTGTTATGCGCCAACAAATCGATCACCACCTGGCCCGGGCCCAGGCCGCCGCCAGCGCCAACATACTCGGCGCGCGCACATCCACCGCGACCGTCGTCGAGGACCTGCGGCGTACCTTGCAGCGCATCCATGCCGGCCGTGGCATCGTCATCGAAGTCACATGCCCCGCCGACACGCTATTTCGTGGTGACCGCCAGGACCTGCAGGAGATGATAGGTAACCTCGCTGAAAACGCCTGCAAATGGGCGCGGGGTCAAGTCCGGATCGCCGTCTCGCGGACTGCCGATCATATTGAAATTACCGTCGAGGATGACGGTCCGGGCCTGCCTGAGGACCAGCGCACCAAAATGCTCCAGCGCGGCGCCCGGTTTGACGAAACAATGCCCGGCTCGGGGCTGGGTTTGTCCATCGTCCAAGATATCTCCAGGCTTTACAGCGGTGATCTGGTTCTTGGCAGCGCCGCCTTGGGCGGTCTCCAGGCCCGCCTCACATTGCCCCTCGCCACCTCCATATCCGGCTAGCGCGGTGCCGTCTGCCAATATGAACCGCAGATGAATGGGCCGTTCAGCTTGGCTTCAAGCGCCGATTGTTAAGCTCCCCCCCACACTCGGGAAAACGGGAGCTATCCAATGAAAACCTCAATACGCTTCGGCGTTGCACTAGCCGCCCTTGTCGCCCTCGGCGGCTGCGCCTCCACCTACCAAGGCGGCGAAAAACAGGGTTTGGGCACACTTATCGGTGGTGCTGCGGGTGCTGTGACCGGCGCCCAATTCGGCAGCGGCGGTGGCCGCCTGGCGATGACGGCCCTTGGCACCCTCGCCGGTGCCGTGATCGGCAACTCTTTTGGCCAGAGTCTCGACCGCGCCGACCGCCAATACGCCAGTCGGGCCCAACAGGTCGCCCTGGAGTACGAACCGTCGGGTTCCGAGACGACTTGGCGCAATCCCGACACCGGCAACTACGGTGTCATCAAGCCCACCCAGACCTATCGCTCGCCCAGCGGCGAATATTGCCGTGAATACCAACACACGATCATCGTCGGCGGCCGCACTCAGGAGGCCTACGGCCGCGCCTGCCGCCAACCTGACGGCAGCTGGGAAATCCGTAATGAAAGCTAGGAGGCAATGATGAGAAACTTCAGCAAAATTCTTGCCGTCGGCGCCGCCATTCTGGCCATGTCCCTCGGTTCTCTATCAGCCAGTGCCGGCGGCAAACATGGCTATCGCGACAGCCGCCAGAAGTCTGGATACACCGCCCAGATCACTATCGGCAATCTTGGCTTGGGGCGGACATATAACCTGCAGCCCAATCGCCAGCCGAGCCACTATCAACGCGTCGATCGCCGCCAGGAATATCGACGCTACCGGCCTCGCGATCACCACCGTCGCTACGACAGCTACCGCCGTTACGACAACTATCGGCGCCATGATCACTATCGTCGCTACGACCACCGCCGGGGTGGTCACCACGGTTATCGGTCCTACCGGCGCTAGAGTGCTGGCGGAAAAGCGGACACCGCTTTTCCGCCGGCAAACACGCCAAACCAAGACTCCGGCGCCTGGTTTTGAATCCATCGAAACCTGACCCTGGTTCGGCCAACCTCCCGGCCAAGGGTGAGTTAGGACGGCTTCACCTTTGGTTTCCCGGCGCGGCCCAAAGTCAGCCTAGGTTGCTTTGGGCCGCGCTTTTGCATTCGCCGCC
This sequence comes from Alphaproteobacteria bacterium, assembly GCA_003230015.1. Taxonomy (GTDB): domain Bacteria; phylum Pseudomonadota; class Alphaproteobacteria; order UBA6615; family UBA6615; genus SZUA-147. Next base: position 3,698 of record QIGO01000144.1, on the reverse strand, counting down.
AGCCCCTTGTCACCCACACCCGCCAGCCTGTAATACCAAGCCTTAACCTCCCACCGGAGCGGAAAAAGAATGCGTTTGTGCCGATTTGACAATGACCGCTTGGGACTGGTCCGTGGTGATCGGCTCTATGATGTAACGAGCGCAACCGATCTCCTGCCGGCATACCGCTGGCCCCTGCCGGCCGGCGACGGCCTGATCGCCAATCTTGAGCGCTTGCGCCAACCCATCGAGGCCGCCGCCGCGGCGGCCGAGCCCAGGGCCGTCTCATCGGTAAAATTACTCAGCCCCGTCGCCAATCCGGGTAAGATCATCGGCGCGCCGGTCAACTATAAAAAGCATCAGGCCGAAGCCAGCGCCGACCGCGAAATCAACTTTGATGCCGAGATCAAGACCATCGACAAATACGGCCTTTTCCTCAAGGCCACCAGCGCCCTTGTCGGGCCAGGCGAGGGCGTGGCCTTGCGTTTTACGGACCGCCGCAACGATCATGAGGTCGAGCTGGCGGCGATTATCGGCAAGACCGGCAGTGCCATAGCGCACGATCAGGCATTGGATTACGTTGCTGGTTACGCCATCGGCCTTGACATGACGGTTCGCGGTCCGGAAGACCGCAGCCTGCGAAAATCCATCGATAGTTACGCCGTACTTGGGCCTTGGCTAGTGACTGCCGACGAAATCGACAACCCCGACAATCTCGACTTCGATCTTAGGGTAAATGGCGAGGTGCGGCAGAGCGCCAACACCGCCGCACTAATATTCGACGTCGCCAAACTCATCCATTACGCCTCGAACTTTTATACCCTCCAGCCAGGCGACGTCATCATGACCGGCACTCCTGAAGGTGTCGGTCCGGTTGATCCAGGCGATACCATGATCGCCAGGGTTGAGGGGGTTGGGAGTATGACCGTCAGCGTCCGCGCAGCATGACGGTGGCGGATCGCCCGCGACATACGACTCAGTTTGTTCGGCGCAGGAAGGCCGGAATTTCGGGCCAGGCAGCCTGACTGGCCCCGTCTCCGCCTGCATTGCGGTAGCGTTCGCTAAACAGCGGCTGTTGCATTTCAAGTGCCTCCGGCCTGGGCGCTTCGCCGGCGTGGATCGCCGCTAGTTTCGGGGCTGAATCCGTTTTCGCGTTGGCCTTCCTTTTTGCCGTCGCCGGGGCTTGGAGTCCGGGCTGTTTGGGCAGGATGAAGGCCATCTCGATCAACTCTCTCATCGACTCTTGCGCTTCGTGGCGCTGCGTCTGATCCTTCTCTCTCAGTGACTGCTCTTTTTCCCGCAGCTGCTGGTCGCGGCGCTGCAATTCTCGCAAGCCACGGATATCGTCCAGCAAGTGATCGATACGTTCGTTGAGGCGCTTATTGTCGCGCACCAGTCGGCCCAGTTCGATGGATTGAAACTGCACCACATATCCGAGGTCTGCTTGGCTGCTGTCGGTCATCTCTAGCCCCGTTTCCACGCACGAACGATCCCAAAATTGACCATTCGGTTAGCATGTTAGCGTGGCAGGGCTTTAGATTACGTTAACCACGTTTGCGCCGCGCCGGCCGGACAAACTCCTCGGCCTGGCGCATTTTCAGTTTCAGCTCGACCACCTTGTACATGTCGAGCCCGGTAATGCTGGCCACCTCTTGCAGGGGCAGTGAGGTTTCGGCGAGCAAGACGCGGGCATGGCTGAAGCGGTTGCGGCCTCGCCCCCCTGGCCGCGACAGGCGGCTGGAAACACGCCGATTCTGTGCTTCGCGCTCGCTGGCATCGAGTCCGCGCTCCATCGCCGCCTTGATTGCGGCTTCGCGGCGTCCCTTGTCGATTTGGATCTGGTAGTCCGACACGGCCATGGCCCGCACGAACTCGCGCGCCGCCCGCGCTTCGGCTTCTTCCTTGGCGTTGAGTTTTTGTATCCGGCCGCCGCCGGCCGCCTCGTCAACCGACATACCATGGCGTTCGGCCAGCCGTTCAGCGGCCGCAAGGGCATTGGCGCGCTCGCCTTCGAACGGGCTTTCGGCCGCCAGCTTCAAAAGATTGTGTAACCGATCGCGCTCGGCGCCGGTGAAATGATCGCTACTCAGGGGTCTTCCCTCGGCTCGGAATGGCGCCCGACATCGAGCATGAAACGACCACAATAGTGTCCTCGGCGCCGTTGATCCAGAGCCGTCTCAGTCAGCGGCGGCGGCAAGGGTGAGTTGCCTGGCTACGAGATGGCTATAGAGACCGCCTCGCGCCAGCAATTGGCCATGGGTCCCGGCCTCGGCCAGGCAGCCTTGGTCGAGGACGACGATCTTGTCGGCGTTGCGGATTGTCGATAACCGATGAGCGATCACCACCGTGGTCCTCGCCTGCATCAGCGCGCCAAGGGCGGCGTGCACGGCCCGTTCGCTGGCCGCGTCCAGATGCGACGTCGCCTCGTCGAGGATCAGCACCGGCGCATCCTTCAAAAACGCGCGGGCAATGGCCACCCGCTGCCGCTGCCCGCCCGAAAGCTGCACGCCGCGCTCGCCCACCGCGGTATCGAGGCCGTCGGGCAGGGCCGCGATGAACGGGCCCAGTGCCGCCCGCTCAACCGCCGCCATGACTTCCCTGTCGCTTGCTTCCGGCCGGGCGATGCGGATATTTTCCGCCAGTGTGGTGTTGAAAAGATAAGTGTCCTGAGTGACCAGCGCGATCTGTTTGCGTAACGCCTCCAGGCCAAACTGGCGTAAATCCGTACCGTTCAGCCGCACCACGCCGCTGATCGGGTCCCAGAAGCGCATCAGCATATGGGCCACTGTCGTCTTGCCCGCTCCCGACGGGCCCACCAGCGCCACCATACTCCCCGCCTCGACGTCGAAACTCACCCCCCGCAACGCGCCTCTACTGGCGCCCGCATAAGCAAAGCTGACATTCTCCAAGGCCAGCGACACGCCCTGGCGCGGATTTAGTGGCGCCGGTACCCCCGGTCCATCGACGACATTCGGGACTTCGCGGTCGACCGCGTGCAGCCGCCGTGTCGCGCCAAGGGTATCGGCGAGTTGACGACCCACTTGGGCAATCTCCGAGATCGGCAGAAAGGCGGCCATGGCCAGCAAACTAAGCAACGGCAGAATGCCACTATCCAGCGCCCCTCGGCTGGCGAGGTTGGTCCCGGTGACCACCACCGCCAAGCCGCCCAAGCCGGTTGCCAGCTCCAGCAGGGCGGTTTGTACCGCCAAATCGCGATGGAAGGGCAGGCGGGCGCGATGATATTTGTCGATGCGCCGCAGGAATTCCTGGCCGCGGGCTCGCGCTCGGCCGAAGGCGATGATCTCTCCAACCCCCTGCACGCTGTCCACCGCATGGGCGTTGAGATCGCCCAAGGCCTCTCTTGCCCGCGACGCCAACTCATCGAGCCGCCGCCGCGCCAGGAATGGACTGAGTCCGACGATGGCCAGGAACGGCGCCAGCGCCACCGCGCTCGGCCATGCAAACACGATCAATGTCACCATCACGGTTGCCGGCACCAGCACGGCGACGAATGCCGGTGTCACCGTATGGGCGAAGAAATACTCCACCATCTCCACATCCTGGGTCGCCAGGGCGACCAAATCGCCGCTCCGCCGCCGCAGCAGATAGGCCGGTGCCAGCTGGTCCAGCTTTTTGAACAATTTAACCCGTATATCCGCGAGCAGCCGGTAGGCCATGTCATGGGCGGCCCAGGACTCCAGCCAGTGCAGCACGCCGGC
>QIGO01000063.1 GCA_003230015.1 Alphaproteobacteria bacterium | reverse complement strand
GCAGATCCATGCCCGGACCGCGGGGCGGGAGGACATAGCCGAGGCTTTTGCCAGCGATTTTATCTTCAATCCGATCCGCCTGGAGCCTTATCTGCTGGCGACAGGGCGGGTTCACCCGGATCTGGCGGCGGCGCTGACGAGGCTGGCCGAGGATACCGGCGCGACCCACAAAGCGTTGGTGCATGGGGATGTGAGCCCAAAGAATATTCTGGTGTGGTGGGGCCGGCGGGGCCGGTGTTTCTGGACGCCGAATGCGCGTGGTACGGAGACCCGGCGTTCGATCTGGCCTTTTGCCTGAACCATTTGCTGCTGAAAAGCGTTCACCGTCCGGCACGGGCGGCGGCTCTGTTACGCGCCTTTGACCGGCTGTTGGACGGTTATGGGCCATGGGTGGCGTGGGAACCGCCGGCGGCGCTGCGAGCACGAGTTGCGCGGTTGTTGCCGGGGCTGTTCCTGGCACGGGTGGATGGCAAGTCGCCGGTGGAATATCTGAGCCAAGCGGCGGATGTTGATTTGGTGCGCGACGTGGCGCGGCGGTTGTTGCTGGCGCCGGTGGAGACGCCCGGTGAGGTCGCCAAAACATTGCAAGAAGGTTTGCGGAAGCGATGAAAAAGAGCAGTGCTATCACCGCCGTGCATGGCCGCCAGGTTTGGGATTCCCGTGGCCGGCCGACCGTGGAGGCGGAGGTTCGCCTGGCGTCGGGCCATGTGGGGCGCGGGATGGCCCCGGCGGGGGCGTCCAAGGGACGCCATGAAGCCCTGGAACTGCGCGATGGCGGCAGTGCGTTTGGTGGTTTGGGTGTCACTCAGGCGGTAGCGAATGTGGATGGGGCCATCGCCGCCGCACTGCGTGGCGCCGATGGGCTGGACAGGGACGCGGTGGACCGGCTGTTGATCGCGGCCGACGGGACGCCGAATAAGGTTCGGCTGGGGGCCAATGCCTGTATCGCGGTGTCCATGGCGGTGGCTCATGCCGCCGCCGCCCATGAAGGGGTGGCACTCCATGCGCTGCTGGCGGGGGAGCGGGTTTGCGTGATCCCGCTGCCGGAAATTCAGATTTTTGGCGGTGGCGCCCATGCCGGGCGGCGGATCGATATCCAGGATTTGATGGTGGTTTGTCCCGGGGCGGCCAGTTTTGCCGAGGCGCTGGCCTGGACCGCGGAGATCTATGGGGCGGCCGGGGAAATCATGGGCGAACGTGGGCAACTGGCCGGCGTGGCCGATGAAGGGGGCTTTTGGCCGGCTTTCGAAAGCAACGAGGCGGCCTTGGCAACCTTGACCCAAGCCATCGAAAAAGCCGGATACCGGCCAGTGGAGCAAGTGGGGATCGCACTCGATATCGCGGCCTCGGAATTCGGCCGGGATGGCCGCTACAAACTGGCGCTGGAAGGCCGGACCCTGGATCGGCAGGACCTTGTTACCTTGCTGATGGATTGGGTGGGCCGCTTTCCTATCCTGTCCTTGGAGGACCCCCTAGGGGAGGACGATGGCGAGGGGTTCGCGCTGTTGATGGCGCAATGTGGGACTAGCCTGCAAATTGTGGGCGACGATTTGCTGGTCAGCGATAGCGCGCGGGTGCGCGAAGCGGCGGTGCTGGGACTAGCCAACACCGTGTTGCTGAAGCCTAACCAGCGGGGCACCTTGCTGGAAGTTCGCCAGGCCTGGGAGACGGCGCAAGCGGCGGGGATGAGCGGGATCGTCTCGGCGCGCTCGGGCGAGACCGAGGATGTGACCATCGCCCATCTTGCCGTCGGCTGGGGAGTGCCGCAACTCAAGGTGGGATCATTCTCCCGATCCGAACGGATGGCGAAGTGGAACGAGGTCTTGCGTATTGCCGAGGCGCTGGGACCGGATGTCGCCTTCGCCGGCGCCGGGGCGCTGAAACAAGGCTAGGGGCGGGCAATACTTTATCGCAAGAGGCTTGGCGGTGATTCCTGACTATTCTGGCCGCCATGAATAATCGAAGTCTGTTCGCAACGGTCTTGGTTTGGCTGGCGGCGTCCTGGGGCAGTGCGGTGGCGCAAGGCGGCGCAGAAATCGTGCTTTTCGATAGCGGCGATCTGAGCCGCTATGCCGATGGCACGCCGATCACGAAAGTCGGCCTGGACTATAACGGCGACCCCACAACCAGTGAAAACACCGTTGTTAGCGGCGGGGAAATCATCTCCTCGATCTCGGTGGATCGGGGCCAGCGCCGGGCCGATATGGTCATCGCGACGCCGCTGCCGGATGCCTATTTCATCGATGGCGACGGCGATGCCCGGGTCGGGGTCGATCTGATCTATGAGATCACCAGCTTCATCCCGGAAGGCTGGCAGCCGGACGGGATCGGCGAGCTGTTCTGGCAATGGCACGGGGTGCCGGATTTCGATCTGGGTGAAACCTGGCGCAATCCCATCGCGGCGATCTACTTCAATGGCGACAGGCTGGAATTCAACCGGCGCGCCGACGCGGACCGGGTTTCCGTGCCGAAAGATTGGCAGGATTACGATGAGTTCGAGATCATCGATATCGGCAAAGTCGATGTCGGGCGCGATGTGCGCTGGCGGCTCGAAGTGAAATGGTCCTACGACTACGACAACCCCGGCTATATGCGCCTGTATAAAGACGGCAAGCAGCTGTTCGCGCGGGAAAATATAATCACCGCTTTCAATGACGAGAAGGGCCGCTACATGATTTTCGGCCTCTATAAATGGGACTGGCCGGATCAGGTGGACCGGGTGCGCAGCCGAGAAATGCGTTTCAAGGATATCCGGATTCTCGCCCCGGTGCTCTAAAGACCTCAAAACACGGGCTCTGCAAGGGGATATGGCTTGCCGGGCCAATGGTTTGTTCTCCTTATAGTTCCGGCGTGACATGATGTGGGTCTCAAGGATAGGACCAAGCAGGGTTGCGGACGCGGGAAGCATGACCAAAACGATCAAGGATCTTGACGACATCGATCTTGGGGTGCTGCCGGATTTGCTGGGCTATCAATTGCGCCGGGCGCAATTGCTGGTCTTTCAGTCCTTCTCAAAATATTTGCAGGCGCGCCAGGTGACGCCGACGCAATTTGCCGTGCTGGTGCTTATCGGCGCCAATCCGGGCCTTACGCAAAGGGTGCTATCGGAGGCGGTGGGGACCGACCAATCTACTGGACCGTCTGGAAGGGCGCGATTGGATCGCCCGCCAGCGCTCGCGCCAGGATCGCCGCTACCATGAGTTGAGCCTGACGGCGGCCGGCAGGCGGGAACTGGCCGAACTCATGGACCTGGTGCGGAACCAGGATGAGGCGCTGAGCGCCATGCTGGCGCCAGCGGAGCGCAAACAGCTGATGACGCTGTTGGCGCGGCTGACGGTCTAAAGCTCGGCCGCGCCGAAACGTCGGCGAATTTCAGCGGGAATCTCGCCGGCTTTGAGGCGCGAGGGATCGTCGGGGTGGCGCAGACCCCAAAAGCGGGTTTCGCTGCCTTGCACAGCCGGTCGGCCGTTGTTGGTGACGGTATGGGAAATGACAAAGGCTTTGCGCTGCCATGAACTGACGCCGCTTTCGATCTCCAGAATGTCGCCGAAAGCGGATGGCGAAAGATAACGGGCGCTGCTTTCCATCAGGGGCATGCCGGCGATGTCGTATTGCGCGTATAAAGCACCGATATCGAGACCGACGCTGCGGAAAAGCGCGTGGGTGGCGTCGTCGAACCAGCGGTAGTAGTTGGGGTAATAGACGATCTTGGCCGGATCACAATCGCCCCAGCCGACGCGGACCCGATGGATGTTGGTTTTCATGATCGCCCCGGCCCTTGCCAGCAAAGCAAAACGCCCGGGGCGAGCCCCGGGCGTGGATCTCATTCTTGCCGTCAGCCTATTCCCGGGCGACCCCGAAAATGTTGAGCAGCATGATGAACAGGTTGATGAAGTCGAGATAGAGCCGGAGGGCGCCCATGATGGCTTTCTTGCCGGCAACCTCGGTGCCGTCGCCCTCAAAATACATCTCTTTGATCTTCTGGGTGTCGTAGGCGGTGAGGCCGACGAAAATCAAAACGCCGATCACCGAGATGGCGAATTGCATAATCGCGCTGCCAATGAAGATATTGACGATGCTGGCGAGGATAATGCCGATCAAGCCCATGAACAGGAATGAACCGAGGCCGGTCAAATCCCGTTTCGTGGTGTAGCCATAGACGCTCATACTGGCGAAGGTGGCTGCGGTGATGAAAAACACCCGGGCGATGCTGGTGCCGGTGTAGATCATGAATATCGAGGCCAGGGATAGACCCATAAGAGTGGCAAAAATCCAGAACGAGGCCTGGGCGCTGGCGAAACTCATCTTGTGGATGCGCACGCTGAGGAAGATGACAACGCCGATTGGGGCCAGCATGACGATAAACGCTAGGCCAGAGCCGAAAATCGCCTCGCCCAGGGGCGAGGAGGCCACCAGATAGGCGACGATCCCGGTCAGGGCCAGGCCGACGGTCATGTAGTTGTAGACGCGGAGCATGTGAGCCCGGAGGCCCTCATCGATCTCGCCGACGCCTATGGAGGCGGCGGTCCGAGCGCGCCTCTGCATGTCAAAAGCCATGGTCCTTTACCTCTAACAAACGTGATAAAAAATTGTGCCAAGTTGCCCCGGCACTGAAGGGAATATGGGCGTGGGCGGGGCCAAATTCAAGCATTGCCGGGGCACCGGTGCCGGCGATTTCGGGCGCATTTAGCCGATAATCGAGCTTCCTTGGGGTGGCGCCCTATTCATTGCGCAACAAGGGGGCGGCTTTGTGGCTCAAAGCGCGCCAGGTGCCGGCAAAGCCGAATGTCAGGGTTATCACCATGCTGCCGATGCCGGTGACGAGCATGATCGCGGGCTGAAATTGCCAGGGAATCTCCATGACCCTGGTGACCACGGCCCAGGCCGCGGCACTGCCGAGCAGGCCGGCGATGATCGCGGTGACGATGCCGAGCAAACCATATTCGAGCAGAAAGGCGGTGAGCAGGTGGCGGCGGGTGGCGCCGAGAACCTTGAGTATCACGGCATCATAGACGCGGCGGCGATGGCCGGCGGCGACAGCGCCGGCGAGGACCAGTGTGCCGGCCAGCAAGGTGATCGAGGCGGTGAGGCGTACCGCCGAGCCGATTGACTGGACGACAGCGTTGACGGTGGCCAGGGCGTCGCGCACGCGGATGGCGCTGATATTGGCAAAACGGTCGGTGACGGCGCGCTCAAGGGGCGTCTCGGCGGCAATGTCGGCGAAGACGGTGGCGATATGCATGCGTGGCGCCGCTTCGAGAATGCCGGGGGAGAAGACCATCATGAAGTTGATGGCCAGGCTGCCCCACTCGATGCGCCGCAGATTGACGATCTCGGCCTCAAGACCACGGCCAAGGACATTGACCGTCAGGCGGTCCCCGATCTCGAGGCCCAGTTCGGCGGCGGTCTCGGCATCAAAACTGACCAAGGGCGGGCCGGCATAGTCGGCGGGCCACCAGTCACCGGCGACGACCGGGCTGTTGGCGGGCGGGTCCTGGGACCAGGTGACGCCGCGGTCGCCTTGCAAGGCCCAGCGGGCGTGGGGCGGGACATCCTCGGCACGGACCCGGCGGCCGTTTATTCCGGTAATACGGCCACGCAGCATGGGGACTTGCTGGGAGCTCCGGAAGCCGGGTATGTCGGCGACCAGGGCCTCGAATGGCGCGACTTGATCGGGTTGGATGTCGAGGAAAAAGAAGGCCGGCGCCTCGGACGGCAGATCTTGCATGATCTGGCGGTTCATATTGGCCTGAATCAAGGCCACGGCGACGAGGACGGTAAGCCCCAAGCCAAGAGACAGAACGACACTGGGCGTCGGTGCGCCAGGGCGATGCAAATTGGCCAGGGCAAGGCGCAACTGAGCGGTAGGCACGTTGCGAATGCGGCGGGCCAGGGCCATGATGCCAAGGCCGGCGAATTGGAATGTCAGCAAGGTGGCGAAAGCACCGGCGACGAACCAGGCGGCAAATTCGCGGTCCTGGGCACTGACTATGGCCAGGGCGGCCAGTGAAGCGGCGGCGGTCAGGCCGGCGGCGATATAGACGGGCCGCGGCCGGCCGCCAAGGGGGGCGACCGTGCTGCGGAACAGGCTTGCGGCGGGGACATCGCCGGCCCGGGCCAGGGGCCAAATGGCGAAGGCCACGGCGCAGAGGGTGCCGAACAAGGCGGCCAGCAACAAGGGTGCCGGGAATAGAGCAAAATTGATATTTATGGTGAGGAAATCCGACAGCAGGCCGCCGACGAGCAGCGGTGTGAGGGCGCCGAGGGTGACGCCGATAAACACGGCCAATGCCGTCAAGGTGAGGATTTGGATCAGATAGACGCGAAAAATCAGCCAGGATGAGGCGCCGAGGCATTTCAAGGTGGCGATGACGCCGGTCTTGCTTTCGAGATAGGCGCGCACGGCGTTGGCGACGCCGACGCCGCCGACCAGTAAAGATGTCAGGCCGACCAGAGTCAGAAACAGGGTGGTGCGGCGAATGACCTGGCTCAGGCGCGGGGCGGCCTCGTCCAGGGTGCGGATGCGCCAACCGGCGTCGGGGTAGGTCTCGTCGAGGTCGCGGCGCCAGACGGCCGGGTCGACGTTTTCGGGCAAACGCAGGCGGTAGACATAATAGATCAGGCTGCCGGGCTGGATGAGTTGGGTGGCCGGCAAGGCGGCGCTGGAGATCAAGACACGCGGACCGAGGGAGAAGCCGATGGCACCGCCGCTGGCGCGATCGGGTTCCTGACGGATGACGGCGCGCAACTGGAAAGGCTGCTCACCGATGCGGATTTGCTGGCCGATCTCCAACTCTAAACGCTGCAGCAGATTTTCGTCGACCGCCGCACCCCAGAGACCGTCGCGCCGTTGCAGCAGGGCCTCGGTGGAGAGCTGAGGCTGGGTGAGCAACTGGCCATAGAGGGGATAAAGGTCATCGACGGCCTTTAATTCAATCAGGGCGCGGTTGTCGTTGCCGGGATCGTTGGCGCGGGCCATGGCACGCAAGTCGACAAATTCGGCGACGTCGCCGGTGCCGCCGAGATAGGCGCGCTGCTGTGGGGTCGCGGGACTATGGGTGAGGCGCAGAGAAATATCGCCGCCGAGGATTTCGCGGGCATCGTCGGCGAGGCTGGTGAGAATCGCCTGGGAGACCGAACCGACACCGGCGATGGCGGCGACACCGAGGATCAGACAGGCGAGAAGAATACGGAAGCCGTGGATGCCACCGCGTAACTCGCGGCGCGCAAGGCGCGCGGCGATGGCCCAATCGGACCTCACAAAGCCGCCGTGGCAACTGGCGTTGGGGCCTCGGTTATGCGGCCGCTGGCCATGCGGACGATGCGATCGCAGCTTTGGGCAATGGCGTCATCGTGGGTGATGAGCATCAATGTGGTGCCGTGGCGGCGTTGCAGTTCGAAGAGTGTTTCGATGACAAGGGCGCCGGTCTCGCCATCGAGATTGCCGGTGGGCTCGTCGGCCAATAACAGGTCGGGTTCGATGACAAAAGCGCGGGCCAGGGCGACGCGTTGCTGTTCGCCACCGGATAATTGGCTGGGATAATGGTGCAGGCGGTCGGCCAGACCGACTGTCGACAGGCTTGTCTGGGCGCGGGCGAAGGCGTCCTTGCGGCCGGCCAGCTCAAGGGGAATGGCGACATTCTCGAGGGCGGTCATGGTGGGTACGAGATGAAAGGCCTGGAAAACAATGCCGACCCGGTCACGGCGGAAGAGAGCCAAGGCGTCCTCGTTGAGGCCGGCAAGGTCCCGGCCGGCAACACAGACGGTGCCGGCGGTGGGCCGCTCAAGGCCGCCGATGATCATCATCATGGTGGATTTGCCCGAACCGGAGGGACCAACGACGCCAACGGTTTCACCGCGCTGTACAGTCAAATCGAGACCACGCAAGATATTGACCTGGCCACTGGAACTGGCCAAATGGAGATGAATGTCGGTCAGTTCGATCATCGGGTCGGTGGGCATGAGACAGGCAAGAGCCATGAGTGCTGAGTCAATGAACGCATGCGAGCCTTCGAGATATGGCCATATGCGCGCGTTTTTCAACGTGCTGAGCCGGTTGCTGATGGCGCTTGCCCTGTTTTGGCCGCCAGTGTCGCAAGCTCAGGAGCGGCCCGTCATCGTGGCGCTGGGTGACAGTTTGACCGCTGGTTTCGGCCTCGAGGACGAGGCGAGCTTTCCGCGGCAATTGGAGGCGGCACTGGCGGCAGAGGGTGTTTTGGCGCGGGTTATCAATGCCGGCGTTTCGGGAGATACCAGTGCCGGCGGACGGGCGCGGTTGGATTGGGCGCTTGGCGATGCTCCCGATCTTGTGATCGTTGAACTGGGTGCGAATGACGGGCTGCGCGGTCTTGATCCGCAAGGCACCTATGCCAATCTCGATGATATCCTGACAAGGCTGGGGGAAAGAGGGATCAAGGTTTTGCTGACCGGCATGTTGGCGCCGCCGAATCTGGGGCGCGAATATGGCGAGGCATTCAATGGTATGTATCCGCGCCTGGCGGCAAAACATGATGTCGTGTTCTATCCGTTTTTTCTGGCCGGCGTGGCCGCGCAGCGAGAGCTTAACCAAGCCGATGGCATCCATCCCAACCGGCAAGGCGTCGGTGTGATCGTCGAGAATATTTTGCCGTTTGTGTTGCGCGCGTTAGCTGACGTGGGTTGAACTACATCGATTGATTTCAAAGTCGCGGCAGGGGTGATGTGGCGATGGATAAATTTCGTTTGGCGCATGGGAGTGGCGGCGACTGGGCGCGTCTGGCAAAGCAGTGCAGTCTGGAACTCGGTCCCAAGGGCGTGTGCGGCAATCTGGGCTTTTTATATGTGACCGAAGATTTGGCGGGGGATCTGTCGAGTATCGTCGCGTTCCTGCGGGGGACCACGGGCATCGGCCATTGGGCCGGCGCGGTGGCGCCGGGTATTTGTGCGTCGGGGGTGGAGTATTTCAACGAACCGGCGATCGTCGTCTTAGCCGGCGATTTCGATGACGGCCGGTTCGCGATGTTGCCGAGCATTGGCGCGGACGTGGCAGCGCCGCTGGTGGCCATGGCGCGCTGGCTGGGGCGGACCCAGCCGCGGTTCGGCATCGTGCATGGCGACCCGCGGGATGGCGAAGTGGCGAGGATTATTCCGGCACTGGCCGAAGCCAGCGGCTGTTTCCTGGTGGGTGGACTGACCGCTGCCATAGAACAAGCGCAAGTTGGCGATGAAATCCTCGACAGCGGCGTCTCAGGTGTCTTGTTCGCGCAGGATGTCGAGGTGGCGACGGGGCTGACACAGGGCTGTGTGCCCATCGGCCAGGCCCATCGGGTCACCAGGATGGCCGGGCGGCTGGTCGCCGAATTGGACGACCGACCAGCGCTGGACGTATTCAAGGAGGACATTGGCGAAGTCTTGGCGCGTGACCTGAGCCGAGCCACCGGCTATGTCCATGGCGCGCTGCCGGTACCGGGGTCGGATATGGGCGACTATCTGGTGCGCAACCTCATCGATATCGATGTCGAGGGCGGCAGGCTGGCCATCGGCGAAATGCTGGAAACAGGCGATCAACTGATGTTCGTGCGCCGTGATACCCAGACCGCGAAAGCGGATATGGCGCGGATGTTGCGGGACCTCAAACGGCGCGTGGACGGGGCACCAAGGGGGGGTGTCTATTACAGTTGCGCCTTCCGGGGAGCGCATCAGTTCGGCCCCGGCAACGTTGAGATGACCATGATCCGGGACGTTTTCGGGGATATTCCGATCGCCGGGTTTTTCGGCCACAGTGAAATCTTCCACAACAGGCTGTATTGTTATACCGGCGTGCTGACGCTGTTTAGCTGAGCGTTCGGGGCGCCGGTGCCGAAGGAGGGATCGCCGTGGTAAGGCTGTTTGTCGCCGTTGAATTGCCCGCGGCGATCCGGCAGAGGCTGGCCGGTCTGGTGTGGCCGATCGCCGGGGCCCGTTGGGTGGCGATGGAGAATCTGCACCTGACCTTGCGGTTTATCGGCGAAGTGGACGAAGGGTGCGCGGCGGATATCGATGGCGAATTGGCACGGATCGAATTCGACGCCTTCTCGTTCGACTTGGCCGGCGCTGGCCACTTCGGCTCAGGCAACGGCGCGCGCGCCCTATGGGCGGGGGTGGCCGCTTGTCAGGCGTTGTTGGGGCTGCAGGCGAAAATCGAACGGGCGGTGGTGCGGGCCGGGGCGGCGCCGGAGCGGCGAAAATTCCATCCCCATGTCACCCTGGCCCGGCTGCGCCGGGGCGGCGGGGCCAGGGTAGAACAGTTCGTCGTCGAACATGGCGGATTGGCCATGGGTCCGATCGAGGTGGCGAGCTTTGCCTTGATATCGAGCCGTTTGGGCCGCGGCGGTGCCGATTATACCGCGGAGGTTCGCTATCCCTTAAACGGGGGCCTGGCGGATCTCGATCATGTTTGGGCAGGCGCGTTGGAGCGCTAGCGGGGGTGGAGCTTGCGGCGGGCCAAAGGCGGGCGGGCGTGCATGGTTTCGCGGTGGACGATATAGAGGCCACTGGCAATGACGATCAAGGCGCCGACGGCGACATTACTGCCGGGGATTTCGTTCCACACCAGATAACCAAGAATGATGGCCCAGACAATATGGATGTATTCGAAGGGCGCGACGACAGCTGCCTGGCTGACGCGGTAGGCGTGGGTCACCAGCATGAAGCCGACGCCGCCGAGGAGCCCGACACCGGCGAATAGGAGCCAATCGGTGCCGGCGGGAGTGACCCAGGTAAAGGGCAAGAATATGGCGGTTACCGCGATGCTGATGACGGTCACATATCCGGCGATGGTCGCGGTGTGCTCGGTGCGGCTCATCTTGCGGCTCATGATCATGGTGAAGGCGACGATAAAACAACCGGCGATAAGGATCAGTGCTGCCGGATCGAGCATATCCGGGCCGGGCTGAAGGACGACCAGGACGCCGACAAAACCGACGAATACCGCGCTCCAGCGACGCCAGCCGACTTGCTCACCTAACAAGGGGACACTCAGCGCGGTGATGAAGATCGGCACGGTAAAGGCGATTGCGGTGGCGTTGGCCAGGGGCATCTGGCCGAAAGCATAAAAAATCGCGCCGGTGGCGAGGAGGCCGAGCAAGGCGCGGACAATATGGTCGCGCCGGCGGCTGGTGGCGAGTCGGGACAGGCCGCCAGAGCGCCAAAGAAACAGACCAATGGGCAAGAGGGCGAAAGCGTGGCGGAAAAAGATGATCTGGATGGTGCCATAATCGGCGGCCAGCCATTTCACCAGGGCGTTCTGCATGGCGAACAGGGAAATGGCCAGGGCCATGAAAATAATGCCGGAGGCGTTGCTATCGGCGGCCTGGCTTGGGCCCGTGCCGAACGCCGCGGGAGAAGTTGTCGCCATGTCTTGGGAGCCGCCGGTCGGTTGGAGTGAGTATTTCAATAGCGCAGAAATATGGCGCTTTGCTTACCGCCGGAAGTGCGAAGAACGCAGGGGTGGCCTGCGTTTTTCGCTGGTCGGCTTAACAGCCGAAGCGCGACAGGGTGCGTTGCACCTTGGCCAAATAATGGCCGCCAAATAAACGGACGTGAATGAGAAGGGGGTAGAGGTTGTAGAGATCGCGGCGGACCTCAAAGAAACCGGGGGATATGGGCCGGTGCTGACGATAACGCTGGAAAAATGACGGGCCGAAAGTATCGAACAAGGTGGTGAAGGCGAGCTCGATCTCGGGGTCGGCATGGTAAATGGCAGGGTCGACAAAAGCGGCGATACGATTGCCCGCCGGGGTGTGGCGGGCGAGAATATTACCGTGCCACAAATCGCCATGGATGAGGCCGGGGCGCTCGGGCTCATGGAGCCAGCGGTCGAGGCGGCCGGCGAGAGTCTCGATACGGTGCCTGGTTTGGGTCGGCAGGCGGCCGGCCTGGTGGGCCAGCCCAGCCATATAGAGGAGCCGTTGTTCGATGAAAAACGGTATCCAGCGCGTCGATGCGGGGTTGGGCTGGTGCAGGCCGCCAACGACAGTGGCGCGCTCGAAGCCATAGGCCGGGGCGCTCAGGGAATGAAGCCGGGCCAGCAAATCGGCGGCGTGGGTCTGGGCGTCCTCGTCCAGGGCCGCGCCGGCAGGGATGAACGCCATAAGCAAGAGCGTGTCTTCGGCATGGATGAGGTTGGGCACGGGCAGGCCGGTGTGACGGGCCAAATAGTCGAGCATCCAGCCTTCGAGGGCGAGGCCGCTGCCGGTTTCACCGAGTTTGGCCACCAGGGCCCCGCCATGGGCCAGGCCGACCCGGTAGGTGGGTGCGATACAGCCGCCGCTGAGGGGGCTGACGCTGGTGAGCTGGGTGCCGGTGATGGTGGCGATGCGCCGCCGGTCGCTGGGGGTCATGGGGCAGGTTGGCTACCGGTCCCCGGCATGGCGGATGGCGTCCAGCAAACCGCGTGAGCCAGCCTCAATGAGGTCAAAACTATGCTCATAGTCGCTGCGGTCGCCATAATAGGGATCAGGCACCTCGGTAGCCGGGTTAGCAGGGGCGAATTTCATCAGCAGTTCAATACGCGGCGTGGCGGTAGCCGGGCATTGGCGGTTGAGGATGCGCAAATGACCCTTGTCGAGGGCGATTATATAGTCGAACTCTTGAAAGTCGCGGCCGGTGACCGATCTTGCCCGATGCTCGGTCAAATCATAACCACGGTCCTGGGCGGCGGCGATGGCGCGGCCGTCGGCGGGCTCACCGACGTGATAGGCCTGGGTGCCGGCGGATTCCACATGGATGGAGGGACCGGTGCCGGTGGACCGGGCGAGCTGGCGCAATACAATCTCGGCGGTGGGCGAGCGGCAGATGTTGCCGGTGCAGACGAAGAGGATTTTGATCATGAACGGGACCAATGCTGGTTGCCTGGACTTCAATAGCCGATCGTAGCGGCAGGCCCAAGGCGATGTTGCCGGGATTGCGGTGGCCGATATGGCATTAGCGGATTTGTTGGGTGAGGTTCGGCAGTGCCGGATTTGCGAAGCCGATCTGCCGCTTGGTCCGCGCCCGGTGCTGCGGGCCGCGCCTGGCGCGCGGCTGCTGATCATCGGCCAGGCGCCGGGGACAAAAGTGCATGCAAGCGGCGTGCCCTGGAATGACGCCTCGGGGGACCGGCTGCGGGACTGGCTGCGGATCGACCGGGAGAAGTTCTATGACGCCGGCCAGGTGGCCATCATGCCCATGGGCTTTTGTTATCCGGGGCGTCTGGCGCGCGGCGGCGATTTGCCGCCACGCAAGGAATGCGCGCCGCAATGGCATGAACGGGTGCTGGCGCATTTGCCGGCGGTGACGCTGACGCTGCTGGTGGGCCAATATGCACAAGCCTATTATCTGGGCCGGCGGCGCAAGAAGACACTGACCGAGACGGTGGCGGCCTGGCGGGACTATCTGCCCGAGATCTTGCCGACACCGCATCCGAGTTGGCGCACAACGGGCTGGCAGACGCGCAATCCGTGGTTCGACAAGGACTTGCTGCCGGTGTTGCGGGCACGGGTGCGGGCGCTGGTCTAATTCTCGGTCCAAAGGCGCATGAGGTTGTTGTAGGCGTTGCCAAGATCGCTGAGATAGTGGGCGTCCGGGCGGTCCTCGATAATGGCGCGGCGGGTGGCGCGGAGCTGGGCCAGGATCTCGCGTTTGGTGGGGTCGCCGATAAAACTCTGGGCCCAGCCGAAAGTAGCGAGGCGGGCGCCGCGGGTCACCGGTTCGACACGGTGAACGGTGGAGCCGCTATAGACGATGGCATCGCCGGCGGGCAGTTTGACCTCGACATCGCCGGTGGGGGCGCGAATGACCATCTCGCCGCCGTCATATTGGCTGGGGTCGGCGAGGAAAATCGTAAAAGATATGTCGGTGCGGACGGCACTGGCGACATGGCCGACGATGGCGGCGTCGTTGTGGTCGCCGTAAAACATGCCGTTCTCATAACGATTGATGTTGAGATGGAGCTTGCGGGGGAAAACCGCGCCGGTGAAGGCCTCGTGGGACATCAGGGCGTTCTGAACAATCTCCAGGACCGGTTTGATGATTTCGGGATCGGGTTTGATTTGCAGATTTTGTTTTACCGCCGGGCCGATGGTGGCGGCTGTTGCGCTGCCGTCGACGAACTCGGCTCGATTGAGGATGGCGCGGGCCTTGGCGACTTGCTCGCGGGTCAAGAGCTGGGGGATTTCGAAAAACTGCATGGCTTCGATCCGGTTGGCTGTTCACGTTGCGGCTTCGATGGCGGCCATGTCATCGTCGGAGAAACCGAAATGATGACCGATTTCGTGGATCAGGACATGGCGGACCAAGGTGGCGAGATCCTCACCGGTCTCGCACCAATGGTCGAGCAAGGGGCGGCGATAGAGGAAAATCATGTCGATATCACTGGGCGTGGCGCCGACGCTCTTTTCGGTGAGGCTGACGCCATGGTAGAGACCGAGCAGTTCAAAAGGGCTTTGCAGAGCCATCTCTTCCACAGTCTTCGGGTCGGGAAAATCGCTGACTTGAATAACCACCTCGCGCACATGTTGGGCGAGTTCGGGGGGTATAGTGTCAAAGGCATTCGATGCCAGACGTTCGATATCGCCGAGGCTGGGTGGCGTGCAGAGGGCTTGAGTGCTGGCCGGCATGGGCAAGACGATAGCCCGGCTTGATCCGGCGGCCAAGCAAGACGACGCGCAATGCGGCCAATGGGCACAGAGCCGGAAGGAAAATGAATGGTGGAGAAACTTAGCGGACAGCGGCGGATGGCGGCGGTGGGCGAGCTCGATGGCTGGGACGAGGCAGCCGACCGGGACGCCATCACAAAATCGTTTCAGTTCAAAGACTTTAACGCAGCGTTCGGATTCATGAGCCGGGTGGCGATGAAGGCCGAGCAAATGAACCACCACCCGGAATGGTGCAATGTCTATAGTCGCGTCGACGTGACCTTAACAACCCATGATGCCGATGGGGTCAGCGAGCGCGATCTGGCGCTGGCCCGGTTCATGGATGGTGCCGCAGGATAGCGCTGCAATATGCAATCAAAGCTCGACGCGCGCGGTAGCCGGCGTGCAACAGAAGGCTACCTCGTTGGCGGTGGACGTCGGGGGCCAGTGCTGTCACAATTCACCGGTTACCCATCCAAGAAAATTCGGGAGGAAGCAGTCGATGGTAAAAGATATTTCATCCTATTCGAACAAGGGAGAAGCGTTCGAGGCGGCCGATGATGTGCCGGTTAATTGCTCTACCGCGCCAACTTTCGGCGACGTCGTCAATGCTCGCCTAGGCCGGCGAGATGTGTTGCGCGGCGCTTTGGCAGTTAGCGCATTGGCGGTTGTTGCCAGCCCCGCGGTCCTGGTCTCACGGGCCGCGGAGGCGGCGGTCTCACGCTATATATTCGAAGAGATCTCGCATGGCGTCGACGAAACCGATCATGTGCCAGTGGGGTATAGCAAGAATATTCTGATTCGCTGGGGCGATCCGTTAACGGCCGGCGCGCCGGATTTCGATCCGATGAACCAGACCGCGGCGACACAGGAACAACAATTCGGTTACAACAACGATTATGTGGGTTTCGTGTCGCTGCCGGAGGGATCGAACAGTTCCGATCACGGCCTGCTCTGCGTCAACCATGAATACACCAACGAAGAGGTCATGTTCCCAGGCATCGGTGGCCGGCAAGACGGTGACATGGGCTTTGCCGATATGACCAAGGAATTGGTCGATATAGAGATGGCCGCCCATGGCGGTTCGATCGTCGAAATCAAACGCGGCGACGAGGGCAAATGGAGCTATGTGAAGGATAGCTCTTTCAATCGCCGGCTCACAATGTTGAGTACGGAGATGGCGCTGACCGGTCCGGCCGGCGGCAGTGACCGGCTGAAGACCTCCGCCGATGCCACCGGCTCACGCGTGATCGGCATGATCAATAATTGCGCCGGCGGCATCACGCCATGGGGTACCTATCTTTCGGGGGAAGAGAATTTCCACGGCTACTTCCTCGGTGAAGTCGCCGACGGTCCGGAGAAGGCTAATCACGAACGTTACGGCGTTCCGGGCGGTTGGTATACCTGGGGCACCTACCATGACCGGTTCGACGTGGGGAAAGAGCCCAACGAGTCCAACCGTTTCGGCTGGGTCGTGGAAACCGATCCCTACGATCCCAATTCGATGCCCAAGAAGCGTACCGCACTGGGCCGCTTCAAGCATGAAGGGGCGGAGAGCCTGGTCAATAAAGACGGCCGGGTCGTGGTCTATATGGGCGACGACCAGCGCTTCGAATATGTCTACAAGTTCGTGACGGAAGGCCGTTACGACCCGGATAACCGGGCCGCGAATATGGACCTGTTGGATAGCGGGACGTTGTCTGTGGGTAAGTTCAACGAAGACGGCACCATGAACTGGCTGCCGCTGGTGTTCGGTACCGGTCCGATCACAGCCGAAAACGGCTTTAACAGCCAGGCCGATGTGGTGATCGGCGTGCGCTTCGCAGCCGACTTGCTGGGGGCGACGCCCATGGACCGGCCGGAGGGCTTCGAACCCAACAAAATCACCAACAAAGTCTATGTGAACCTGACCAATAACAGCAAGCGTAAGGCGGATCAGCTCAACGTCGCCAATCCGCGGGCCGAGAGTCTCTTCGGTCATACGGTCGAGTTCACGCCACCTGATGGTGATCACGCCGCGGATACGTTCGAATGGGAGATCCTGATCCTATCCGGCGATCCAAACGACCCCGATGTCGGGGCCAAGTGGAACGACGCGACGACGGAAAATGGCTGGTTTGCGTCGCAAGACAATGTCGCCATCGACCACCAGGGCCGGCTGTGGATCGCCAGCGACCAGGGTAGCAACTGGAGCAAAACGGGTACGGCGGATGGCATTTGGGCCCTCGAGGCGGAGGGCGAGCTGCGCGGCACCGGCAAGATGTTCTACCGCGTGCCGGTGGGTGCTGAGATGTGCGGCCCACTCTTCACCCCCGACGATACGACCATGTTCGTGGCGGTACAGCACCCGGCCACGGACGGTACAAAAGACTATCCGGGCTTTGAGCGGGCCTCGACCTTCGAGGATCCGGCAACAAGGTGGCCGGACTTCGACGACAATATGCCAGTGCGGCCAGCGGTGGTCACGATTACCAAGGATGGTGGCGGTAAGATCGCTACCTAGCCGAGGCGAAAACTGGGCTTAGAAGGTGGCGGCGGCCGCAGATATGGCCGCCGCCACCGCTACCCGCCGCCTGTTGGGCGAGACATCCGTTAACCAGGATCTTGGGACCAGGAGAATGGGTGTCCGTTGCCGCGTGACAGTGCGCGCCGGGATCGGGCGTGCCAATATCAACAGGGCACGGACTGGGTGCCGGATGGGCGATTACCGGCCTATCGCGACCGCGTGGACCCGCGTCTGGCCTCGGCAAAATTCTTGGCGTTGGTGCTCACCATCGGTTTGGTGATGGAATTCGATCCTGGGTCGAAGTGCCCGCGCTGGGCTTTTTGGCCGGGTTGGGCGGCGTCGATTTCCCGTTTTTTGGCCTTTTGCCCCGCTTTGGCCTTGGCGCGTTGGCGGGCCTTGGCTTTGGTCATGTGGTGCTGGTCTTTCTAATTGTCGTCTAGGTATGGTGACGGTCAGACGACCGGCGTAGCGAAAACACTCTTATGTGCTCACGGCGTCGTCTAGGTGCTGACAGCGTCGTTGGCAGCAACTTTCTTGCGGCGCTTCGCTGCCGGCTTTTTGGCAGCGGCTTTGGCCGCTTCAGCCTGCACCGCTGCCTCGCGGTCTGCCGCTTCCTTGGCCAAGCGCAATACCCGCAGCCTGGCAGATTTCTCGTCCTCCGCCTTGCGCCGTTGCTGGTACTCGGTCATGGCTGCTTGTTTGTCCTGTTTCTTGAACAGAGCTTCGGCAGCCTTGGAAGATTTAGTGGTCATAGAAAAATACCTTTCACGACGCTGCGGTCGTCGGTCACGCAGATTGCTGGGACGGCTTCGAACCGCCGTTTTCCCAAATGGTGCGCGGAGTCACCCCCGCAATACAGGTCCAGGGATTTCGCCAGGGAGGACAATGGGCGGATGTGGCCGAAAATACGGCTGTGCCTTGTAAATTGGTATTTTGTCTGGGAATTTCAAGGGTAACCTAGTCTGTTCGGCGGTCACGGCGGTTCGTGCAAGAGAATTTGCGCTTAAGAGCGTGGCGGGTTATGCCACGCCGAGCCGCTGTTTGATGAAATCGGCGGTGACCGGCACCTTGTTGGGCAGGGTATTGTGGCCGGCATACGGGAAAACCGAAAATATGGGAAAGAGAGTTATGCAGGAACTTGCCGGTAAAGCTGCGATTGTTACGGGTGCGAGCCGGGGGATTGGGGCGGCCGCGGCGATCGAATTGGCCCGGCATGGGGTCGGCGTGGTGCTTGCCGCGCGCAGCCTTGAAAAGCTGGAGGCCGTCGCGGGCGAAATCCGCGGCGCGGGCGGCGCGGCCAGTGCGATCGCTTGCGATGTCAGCCGCTACAGCGACGTTGCCGCCGCCGTCGAGCATTGCCAGAGCCGCTTTGGCCGGTTGGATATCCTGGTCAATAACGCCGGGGTGATTGACCCGATTGCAAGGCTTGCGGACTCCGACCCGGAAGCCTGGGACCGGGTCGTGGACATCAATTTCAAGGGGGTCTATCACGGGCTGCGGGCGGCCATCCCGGTGATGGAGGTGCGGGGGTCGGGGGTGATCGTCAACATTAGCTCGGGCGCTGCCAGCGGCGCGATGGAAGGGTGGAGCCATTATTGCTCGACCAAGGCCGCCGCCCTGTCCCTGACCCGCTGTGCTGCCAAGGAATATGGTGACAAAGGCATCCGCGTTATGGGCTTGAGCCCGGGCACCGTCGCCACCGATATGCAAACTGCGATCAGAACGTCCGGCATCAACCCGGT
The DNA here is from genome assembly GCA_003230015.1 of Alphaproteobacteria bacterium. Taxonomy (GTDB): domain Bacteria; phylum Pseudomonadota; class Alphaproteobacteria; order UBA6615; family UBA6615; genus SZUA-147. The sequence continues at coordinate 6,045 of QIGO01000063.1, read as the reverse complement.
CAGCCAGCTTGACCCGTCGGTGCATATTCCCGCCGACTGGGTCGCCCGCGCGGTGGCCTGGCTGTGCACGGAAGATGCGGCAGAATTCGCCGGCACCGATTTCTCGCTGAAAAGCGACGAAAGCCGGCGCCGGCTGGGGCTGATCAATTGATGTTTGGTGGGGTGTTGGCCGCAAGCGGCCCATGACCTAACGCGGGGGCATTCTGAGGGCGCCGTCGAGGCGGATGGTTTCGCCGTTGAGGATGGGGTTGGCGAGGATGGCGAGGACGAGCTTGGCAAAATCCTCGGGGTGGCCGAGGCGTTTGGGGAAAGGGACGGAGGCGGCGAGGCTTTGCTGTACTTTCTCCGGCAGGCCCATGAGCATGGGGGTGGCGATGATGCCGGGGGCGATGGTCATGACGCGGATGCCGTGGGTGGCGAATTCGCGGGCGGCCTGGATGGTCAGGGCGACGATGCCGCCCTTGGAGGCGGCGTAGGCGGCTTGGCCGATTTGTCCTTCGTAAGCAGCCACCGAGGCGGTGTTGATGATGACACCGCGTTCGCCATCGGGGCCTTGCGGGTCGGTTCCGATCATCCGGGCGGCGGCGAGGCGCAGCATGTTGAACGTGCCGATGAGATTGATGCGGATGACGGCCTCGAAATCGGCCAGGGGCATGGGGCCGGTTCGGCCGACGATGCGGGCGGCGGGGCCGATGCCGGCACAATTGACGAGGATGCGCGCCGGGCCGTGGACGGCGCCGGCTTGCGCCAGTGCCTGTTCAGCCGCGCCGGGATCGGCGACATCGCAGGCGCAAGCGAGGCCGCCGATTTCCTTGGCGACGGTCTGAGCGCCGGGCAAGTCGCGGTCGAGGATGGCGACGCGGGCGCCGGCGGCGGCAAGGGCCCGTGCCGTCGCGGCACCGAGGCCGGAGGCGCCGCCGGTTACCAGGGCGGCCTGGTCGTTCAGATCCATCAGCTGCGCCAATGCAGGGTGGTTTCGGTTACGGGGTTTTCAAACGGCGTGCTCTCGGCGCGGGCGCGGGTCCAGGCCTGTTTGAGGCGATAATACCATTTGGCTTGAATGTCGGCGTCATTGATAAGCATCAGGGATGGATCATGGCGCAGGCCATCCTGCTGGCGGACGATGACCACGCGGTCCTGATTGATAAAAGCGCGGGCGAAGATTTTTAGCACCGGCCGCAGGGCCGTGAGCCAAGGCATGTTCCAATACATCACGTGGTGTATTTGGGTCTCGGACTCGGTAATGGGGGTCACCGCGGTAAGGCCGACCAGGGCGTTGGCACCGGCGGTGATATGCTCGATGCGGATGCCGGGGAGACGGAAGGTGATCTCGGTGGCCGGCTTGCCGCCGAGCAGGCGATAACCGGCGGAGTTACGCGACGGTTCGTGACGCATCATGCGGAAGCCAAGCTCGGCGGGGCCGAAGCGTTTGCTCTTGGCATGAATGGAGCGGCCCGAGCGCCACCACCAGGACCGGTGGACAAAGGGACCATGAGCCGGATCCATGAGCCCGACCACCGCATGATCAATGTGACAGGGGAAGCGCATGGCCGTGACCATGCGCGGTCCGGCGCACCCGGTGTCGGGCAGGGTTGGCGGCGGCGGCGCCACGGACGGATCGTCGCCGGCAAAAACCCACAGATTGCCGGCGGCCTCATGGCAGGGATAACGCCGGACCTTGATGCGGGACAGGTTGATGTTCTGGCCCTCGACCAGCGAGGGAATGGCGGTGCAGGTGCCGGTGCGGTCGAAGCGCCAGCCGTGATAACAGCATTCAACCTCGCGGCCGTCGAAGCGGCCATGACGCAAGGGGATGCCACGATGGGGACAGATGTCGAGCAAGGCAAAGGGCTCGCCGTCGGTCGTGCGGCCGAACAGCAGAGGCTGGCCGAACAAGGTTTTGGGACATAAGCGGCCCGGGGCCAGGTCGCGGCTGGGCATGGCGTAGTACCATATATCGGCGAGTAGAGCACTGGTGTCGACCGTCGCCGCCGCCTGTCGTTGGGTCGCCGATGAAACCATGGCCGGGTTATAACGGCGCGCCCCTGGGAATGCACGTGCCGGTGCCGGCAGCACCTTTGGATTAGGTGTGGCCAATGGGTGCTGTTGGGCGCTCGATGACCCTGATGCGGGCCAAATGGGCCTCGCGGCGGGCGATATACAGGGCCGAGGCCGCGATCACCGCGGCGCCGGCCCATGTCCAAATATCCGGTACCTCGGCAAAAGCGATAAAGGCAATCGCCGCACTGAACGGCAGGCGCATGTAGTCCAGGGGCATGAGCAGGGAGGCGTCGGCAAGCGCGAAGGACCGGGTCAGGCAATAATGGGCGGCGTTACCCAGCAGGCCGGTCAGGGCGGCCAGGGCGAGCAGGCTCCATGACGGGGTCTGCCAAAAGAAAATGGCAATGATGGTGAAGGCCGGCAGGGACAGAATATTTTGATAGAAGATTACCGTCGCCGGCGCCTCGGTGCGGGTCAGCGCTTTCATGGCGATGGCGCTGACGGACATTGTCAGAGCCGCGGCGATGGGCAGAAACATGGGCCAGGTGGTCTCCGCCAAGCCGGGTCGCAAGATGACGATGACACCGCAGAAGCCGATAAGCGTGGCAATCCAACGCCGGGCGCGCACAATCTCACCGAGGAACAGGGCGGCACCGATGGTGGCAAAAAGAGGCACGGTGAAATTCAAGGCCACGGCCTGGGCCAGGGGCAGGAGCGTGATGGCCATGAACCAAATCAGGGTGCCGGCAACAGTGGCCGCGGCACGCACGCAATGAAGGCCCATGCGGGCCGTCCGCAAACCGGTAACACCGCTGCGAGTCAGCCAGGGCAGGAGGAAAATCAAACCGAAGGCATAGCGCAAGAACGCGACTTGGAAGGGGTGCAAGTCCGCGGTCATGTGGCGCACGAGGGTATGGAGGAGCGAGAACAAAAATGCCGCCGCGGTGATGAACAGCGCTGCCATGGCGATGGACCGGGCGCTGGCCTGAGCGGTGTCGCGAGGCGTGGTCACGGCGTTGGATGGGCAGGCACGTGAATTCGGTCGCGCCGGGAGGCACTCTCGACCGGCGGCAACTCTTTGCCCACCTTGCGGATGATGATGGTCCCGATAACGGCGATCATGGACAAACGCCGCGCGCGGGCGGCGCCAAGACGGGTGCCTTGGCCAAGGCCGGTATTTTGAATTGCATTGAAGTAGTCTAAATCAGGAGGGCGAGCCGGAGAAGCGGGGATGCCGCAAGGCAGACCCCAGCGTGACACTTGGCTGGTATGGTGGTTGGCGGGTGATGGGACTTGGTGCTCGGGGTCCGCGATTATGCCGCAGAATCAGGAGGATAGGGAAATGAGCAAGGTGTATGCGGATGCAAAATCCGCTCTCGACGGCCTGCTCGAGGATGACATGACGGTATTGGCCGGGGGTTTTGGGCTCTGCGGCACACCGGAGAATCTTATTGTTGCTTTGCGCGAATCCGGGGTCAAAGGCCTCACCGTGGTCAGTAACAATTGCGGCATTGACGATTTCGGCCTCGGGCTGTTGCTGCAAACCCGCCAGATCAAGAAAATGATCTCGTCCTATGTGGGCGAAAACGCCATTTTTGCCAAACAATATCTTAATGGTGAATTGGAACTGGAGTTCAATCCGCAAGGGACTCTGGCCGAGCGCTGCCGCGCCGGAGGGGCGGGTATCGCGGCGTTCTATACCCGCACGGGTGTCGGCACCGTGGTCGCCGAAGGCAAAGAGACGCGCGACTTCGACGGCCAAACCTATGTGATGGAAACGGGCCTGGTGGGCGATCTGGCCATGGTCAAGGCCTGGAAGGGGGATGCCGAAGGCAATCTGGTCTATCGCAAGACGGCGCGTAACTTCAACCCGCCGATGGCGACGGCGGGACGGGCGACCGTGGCCGAAGTGGAAGAATTGGTGGCGGTTGGCAGCCTCGACCCGGACCATATCCACACGCCGGGCATTTTCGTGCAGCGGATCATCCAGGGGGCGGCGTATGAAAAGCGCATCGAGCGCCGCACGACAAGGGACTAGGACAGCATCATGGCTTGGACCAGGGACGATATGTGCCGCCGCGCGGCGGCGGAACTGAAAGACGGCTATTACGCCAACCTCGGTATCGGGATGCCGACGATGGTCGCCAACTTCGTGCCGGAAGGCATCAAGGTCACCTTGCAGAGCGAGAATGGCATGCTGGGGATGGGGCCGTTTCCTACCGAGGACGAAATCGACCCGGATTTGATCAATGCCGGCAAACAAACGATCTCGGAACTGCCGGAGTCGGTCTATTTCGACAGTGCGGCCTCATTCGCGATGATCCGTGGCGGCCATATCGATTTGTCCATCCTGGGTGCCTTGCAGGTGGCCGGCAACGGGGATCTGGCGAACTGGATGATCCCCGGCAAAATGGTCAAGGGCATGGGCGGGGCCATGGACCTGGTTGCCGGCGTCAAGCGGGTGGTGGTGATGATGGACCATAACGCCAAGGACGGTACCGCTAAGTTGGTGGAGAGCTGCTCGCTGCCGCTGACCGGGCAAGGGGTGGTCGATCTGGTGATAACCGATCTGGCAGTGTTTGCCATCGAGGGCGGCGCATTGCAGCTGATCGAAGCCGCGACCGGGGTCGGCATCGACGAGATCCGCGATCGAACGGATGCCTCCTTTACACACTGAGCGAGAATTATTGGATGAATGAGTATTTCCAGACATTCGGGCGTTACAACGCCTGGGCCAACGGGCGGCTTTTCGATGCTTGCGCGGCACTTTCCGCAGAGGCCTATCTTGCCGAGCGCCCGGCCTTCTTCGGTTCCATCCATGGCAATTTGAACCATATTCTGGTGGGCGACCGGGCCTGGATGGCGCGGCTTGAAGAGGTGGCGTCGGGGATCAAATCCCTGGACGAGACCCTCTATGACAATTTCGATGCCTTGCGGGCGGCGCGCGAGGAAGAAGATGCGCGGATCGTCGCTTTTGTGGACAGTTTAACCGCCGAGCGTCTGGGGCAGGATCTGCACTATAAGAGCGTGGCCGGGGACCCCTTCGTGACGCCGGTGCGCTATGTGCTGGCGCATTTGTTACCGGGGGCAGGTGCATGACCTGTTGTCCCAGACGCAAGCCGCGCCGCCACCGCTGGACCTGATGTTCTATCTGCGCGAGCAGGATTAGGGCTTGCGGCGGGGGCGGAATTTCCTGGGTTGCCGCGCTTGCGTTACGTGCTCAGCGTGGTCGATCGTCATGACCCTCGCGGCAGATATATCGTTTGGCGTTGTATCTGTCGCGGTATATATTCGGGGTGATGATCAAGGGCTTTAAGGATCGCGCTACAGAACGGCTTTTCGGTGGCCAAAGTGCTCCAAAATACCGGGCAATACGAAAAGTGGCACTGCGAAAGCTGGATATGCTGCAAGCTGCCACCCGACTGGATGATCTGCGGGCGCCGCCGGGCAACCGATTGGAATCGCTGCGCGGTAATCGGCGCGGCCAACATTGTATTCGGATCAACGACCAATGGCGGGTCTGCTTTGTCTGGCGTGACGGCGCGGCCTACGCGGTCGAAATCGTTGACTACCACTGACAGACACAGGAAGAACCGGACATCAAATGACACGTATTCATACCCATCCCGGCGAGGTGCTGCGAGAGGAATTCATGGTGCCAAACGACCTGAGTGCTAACGCGCTGGCGCTGGCTCTCAGAGTGCCGGCAACCCGAATCGGTGCCATTATTCGTAAAGCCCAGCCACGCGCTGTTACCGCGGACACGGCCCTGCGGTTAGCCCGGTACTTTGGCACCACGCCGGAGTTCTGGCTAAACCTGCAAGCGGCCTACGACCTATCATTGCTGCGAAGAGCGCGCGGGCGCGACATCCTGCGGGATGTTAGACCGCATGCCGCTTGATCAGTTCGCAACCTCACGGCAATGGAGCCTCGGCTTGCTCACTGGCGGCCTGGGCGATTAGCCAGGTGCGGAAGGCGGCGATCTTGGGTTGGTCAGCGGTGGTGAGAGGACAAACAAAATAGTGGGCGGCGCCACCGGGCATG
>QIGO01000244.1 GCA_003230015.1 Alphaproteobacteria bacterium | reverse complement strand
TATTTTTCTGTCGTCGCCTTTACGACCCTGGGATTCGGCGACGTTCTGTTGTCAGTCGACTGGCGATTGCTCGCGGGGATGTCGGCCGCCAATGGAGTTTTGATATTCGGGCTCAGCACCGCTTTCCTGGTGGAGTTCCTGACCCGGTTACGACAGGCTCAGTCAAACAGCTCGAAACGGGCAAGCGACGTGTCGATCGGCGCGCCGAAGGCTCCTTCGCCCGCCAATGGCTCATAGTCCGGTAACGCGAGTTTTGTCGCGGCACTGTTCGAATTCACGCCCCGCTGTGGACAGAAACTTCCACACGAATTCCGCGAATGAACGGACGGTTTCCAACCGGTAATATTCGCCTTCAAGCTTCATCAAAACGACTTCGGCTTTGTCCAGAATAGTCCGCGCGCAGGCACCAACTGCCATATTTTCGAGATCGAGCGGACAGCCTGCGTTCAACACCATTGCCGACGCCGGGCCTGATATGTCAATCGCCACCGTACGGTGGCCCACATCGACGAGACTGTGGCTTGTTTGCGCGCCAATTTCCGCAAAACCGGCGGTGATCTTTTCCCGTTCGGATTCCGGCGCCATCAGCAGCCATTCATCGGGACCTAGGCAGAGTGCGCTTCGTTGCGCGCCCGATGACATCTCACCGATTTTCGAAGGAATATCGAACCCAAAAGCCCCGATGGCTCTGTCCAGATGCGCCGGGGCTATGCGCAAACTGAGGCGGGCGCAATCATCGCCAACAGCCAGTTGCAGTTCGGGCCCCGCGCCGGCGGCAAAAACCGCGCCCTCGAGGGGGTTATGTGGTTTGTCACCGGCGAAAAATCCCTCAGACATTCAGGCGTTCCCCTGACGCATCGTAGAACACCGGGTCGACAACCTTGACCGTATGAACAGTGTCGGGCATGGGCACATACAATGCCTCCCCCATGCGCGCCCGCCCGCCTTCGACGACGGCCAGGGCAATGGAATGTTGCAAACACTCGCTCCAATAGGCCGAGGTAACGTGTCCGATCATGTCCACCGGCGGCGACGCCGATTTTTCGGCGACGATCTGCGCCCCTTCCTCCAGCACGGTCCTGGGTTCCTCGGTCAGCAATCCGACCAACTGTTTACGGTTTGGCGCCACGATATCGGGCCGCTCCAGGGAGCGCTTGCCGACAAAGTCAGGCTTTTTCTTACCGATAGCCCACGCCATCCCCACATCGTCCGGCGTCTGGGTGCCGTCGGTTTCCTGGCCGACGATGATATAGCCTTTTTCCGCCCGCAGCACATGCAGGGTCTCGGTACCATAGGGCACGATATCGTATTTCGCCCCGGCTTCCATCAAGCGTTCCCAGACCGCCAGACCGTAACGCGACGGCACATTGATCTCGAATCCCAGCTCGCCGGTAAAACTGACCCGAAACAGCCGCGTCGGCACCCCGAAGATCTTGCCTTCCCGGATCGCCATATGGGGAAACGCTTCTTTGTCCAGGTCGATAGCCTCGACGAACGGCGCGATCAGCTGGCGCGTATTGGGGCCGTTCAAGGCGATCACCGCCCATTGTTCGCTGATCGACGTCAGCCAGACATTCAGGTCCGCCCATTCCGTTTGCAGATAGTCCTCCATATGCGCCATCACCCGCGCCGCGCCGCCGGTCGTCGTCGTCACATGGAAGCGATCTTCGGCGAGCCTGCCCACCACACCATCGTCGAGAACAAAGCCGTCTTCGCCCAGCATCAGGCCGTACCGGCAGCGCCCGATGCCAAGCTTGGTCCACGGGTTCGTATACATCCGATTGAGGAATTCGGCGGCATCGCGGCCCACCACTTCGATCTTGCCCAATGTCGAGGCGTCCGAGATGCCGATAGAGGCCCGTGTCGCTTTGCACTCCCGTGCCACCGCCTTGTCCATATCCTCGCCCGGTTGCGGAAAATACCGCGCCCGGCGCCACAGGCTGACCGGTTCGAAGACCGCGCCATGCTGTTCCGCCCACCGGTCGGTCGGGCTCTTGCGCGTCACATCGAACAAATCGCCCCGGCTGTATCCGGCAAAGACACCGAACGAAGTCGGCGTATAGGGCGGCCGAAACGTCGTCAACCCGATATCCACAATCGGCCTGCCGAGGGCCTCGGAGGCAATCGCCAGACCGTTCAGGTTCGACGTCTTGCCCTGATCCGTGGCCATACCGGTGGTGGTATAGCGCTTTATATGCTCGATGGAATGAAACCCCTCCAGCACCGCCTGACGGATGTCCTTGATGGTAACGTCATGCTGAAAATCGACAAACGCCTTGCCCCGAGCCGGCTTCGCGGAAGTCGGCAATGCCGCCAGCGAAATGCCCGAACTGTGGGTTTCCTCCGCAACGGTATATGTATCGGATATCGGATCACTCAGCCCAGCCCCGGCTGCGTCCCCACCGTTCAACGCCTCCAGTAACAAAAAACGGCCATCGCAGGCCCCGGCCGAGCGGGCGTTCTGAGCATAACGGCCGGGCACATAGGCACCCAGATCGTCACGCCAGGACAGCATCCCCTTTGCTTGCGAGAACAGATGAACACTCGGCGTCCAACCGCCGCACATCAGCAAAGCGTCGCAATCGATTGTACGGGCCGGTCCGCCGGCTTGTACCGGCGCAACGACAATAGCCGAGACCAGCAAGCCCCCCTTTGCCGCCAGCACCGTGTGTCCGCCCAGCACCTCTATCCCCAACCGCCCGGCCTTTTCCAGCAGCGCCGCCGGGACATCGTCGCGAACATCGATGACCGCAGCCACCCCGACACCGGCATTGGCAAGATCGAAGGCGGCAAGATAGGCCGAATCATGGCAGGTCACGACGACCGGTCGATTGCCCACCCTGACGCCATAACGGTTGAGGTAGGTTCGCGCAGCACTGGCGAGCATCGTGCCGGGCCGGTCGTTACCGGCAAAAACCAGCGGCCGTTCGATGGCGCCGGTCGCCAATACCACTTGGCTTGCGCGCACACGCCACATTCGCTCGCGCGGCAAATCCGCATCTAGCACCCGCAGATGGTCGCTCAAGCGTTCCACCAGCCCGAGAAAATTCTGCTGATAATATCCAACGGCGGTGGTCCGTGTCAGAACCGTGACATTGTCTCTTTCCACCAGCGTGGCCAATGCGGATGCCAGCCATGCCTGCGCCGCCTCGCCATTGATCAGCGAGCCGGTATCGGACAGCAAGCTGCCGCCCATCTCCGCTTGTTCGTCGGCCAGAATAACCTTCTTGCCTTTGTGTGATGCCGACAAGGCCGCCGCCAGCCCGGCCGGACCGCCACCGACAACCAGAACATCGCAATGAGCGTAGCGGCTGGCATAACAATCCGGATCGAAGGCCCGCGGCGCCCGGCCCAGCCCGGCCGATTTTCGAATAATCGGCTCATAAACTTTTTCCCAGGCGGATTTCGGCCACATAAAGGTCTTGTAATAAAACCCTGTCGACATGACCGGCCCGCCCAGCTCGTTGAGCACGCCCATGTCCCAGCGCAGCGACGGCCAGCAATGCTGGCTCTCGGCCTTCAGCCCGTCGAACAACTCCTGCGTCGTGGCGCGGATATTGGTGTCGTAGCGACCCTGTCCGCGATCGATGCCCAGCAGCGCGCTGGCTTCTTCCGTTCCGGCGGACATGATGCCGCGCGGCCGGTGATATTTGAAGGAACGCCCGACAAAATGAATACCGTTGGCCAGCAGCGCCGAGGCCAATGTATCGCCTTTGACGCCGGATAAATTCGTTCCGTTAAAACTGAAAGCAACGCTTGCCCCACGCTCGACACGCCCGCCCTGGTCAGCTCTATAGGCATTCATGTTTTTGCGTCGTCAATGTCGTGGACGGACGGACGCGGCATTCCCGCCGGGTAGGTACGAACAAAATTGTCGGTGACGGTATCGCGCACGGCATTGAAATAGCGCCCGCAACCGTGAATGTGATACCAGCGTTCAAAATGGGTGCCGCGCGGATTGGAGCGCAGGAACAGATAAGCCTCCCATTCCGCGTCGCTCAAGGCGGCTGGGTCGCTGGGCCGTTCAATATGGGCTTCCCCGGCATAGGAAAACTCGACTTCGGCCCGTTCTTGTTGGCAATAGGGACATTTGATCAGCAGCATCGATTTGCCCTCAATGAGCGACGGCGGCGGCGGCCGCTTCGTCGATCAGCCGCCCGCTGCGGAAGCGCTCCAGGGTAAAGGGTGCATTGATGGCATGGGGCTCATCCTTGGCGACGGTCCAGGCCAGCAAATGGCCCGCACCGGGGGTCGCTTTGAAACCGCCACTGCCCCAACCGCCATTCAGATAGAGACCGGGAACGGGTGTTTTGGCGATAATCGGCGAGCGGTCCGGTGTCATATCGACCGCACCGCCCCAATTGCGCAGCATGCGCAGCCGCGTGAAAATCGGAAACATTTCGCAGATGGCGGCAACGGTGTGCTCCACCGAATGCAGCGGCCCGCCTTGAGAGTAGGACAGATATTGTTCCGTGCCCGACCCAATCACCAGTTCGCCCTTGTCGGACTGGCTGATATAGGCATGGACGGTATTGGACAACACCACGCAAGGGAAGGCCGGTTCAATCGGCTCCGAGACCAGCGCCTGCAATGGGAATGTTTCGATGGGCGCCCTGATGCCCGCCATCGCCAACAATATGGAGGAGTGGGCCGCCGCGGAAATGGCGATTTTTTTAGCCCCGATTGAACCACGGGTCGTCTCCACGCCGGCCACCCGGCCGTCCGCTCCACGGCGAATGCCCGTGACCTCGCATTGCTCGATAATATCGACACCCAATGCCGCCGCCGCGCGGGCATATCCCCAGGCGACCGCATCGTGGCGGGCGACCCCGCCGCGTTTTTGCAACGCCGCCCCCAGCACCGGGTAACGGGCTTTTGGCGAAATATTGAGCGGCGGGCAAAAGGCCTTAGCCTGATCCGGGCTTAACCATTCGTTATCGACCCCGTTCAGGCGATTGGCGTGGACATGGCGCTTGAGCACCTGCACGTCATGAACCGTATGCGCCAGCATCAGCACGCCGCGTTGCGAAAACATCAAGTTATAGTTGATCTCTTGGCTTAACCCCTCCCACAGGCCCAGCGCATGATCGTAAAGACGCGCGCTTTCGTCACAAAGGTAATTGGACCGGATAATCGTCGTATTTCGCCCTGTATTGCCGCCGCCCAGCCATCCTTTTTCAAGCACGGCGACATTGCTCACCCCGTGTTCCTTGGCCAGATAATAGGCCGCGCTCAGCCCATGGCCGCCGCCGCCGATGATAATGGCGTCATAATTTTTTTTCGGTTCGGGTTTTGACCATTGCTGCGGCCAGCCCTTGTTTTTGCCAAAAGCTTTGCCGACCAGCGTGGGCAAGGAAAAATGGACCATTTATTCCGGTTACTCTTGCTTTCGTGCCATCAGGGGAGAATCGCGCATCTGATCGGGGTTAGGAAAGAACAAACTCGGATTTGCGGAATCCCTGGATATACAAGAGTGCGGTCAGGTCGCCATGATCGATGCAGGCATTCGCCTGTTTTCTCACGCTGTCCGAACCATGGAAGGCGACCCCCAATCCGGCTGCCTGGATCATTTTGTTATCGTTGGCCCCGTCGCCGACAGCCAGCACATCGGCGGGCGTCAGGCCTTTTTCGTCACACAAGCTAAGCAGCGCATCCAGTTTCGCGGTTCGTCCAAGGATCGGTTCCGCCACCTCCCCCGTCAATTTTCCGTCCTCGAACCTCAACTCGTTGCCCCGATGATCGTCAAAGCCTATTCGTTCAGCGATTCGCCGGGTGAAAAAGCTGAACCCGCCGGATACCAGGATGCTGAACGCGCCATGATGGCGCATGGTTTGAACGCAGATACGGGCACCCTGCTGCAGCGAGATACGGTCCTCATAGACACTTTCAAGCAGGTTGCGGTCCATCCCCTTCATCAATGCCAGGCGTTGGCGCAGGGCATCGGAGAAGCTAACGTCGCCGCGGATGCCGGCCGCCGTGATCTCCCTGATTTGCGCTCCAACGCCGATCGCATCGCCCAGTTCATCGATGCATTCCTGGTTTATGACCGTCGAATCCATGTCGGAAATGAGCAGCTTCTTTCGCCGTCCCTGGTTGGCGGTACACACCGCGTCCAATGCCGTCCCGGACAAGGCCTCCAACGCCTGCTCGGTTATCTCCGTGGCGGCAAGGGGGGAATCGAAAAAAAGATCGCACGCTTCCTCTGCCGCCAGCCAGTCAACCCTGCCCGTCGTTGCCAGCCGCTGCCAAACCCGCTCGATGTGAACGGGTTCCACGAGCGCCGACTTCGCGTTGCCGATAAGGGTGAGTACATAGGAAGTCATAAAATCGCCGCCGGCTATTTCGTCGCCATGTTCATCAAGCGAACAAGGTCCGCCGGTTTTATTGACACGCGGGACCGCAAAACCTAGAGTTCAGCCATGACTGAGGCCTGGACTATACCACAAACCATCCGGTGGTCTATACCAGATGAAACAAGGAAATCCTGGGATCGCAAGATACCATACTATATGCGTTTCCGGGATCATTTTGCCGCCATGATTGAGACCGGGGCGCTGGCCCCCGGCACCAGGCTGCCGCCGGAACGGGCTTTGGCTGAAGATTTTTCCATCACCAGGGTCACCGTGCGCCAGGCTTTGACACGGTTGGAGACTGAAGGCCTGATTTTTCGCGAGGAACGGCGCGGCTGGTTCGTCTCGCCGCCCCGCGTCCGCTACGACCCCATCGCCAATACCGGTTTTACCGAAAGTATTACCGAACAGGGGCGCGTCGCCGGCACGACAGTGTTGTCCAAACAACAGGTTGCCGCCTCCCAATGGGAAAGCACCCATCTGGGTTGTGCCCTCGGCGCCCCTATCTATCTCATCAGCCGCTTGCGCTCGGTCGATGGCCGCGCCGTGCTGGTCGAGCAAATTCACATTAAGGTGGCGCGTTGTCCCGGTCTTCTGGACTATCCGCTTGATCAGTCCATGACCGATCTGATGGCCGACAAATACGGCATTATCGAGCATCGGGCACAAATAAACATGCGGCCAACCGCCCTCTCGGAGATTCCGGCGAAAGCCCTCGGCGTCACCGTTGGCACGCCCGGCCTTTATCTGTCTCGGGCCATTCTTGATCAGTCGGACCAGGTGGTCGAAATCGATCAGGAATTTTGGCGTCACGACGCCATCGATATCTGCGTCTCGGCGGCCGGTAGGCATGAATCGGAGAGCGGCGATTAACGGCATCCACAGCGAAAACTCGAAATACCGGACCAGGCGCCGACTGTATTATGTGCGAACATGAGGGCGAGTCTATTCACCAAGCCGCCGCCGGGGCGATATTCGATCATCCCGCTAGACCACCGAATCGAGTTGGTATATACCAGCCGCGCCGCCAGAGCGAGGCGGTCGGCTGGCAAGACGGCGCTTCTTACTTCACTGTCTGCCATTTGGTTTGGCCTCGCCCGCTGGGCTCGGACCGAGTTCGGCGGCGTTCGGGAGCCACCGTCACCTCTCTGCCTTCTATGCAAAAGACCATGTGAGCCAATGTCATGAAAATCGTCACCTACAACATCCAGTTCGGGCTCGGCAAAGACGGTCGCTTCGACCTCGAAAGGGTCGCCGGCGAAGTCGATGGCGCCGATGTCATCGCCCTGCAGGAGGTCGAGCGCCATTGGGACCGCAGCGGCAACGTCGATCAGGCGGCCCAATTGGGGCGGATTCTGGATCGATATTATTGGGTTTATGGCCCCTATTTCGATGTTGATAACAGCGCGGCTCAGCCCGACGGCCGGATCAATAACGTTCGCCGGCAGTTCGGTAACATGATCCTGTCGAAAACCCCGATTCTGTCGACCCGGCTTTTTCCACTGCCAAAATCGGCTTTGCGCCAACGCCACAACATGGTCGTCGGCGTCTTCGAGGGTGTTGTTAAGTTACAGAGTGATGGTGCCTTGCGTATTTACAACGCCCATTTGGGCGCCCGTTCCCAGCATGATCGTGTCAAGCAGATCAATTCCATACGCGACACCATTCGCCGCGCGCCGGCCGAGGGCGGCGCCTGGACCGGTAGCCTTGCGAGCGCCCTCTGGGACCATCATGCGCATACTTTGTGGGAGGAAGATGCCTCCCCGCCGCCGATGCCCGAATCCTTCGTCTTGCTGGGGGATTTTAACCTGGAAGCCAAAGACCCCGAATATGATCATCTTGTCGGGCCCAAGGATGGCGATTTTGGCCGCTTATCCTCCGGCGAGGAATTCATCGATACCTGGGTCGCGTCGGGACATGATGAAAATGACGGCGGCACCTACCGCGCCAACAATGGCGCCGACGACGCACCAAGCGTACGCATCGACTATGCCTTTGTCGACCAATCGATGCAGCAGCGCATTCTCGGCGCCTGGATTGATGAAGCCGCACAGGGATCGGACCACCAGCCATATTGGATCAAACTAGATTACGCCCCTTACGAATAGGCGAGGCCCAGATCATCGACGCAACCACAATTAGGCTATTGCCGCACGGACAAGACGCGGTCCAACCGTCTGACTGGCCCGATCCGCGTCTCGACCCGCGTGTGTGATGTGGCGGAGGGAGAGGGATTCGAACCCTCGGAACTGTTGCCAGTTCAACGGTTTTCGAGACCGCCCCGTTCAACCACTCCGGCACCCCTCCGCAGGCTCCAGGGTCTCGGCTCGCCAACATAGACAATCGCTGGTCCGTTGCAAGCTGGCCACCGCCATGGCCGGTGATCCGGGCCCATATTGGTTGACAGCCAACCGTCAGTGCGTATAGTCCGCCGGCGCTGGCTGGCTGTATTCCGGCATCGCTGTTCTATTCTCTGAGACTTGGATCGGATCATGTACGCTGTCATCCAGACCGGCGGAAAACAATACCGGGTCGCCCCCGGTGATGTTATCGAGGTTGAGCGCCTATCCGGCGAGGCCGGCGGGTCTATAATTTTCGACCAGGTCCTTATGCTTGGTGAGGGCGAAAAACCCGTGATCGGCAGGCCCATTGTCGATGGCGCCACGGTTTCGGCCACGGTGCTGGAGCAGACCCGCGCGCCCAAGATCATCATTTTCAAGAAGAAGCGCCGCAAGGGTTATCGCCGCACGGCTGGCCACCGCCAGGATCTGACCGTACTGCGTATCACCGATGTGTCCGCGTCTGGCGCCGCCAAGAAGACGGCGGCCAAGGCCAAACCGGCGGCTAGGGCAGACGCCCCGACAACGGCGGACGCCAAGAAACCGGCGGCCAAGGCGGCGCCCAAAAAGGCTGAGGCTAAGAAGCCGGCTGCCAAAGCGGCGGCCAAGAAGGCCCCGGCCAAGGCCGCGCCTGAGAAAAAGGCTGCGCCCAAGGCCGCGACGGCAAAGAAGGCGCCGGCAAAGAAGGCCGCCGCCAAGAAACCGGCCGCCGACAAAGATCCGAAGGAGTAGGCTATGGCTCACAAAAAGGCCGGTGGTAGCTCGCGCAATGGGCGCGACTCCGCGGGACGCCGCCTCGGCGTCAAGAAATACGGCGGCGAAGTCGTTATTCCCGGCAATATCATTATCCGCCAGCGTGGCACCAAATTTCACCCTGGCGATAATGTCGGCATGGGCAAGGATCACACGATTTTCGCCACCGCCCCGGGCCGGGTCGCTTTTAAGAAACGCACCGGCGGCCGCACTTTCATTTCCGTGGAGCCAGCCCAATAGCGGGCTCCACCGCGCCGACGTATTTTGGAAGGGGGTTTGCTTTGCCAGCCCCCTTTTTCTTTAGGCGCCGGCGGTTTAGGTAAGACCATGAAGTTCCTTGACCAATCGAAAATCTATTTGCGCTCCGGCAATGGCGGTGGCGGTTGTGTCAGCTTTCGGCGCGAGAAATTTATCGAATTCGGCGGCCCCGACGGCGGCAACGGGGGCCGCGGCGGCGACGTGCTGGCCGAATGCGTGGCCGGCCTCAACACTTTGATCGATTTCCGCTACCGCCAGCATTTCAAGGCCCGGAGCGGCGAAAACGGCAAGGGCCGCGAACGTTCTGGCCGCGCCGGCGCCCCGGTTACGCTGCGCGTGCCCCCGGGCACCCAGATCCTCGATGACGCCCGTGAGATCGTCCTGGCCGACCTCACCGAGCCCAGCCAGCGCACGGTCCTGATCCGTGGCGGCGATGGCGGGCGCGGTAACACCCAGTTCAAAAGCTCGACCAACCGCGCCCCCCGCCGGGCCGAGCCAGGCTGGCCGGGCCGCGAGCAATGGGTCTGGCTGCGCCTCAAATTGATCGCCGACGCCGGCCTCATCGGCTTGCCCAACGCCGGCAAATCCACCCTCCTGGCCGCCGTGACCGGGGCCCGGCCGAAGATCGCCGACTACCCCTTCACCACCCTCCACCCCGCCCTCGGTGTCGTCGCCAGCGACCAGCGGGAGTTTGTCCTTGCCGATATCCCGGGCCTCATCGAAGGCGCCCATGCGGGCCGTGGCCTTGGCACCCGTTTCCTCGGCCATGTGGAGCGCTGCCGGGTTCTTGTCCACCTCGTCGACGGCACCGCCGAGACCGAGCAGATCGCCGCTGCCTATGCCACCATCCGCGCCGAGCTTGGCGCCTATGGCGGCGGTTTGTCGGAAAAGCAAGAAATCGTCGTCCTCACCAAGGCCGACGCCATCCCGTCCGCGGCACTACCGGCTCGTTTGGCTGTTTTATCCCAGGCTGCGGGCCAGCCCGTGACCCCCGTCTCCGCCGTTGCCCATCAGGGCACGGAGGCACTACTGCGCCAGATTCGCGGTCATTTGGACAGCATCGATAGCGCCGCGGCACCCGCACCCGCATTCGCCCCATGACCACGCCCGCTCGGTCCCGGATCGGCGACGCCCACCGCCTCGTGGTCAAGATCGGCTCGGCACTACTCGTCGACGAGGACGGTGCCATCCGCCATCGCTGGCTCGCCGGTTTGGCTCAGGATTTCGCCGCTTTGCGCGCCCGTGGCAGCGAGGTCATGATCGTCTCTTCCGGCGCCATCGCCGTCGGCCGCCGCCAGCTCAATCTCCAGCGCGGTCCCCGCAACCGGGCTCTGCGCCTGGAAGAGAGCCAGGCCGCCGCCGCCACCGGCCAGATTCGCCTTGCCCATGCCTGGCAGAACGCCTTGGGCAAGCATGATCTGGCGGTAGCTCAGATATTGCTGACCCTCGACGATACCGAAAACCGGCGGCGCTACCTCAACGCCCGTAGTACTTTGGCCACCCTGCTAAAGCTCGGGGTAGTGCCGGTGATCAACGAGAATGATACCATCGCCACCGACGAAATTCGTTTCGGCGACAATGACCGCCTCGCCGCCCGCGTCGCCCAGATGACCAGCGCTGACGCTTGTATCATCTTATCCGATGTCGACGGCCTCTATTCCGCCGATCCCGCCACCAGCGACGACGCCGAGCATCTCGCCGAAATCACCGCCATCACCCCCCGGATCGAGGCCATGGCCGGCGCCCCCCGCTCCGCCGATGGCTCCGGCGGTATGGTCACCAAACTCGAGGCCGCCCGCATTGCCATCGAGGCCGGTTGCCATTTGATCATAGCCGATGGCCGTACTGGCAATCCCCTCAAGGCCCTGGAGGCGGGCGCCCGTTGCACGACATTCTTGCCCGTCGCCACCCCTCGCACGGCCAGAAAGCTCTGGATCGCCGGCAGCCTCAACCCCACCGGCGAGATTGTTGTCGATGCCGGCGCGATCGCGGCCTTGCAGGAGGGCCGCAGCCTGCTTCCCGCCGGCATCGTCTCCGTTTGCGGCGATTTCCAGCGCGGCGACCTGGTCCTTGTCCGCGCCACCGACGGCACCGCCATCGGCCGTGGCCTGTCGGCCTATTCGGCGGCCGATGCCGCCTTGATCTGCGGTCACAAGAGCCGTGATATCGAATCGCTACTGGGCTACCGTGGGCGCGAGGAAATGATCCATCGCGACGATCTGGTTCTGCGTTAGAGAGGCTGCCATGTCTGTTGTCGAAACCCTGGATACCACCGCCACCTTGGCCGCCGCCATGGCCGACCTGGGCCGCGCCGCCCGCACGGCTGGCCAGACCCTGGCTCTGGCCCCGGCCGCGACCAAGGCGGACGCCATTCGGGCCGCCGCCGCCGCTATCCGCGCCCGCACCGGGGAGATCGAGGCCGCCAACCGCCGCGACGTCGCGGCGGCCCGGCAGCGCGGCACCAAACCCGCCTTTATCGACCGCCTGCGCCTGGATTCCACGCGTATTGAGGCTATCGCCCAGAGCCTTGACGCCATCGCCGCTCTGCCCGACCCGGTTGGCGAGGTCACCAAGGCCTGGACCGCCGACAACGGCCTCAATATCGAGCGTGTGCGCGTGCCCATCGGCGTCATCGGTATTATCTATGAATCCCGTCCCAATGTGACCGCCGACGCCGGCGCTTTATGCTTGAAGGCCGGCAATGCGGCGATTTTGCGCGGCGGTTCGGAAAGCGCTTTGTCATCCGCCGCCATTCTGGCCTGCCTCCAAACCGGGCTGGCACAGGCCGGGCTGCCCGCCACCTGTCTCCAGGCCTTGCCCACCACCGACCGCGCCGCCGTCGGCATCATGCTGACCATGGCCGAGCATATTGACGTCATCGTCCCCCGCGGCGGCAAAACCCTGATCGCCCGCGTCCAGCAGGAAAGCCGCATCCCGGTCTTCGCCCATCTCGAAGGCCTCTGCCACACCTATATCGACGCCGCAGCGGATTTGACCATGGCCCGCGCCATCGCCGTCAATGCCAAGATGCGCCGCACCGGGATTTGTGGCGCCACCGAGACTCTGTTGGTCGATCGCCAGGCCGCCGCCAGTCACCTGCGCCCCATTGTCGGCGACCTGCTCGATGCCGGTTGCGAGGTTCGCGGCGACGAGGCGACCCAGGCCGTCGATGCCCGGGTCGTCCCCGCCACCGCCGGCGACTGGGACACCGAGTATCTCGACCCCATTATCTCGGTCAAACTGGTCGACGGAGTCGATGGTGCCATTGCCCATATCAACCGCCACGGCTCCAACCACACCGACGCCATCGTCACCGCCGACGAGGCTGCCGCCGCGCGTTTCCTCAACCGGGTCGACAGCGCCATATTGCTCCACAACGCCTCCACCCAATATGCCGACGGCGGCGAATTTGGCATGGGTGCGGAGATCGGCATTGCCACTGGGCGCCTCCATGCCCGTGGCCCCGTTGGCGCGGCCGAGTTGACGACCTACAAATACGTCGTGCGCGGACATGGCGAAATCCGCCCCTAAGCCGAGTGCCCGACGAGTAACCAGAGCAAAAGCATGATCCCCGGCGCGCTAGCGCTTCGCGGCCGCCGCATCGGCCTGCTCGGCGGTTCTTTCAACCCCGCCCATGACGGCCACCGCCACATCACCCTGGCGGCTCTCCGCTTGCTCGGCCTCGACCAGGTATGGTGGCTGGTTTCGCCTCAAAACCCGCTAAAACCAAGGGACAATATGGCTGCTCTCGAGGCCCGGGCGGCCAGCGCCCGCGCCGTCGCCCGCCATCCGCGCATCCGGGTTACCACTCTTGAGGCCGGTCTGGGCACCACTTACACGGCCGACACCCTGGCCGCGTTACAACGCCAATTGCCCGCCACCCGTTTCGTCTGGCTCATGGGCGCCGACAATCTGGCCCAACTGCCCCAATGGCAGCACTGGACCCGCATCCTCGATCGAATGCCGATCGTAGTCTTCGCCAGAAAACCATATGATTTCAAAGCTTTAGCTGGTATCGCGGCACATCGCATGGCCCCATACCGACTCCCGGCCCGCGCCGCCCACACGATTGTGAACCAGCCGCCGCCAGCCTGGGTTTTTCTGCCCTTTCGCCGTCATCCCGCCTCCGCGACCCATCTACGCGCCCAAGGCGCCTGGCCGCGGCCAGCCTAGAGTGTTTCCAGGAACAGCGGACACCGCTTTTCCGCCGGCAAACACGCCTAGACTGGTAATTCGCCCGGCGAGGTGTATCTTATAGACGTTAACACTCAAACGAGGTCACGGTCATAGCACAAGAGCAAACAACAGCCCCGCCCCCATCGGACATCCCGCCCATGGCGACGGAGCAACTCCTGGCGCTGATCCTACGGTCATTGGACAATGACAAGGCGGCTGCCATTCATACAATCCCCCTTGCCGGTAAATCGCCCATGGCCGACTATATGGTCGTCGCCAGCGGCACCTCGCGCCGCCATGTCGCCACCTTGGCCGACCATGTGCAGCAAAAGCTCAAACGCGGCGGCGGCAACCTACCCCGCATCGAAGGCCGGCAGCAATGTGACTGGGTCTTGGTCGATGCCGGTGACATCGTCGTCCATCTGTTCCGCCCCGAGGTCCGCGACTATTACAATCTTGAGCGGCTGTGGGACGCCGATACGCTTGAGCAGCGCTCGCCGGAGTCGGCCGCTTAGCACCAGGCCGGGAGGCGTTCGCTTTGCGGATCCTGATAAGTGCGATCGGCCGGGCGCGCAGCCGGCCGGAAGCAGCATTGTACGAACTCTATGCCCGGCGCATCAACCGCTGGCCCCTGACCTTGGCCGAGCATGACCTGCGCAGCCCCGTTGCCGCGACCAAATTGAGCGCCGCCGAAGCCGCCTTGCTCGCCCGTCCTCTGGCCAAGGGTGCCACCCTGGTCGCCTTGGCTGAGCGGGGTGAAACGCTCGCCAGCCCGGCATTTGCCGCCCGCCTGGGCCGCTGGGAAGACGATGGTGTGTCGGACCTGGCTTTTGTCATTGGCGGCGCCGCCGGCCTTGACCAAAGCCTGCTCGATCGGGCCCGGCTGGTGCTCTCCCTGGGCGCCATGACGTGGCCTCATCAGCTCGCCCGTGCCTTGCTGGCCGAACAGCTTTATCGGGCTCAGCAAATCCTCAGCGGCCACCCCTATCACCGTGCCTGAAACCCCTTGTCCTGGCCCCTTTGTTAACGCGGTATTGACTGTGTCCACCTATCATACGGGGCCGCAAAGGACTATATAACCGCTCTGAACGGTGGCCCGTGCCCGGCCCCGACGGCAGCGCGCATGCGGTAGGAGGCAATTGGGATGAGCTTGCAAAAGCGCCCTAAACCGGTGGTGCTTTGTATCTTGGATGGCTGGGGTCACAATCCGCAGACCGCCGACAACGCCATCCTCGGCGCCAAAACGCCGAACTGGACGCGGATTTCCAGTAGCTGCCCGGCCACCCTTCTCGACACATCCGGTGCGTCCGTGGGCCTGCCCGAGGGTCAAATGGGCAATTCCGAGGTCGGTCACATGACCATCGGCGCCGGGCGCATAATTCTCCAGAATTTGCCCCGCATCAGCGCCACCATCGCCGATAACAGCCTCGCCCGGCGCCCGGCCTTGCAGAAATTCGCCGCCAAGCTGCGGGCCAGCGGCGGCACCGCCCACCTTATGGGCCTGCTCTCGCCCGGCGGCGTCCATGCCACGCAGGATCACATCGCCGCCCTGGCCCGGGCTCTAAGCGAACAAGACGTGCCGGTGGTGATCCACGCTTTTCTCGACGGCCGCGATACACCGCCGCGCAGTGCCGATGGTTTCATGGCGGCATTTCTCACCGCCGTCAGCGATTTGCCCAATCTGCGCGTCGGCACGGTGAGCGGCCGTTATTACGCCATGGACCGCGACAAGCGCTGGCCGCGGGTCGCCAAGGCCTATGCCGCCATGGTCGCTGGCCGCGGCGAGCAAGCCCCCAATGCCGGCGGCGCCATCGCCGCCGGTTACGCCGCCGATACCGGCGATGAATTCATCCTGCCAACGGTTATTGGCGACTATGCCGGCATGCGCGACGGCGACGGCGTCGTCATGGCGAATTTCCGCTCTGACCGCGTCCGCGAGATTCTCACCGCCTTGCTTGATCCCGCTTTCGATGGTTTCGAGCGGCCCCGCGTCCTGCGTTTTGCCGCCGCTTTGGGAATGGTCGAATATTCCGCTTCGCTTAATCCATTGATCGGCCAAATCTTCCCACCGATCGAAACTGTTAACACTCTCGGCGAAATAGCCGCCCGCGCCGGCCTCAAACAGTTGCGCATTGCCGAAACCGAAAAATATGCCCATGTGACCTTCTTTTTTAACGGCGGCGACGAGCAAGAATTCGCCGGCGAAGAGCGCATTCTCGTGCCTTCGCCCAAGGTCGCGACTTACGATCTGCAGCCCGAGATGAGTGCTGACGAACTAACCGACCGGCTCACCGCCGCCATCGCGGCTGATCGTTTCGATCTCATTATTGTCAATTTTGCCAACGGCGACATGGTTGGCCACACCGGCAACTATGACGCCGCGGTTCTCGCGGTCGAGGCGGTCGACCGCTGTCTCGGGCGCATCGAGCAGGCTCTGTCCGCCGCTGGCGGCGCCATGATCATCACCGCCGACCATGGCAATTGCGAACGCATGAAAGACCCGGTCACCGGCGAGCCTCATACCGCCCACACCACCGACCCCGTGCCCGCTGTTCTGGTCGGCGAAAACCGCGGTGCCACCGGTCTTTCCCGTGGCGGCCTTGCTGATATCGCCCCAACCCTTTTGGAGCTTCTCAATATCCCCCAACCGCCGGAGATGACCGGGCAATCCCTCATTATTCGTGCCTCGGCGGCAGCGGACCAGGCCGCCCCCGCGCTTGCCTAGCCCCATGTCCATAGGGATTGGCCGGGGCCGCCAATTAGGGCTTGTCGTGACGTCCATTGCGGTGGCGGTGGCGGTGGCGCTGACCCTGACCACGGCACATGCCCAGGAAAACAGCCGTCAAGACGTCCAGATTGAAGACCGCCTGCGCAAAATTGAAAGCAGCATCGATGCCGACCGCGCCGTCACCAGGAAGCTGCAAAGCAGCGAACAGCAGTTGGCTGACGAACTTGCCGGGATTCGCACGCAAATGGTCGCCGCCGCCGCCGCCGCCCGGCAGCATGAGGAAACGATGACCAGCCTCGAGCAAGAGCTCGCCACGCTGACCCGCGACGAGGAGGCCAAACGCGCCGCACTGCGGGAACGCCGCCGCGATCTCGGCAACACGCTGGCCGCGCTCCAACGAATAGCCCTGCGCCCCCAGGCCGCATTGCTTGTCACCCCCGCCGACCCCAACGACGTCGTCCGCAGCGGTCTGCTCTTGCGCACCACGGTACCGCGTATCGAGAGCCGTGCCCGCGATCTGCGCCGCCAGGTCGATGCCCTGACCCAGATCCGCACCCGCATCGCGGCCAGCCGGGCTGATCTGAACATTGCTGGCGAGGCGCTCTCCCAGGAGCGGTTTCGCCTCACATCCCTGGCCGATCAGAAAACCAACTTGCTGCGCCAGACCCGCGAGTCCCGCGAAACCGCGCTCGGCCGCATTGAGCAGATGACTCGCGAGGCGCAAAGTCTCGAAGAACTGCTGGCCAAGCTTGAGGCCGAAAGTATCGAACGCCGCCGCATTGCCCTGGAACGTGAACGTCAGGCCCGCGAGCGCGCCGAACAGCTGGCCCGCGCCACGCCGGCGCCGCGTCCTGGCGAACCCGCCCGTCAGTCCCCCGAACCCCCACCCCCACCCAGCGCGCTATCCGGCGCGCCGCCGGGCACCCCGTCGATCTCCGCCGCCCGCGGCGCCTTGACATCGCCGGCAGCCGGCCCTGTTATCATCGCCTACAACGACCCCACCGATTTCGGCGGCAAGAGTCGGGGACTGACCTACCAGACCCGTCCTGGCTCCCTCGTTGTCGCCCCCTGGGATGGTCAAGTCGCTTTTGCCGGCCCCTTTCGTAGTTTTGGGCAAATCTTGATCATTGAGCATGGCGAGGGATATCATTCTCTGCTTGCGGGTATGGGACGAATCGATGCACCTGTCGGGCAGTGGGTGCTCGCCGGAGAACCGGTTGGGATTACCGGTGGTGAAGAAGGAACGGCCACCTCGAATACGCAAGAACAGTCGCGGTTGTATGTCGAGCTACGCCGCGATGGCCAACCGATCAACCCGCTGCCGTGGTTAGCGGCCAGCACAACAAGGTGAATGGACAATGCTGAAAACTCTCACGGTAGGCCTCATCAGCCTTTCGCTCCTGATGCCTGTAACAGCACGGGCGGCGGCCGATGACACATTTCGCCAGCTCGAGCTGTTTGGCGATATCTTCGAACGTGTGCGTAATTTTTATGTCGACGAGACCGTTGATGAGGAGCTTATTGAGGCCGCCATCAATGGCATGCTGACATCCCTGGACCCCCATTCCAGCTATCTCAATGAAAAGAACTTCCGCGACATGCAGGTCCAGACCCGCGGTGAGTTTGGCGGTCTGGGCATTGAGGTCACCATGGAACAAGGGCTGGTCAAGGTCGTCTCCCCCATCGACGACACGCCGGCCGCGCGCGCCGGTCTCCAGGCCAACGACTTTATCACCCATCTCGACGGCACCCAGGTTCTCGGCCTTAGTCTTGCCGAGGCGGTCGAGCGCATGCGTGGCAAGATCAATTCCGATATTGTCTTGACCATCCGCCGCGAAGGCGTTGAACCGTTCGATGTCACCCTGACCCGCGATGTGGTGAGAATCCAATCCGTCCGCAGCCGTGTCGAAGGCGATGTCGGTTATGTCCGCATCACCACTTTCAACGAACAGACCGACACCGGCCTCGACCGTGAAATAAAGAAGCTCCGCAAGGAACTCGGCGGCGATATGCGCGGTTTGGTGCTCGACCTGCGCAACAATCCTGGCGGTTTGCTCAACCAGGCGGTGCGCGTCTCCGACGCCTTCCTCGACCGCGGTGAGATTGTCTCCACCCGCGGCCGTGATGAAAATGAATCCTCCCGCTTCAACGCCACGGCCGGCGACCTGCTGGACGGCTTACCCTTGGTTGTTTTGATCAATGGCGGATCGGCATCGGCGTCGGAGATTGTCGCCGGCGCGCTGCAGGATCATCGCCGCGCTGTCATCCTCGGCACTCAGTCATTCGGCAAAGGATCGGTACAGACGATTATTCCCATCCCCGGTCACGGCGCCATGCGCCTGACCACGGCCAAATACTACACCCCCAGCGGCACCTCGATTCAGCAGACCGGCATTACCCCGGACATCGACGTACCCCAGTCCCGCATTGAGTCCTTGGAGGTTGCCGGCCGCACACGTGAGTCCGATTTGCGCAATGCCTTGAGCGGCGAGCTAGGCCCCGACGGCGACAACGGTGCCGCGCAGGTGGGCGAAAACGACACGCCGGCCGACTATCAGCTCGCCCGGGCTGTCGACCTGATTCGCGGAATCTCGTTGTACAGCTTTAATACAGTAAACTGACGGATGGGCGGCCCGGCACCCCGCGGGGCCGCCCATCGATCGACATACCGCCAGCGGGAACATTATTTGTGAGCGCCAAGGCAAGCGGCAAGCAAATCAAGGCCGGTAAGAAACCCATCCCCGGAAAGATCATCCTTCCCGTTGCGGTTTTTGCCGTTGCTGCGGTGATCTCGGCAATTGTCGCCAGTTTCATCATCGGCGGTGATGACCCCGTCAACGTCAGCGCGGCGATCGCCCTGCCCTCTCCCGCCGCCGCATTCGACATGCCGCCGCCCCTGGCATCTTCTGCCCCGCCCGGCCAAGACACCGCTGAGCCGCCTCCTGCGAAACCGCAGGCCACGGCGCCTGCCCGGGAACTGGCCCGCACCCCCGAGCCGGCCCCGTCGCTGCCGGAAGAACCACTAGCCAGCCCCCCGCCGCAGTTGGCAAGCCTGCCCACCGGGCCGGCGGCACTACCACCGGATTCCGATCTCGATTTGATTGAACGCACGCCCCAGGGTTTCCTGCCCAAGGTGGCGCCTGACGGCCGCGAACCCTGGCAAGTCTACGCCCGGCCTTTCGCAGCCGACGATCCGCGGCCGCGCGTCGCCGTTGTATTTACCTCCCTCGGCCTCTCCAGCGCCGCCACCGAGGCGGCGATTCAGGGCCTGCCCGGTGCCGTCACATTGGCTTTTCAGCCCTACGCCGACAATTTGCAGCATTGGATCCAACTAGCCCGCGCCGCCGGTCATGAAGTGTTGCTCAACCTGCCCATGGAGCCGGTTGACTATCCCAGCAGCGATCCCGGGCCCCAGGCGTTATTTACCGCTCTCACCCCGGAGCAGAATTTGGCCCGGCTCGACTGGAGCCTCAGCCGGGTCACCGGTTATGTCGGCGTTACCAGCTTCATGGGTTCGCGTTTCACGACCTCGCGCGACGCCATGCTGCCGGTGATCCAGACCCTCAAGGACCGTGGTCTGTTGTTGCTCGACAGCCGCGCTTCGGCACGCAGTGTGGCGACCAAATTGGCCACCGAGTTGAATGTACCCCGCGCCATCAATGACCGTTTTCTGGACACCGGCGAGGTCACCCGGGTCAGTATCGATGCCCGCCTTGCCGAAGCTGAACGCATTGCCCTCGAAGTCGGCACCTCCGTCGTTATTGGCCAGCCCTATCCGGTAACCATCGAGCGCGTGCGCGCCTGGGCCCAGGGTCTTGAAGAGCGCGGGATCGCCCTGGCCCCCCTGTCGGCGGTTGTCAACCTGCAAGAGGACCGCTAAGTGCACAGCCCAGCACCGCGCTATCGGCCTTGTGTCGGCGTCATGCTTTTCAACGCCGCCGGCCTGGTTTGGGTCGGCGAGCGCTGTGACACCCCCGGCGCCTGGCAGATGCCCCAGGGCGGTATCGATGACGGCGAGACCCCCTGGAACGCCGCCCAGCGGGAGCTCAAGGAGGAAATCGGCACCGACCGGGTCGAGCGGCTCGCCGAAAGCCGCGACTGGCACCAATATGACCTGCCCGCCGACCTTGTCGCCAAGAACTGGGGCGGCCGTTTCCAGGGCCAGCGTCAAAAATGGTTCGCCTGCCGCCTCGCCGCGCCCGATACCCTGATCGATATCGCCACGCCGGCGCGCGAATTCGCCGCCTGGCGTTGGATCTCGCTCGCTGAACTGCCAAGCCGGGCAGCACCCTTCAAACGCACGATCTACCAAGCCCTCGCCGCCGAGTTTTCACACCTAGCCCATCCCGGCAACGACTATCGCCGTTCGCCGTTGCCTCGACCGTAAACACCTTGATCTTCCGGCACAAAAACCCCCGAGTAGATCCGACCAGGATCTACGAGACGGCCGCGAATTGCGGCCCGCCGGCCCTCCGGCGCCCATGCGGAGGCGTGAACCACGAGGTTCACTGCCGCGAGCTACAAAACCTACAACGCATCTCCGACCCGCTCTAAGCTGCCCAGCCGCCGCGTGCGATTGCGCACGAACCAGCAACCAAATCTGGCCGCGAGGCCGCACAACCAGCCATTGGGTGGCAGGCCGAGGACCTTGAATATCATTGCCGTGCCCCGCTCCACATGATGGGGCCGGTAGAATGAGTAGGCCCGCCGCATATAGGCACGGTTGGCGCGGCGCCGGTCATACGCGCCCTGACGTAAATTCGCCGCGTAATATGCATAGGCAAGCTCATCATCTTCGGTTTCGCCGATACGCCATAAGGCAACGACGAGACGGCGCCAAAACCCCACCCGTTCGAGCTTCTGATATCTTTTCAAGTGGGTATAAAACAGTTTGTAGTGGCGCAACTCATCCGCCGCCAGATACCGGCAGATTGCCTTTAGAACCGGCTCCCCGGAGGCCTCGCCGATGGCCAGGTAATAGGAGGAC
>QIGO01000236.1 GCA_003230015.1 Alphaproteobacteria bacterium | reverse complement strand
GGCCGCGCGGTCATCTCCCCGCAAATCGCCGAACAGTTGGTCGCGGGGATCGCGGGCCGTCACCAGGACCAGGGCATCTGACTCCAATTCACGAGCTTTGCCGGTAAAGACGCAAGCGAGCCGCAACACCCGTTCATCAGCCGATGCGAGATCATGATTGGCAATGATCTTCACCCCTTTCTCCAGCAGACGCGTCTGAATCCTTGCCTGCTCCAGGGTATTCTCCGTCCATCGCGAAACCAGCGGCGCCGGTGTTACCAAGGTGACTGTAGCACCTCGGTTGGCCAGGCTCTCGGCCAGCAACCCGCCCATGATGTAGTGATCGTCATCGAAGATCGTCACCCGGCCGGCTGGCACATCGCCACCCATCACATCGTCCGGCGAATAGACCCGGCAGCCGCCCAACCCCGGAATGGCCCGCTGATGCCGCCGCCCGGTACCATCGCGCCGCCAGATCGACCCGGTGGCTAGAACCACATGGGGCGATCCAAATTCCATCACCGCGTCGGCGTCCAGTCTGCTATCCAGATAGATATCCACATTCGCCATCTGCCGCAGCAGGCCCTCGCGAACATCTCTGACCCGCCCATAGCTGGCCATGCCGGGCAGCCGGCTTTCCAGATTGACCCGTCCGCCAACTTCCCTACCGCCTTCGGCCAGCGTCACGCGGTAGCCTCGTTTGGCCAGTTGCAGCGCACATTCGAGCCCGGCCGGCCCGGCGCCGACCACCAACACCGGATCGTCCGACGCCTTCGCCGCGATCCGCTCCGGGTGCCAGCCCCGCCGGCGTTCCTCTCCCATGGTTGGATTCTGCGTGCAGCGGATCGGCACACTCAGCATGTCGCCGCTGACGCAGATATTGCAGCCGATACATTCCCGGATCTCGTCCATCCGCCCGTCCCGAATTTTGTTCGGCAGGAACGGGTCGGCGATCGACGGCCGGGCCGCGCCGATGAGGTCAAGAACCCCACCCCTTATCTTCGCCACCATGGCGTCGGCGGAGGTATACCGGCCCACCCCGACCACCGGTTTCGTCGTCATCGACTTCACGAACGCGGTATATTGGTCCTGATAGCCTTCTGCCGGTTCGAATCGCGCCGTCACGCTGTCATTGGCCCATCCACTCACATTGACGTCCCACAGATCGGGCAGTTCGGCCAGCAATCCCACCATGTCGCGGCCTTCGCCCTCGGCGGTGATACCCCCCGGCCCGATCATCTCCTCGACGCAGACTCTGAACGCCACGGCGCAAACGTCCCCCACCGCGTCCTTCACATCGCTAAGGATTTCCCGTGTCAGGCGCACCCGGTTCTCCAGCGAGCCGCCATAATCGTCGCCACGGTGATTGAAGCGCGCCTGCATGAAATGCATCAGCACCGACATGCTGTGCCCGGCATAAACGGTGATAACGTCGAACCCCGCCTCCTTGGCGCGCAATGCGGCCTCCTGGTGCCAACGCCGCAGATTGCGGATATCGCGCAGATCCATCGCCCGCGCATGAACCGGGTCGTGATCGCCAACCGGCATGGCGCTCGGCGCCATCGGCGGCAGCCTGGTTTCCCGGTTTGGTGCGTGAAACCCGTTATAGACCAACTCGATACCCGCCAAGGAACCATGTTCATGTACGGCATCGGTCATCAGCCGATGCGCGGGTATGTCGGAAGAATCCCAAATTCGCCCCTCGATGGCCGGCGAGATTTCGGCGGACGGATGGATCTCAACCTCCTCGGTGCATACGACGCCCCACCCCCCCTCGGCCTTGATCCCCCGCATCGCGGCGAGGCGTTCCGGGTGGCGATGCCCCATCCCGTTGCAATGGGGTACTTGATAGAACCGGTTGGGCGCCGTCACCGGCCCGATTGTCACCGGTTCAAAAAGTATGTCGTAGCGCGAGCCTGGCGCCATGGTTGCTGCCTTCTGTGTGCTCAAAACAAGAAAGGCGGCACAAAGGCCGCCTTTCCGTGAACAGGCTTCTCGCAAGCCGTGATCAAGCGATCATGGTATCAGCGCCCGCGAGTGAGGTTACCCCACTGCCAGCGATCGACACCTCGGCGGATCGAGAGAGCACCTAAATCACTAGACATCGGATCACCTCCTTTCAATTGTTGAGCAGACCCGATTATGCCGCAATCGATCCTTTGTCAACACTTACAAGGGGTTCGCCCGGGGCACCCAATTCGACCCAGATCGGTGTGTGGTCCGAAGCCTTGGATTTTCCCCGCGGTTTTTTGTCGATCTCGCACGCCAGCAACCGGTCCGCCGCCTGCGGTGAGAGCAGCAAATGGTCGATCCGCACCCCATTGTCTTTCTGCCAGGCGCCGGCCTGATAGTCCCAAAAAGTGTAGGAGTGGATTTCCCGATGCAGCGTCCGCCAGGCTTCGGTGAAACCCAAATTCAGCAGGGTGCGAAACCGGCTCCGCGACTCAGGCCGCGTCAACGCATCCCCTTCCCAGGCCGCCGCGTCGTAACAATCGCCGTCCGCCGGAATGATGTTGTAGTCGCCGGCCAGCACCAATGGCTCCTCGGCCTGCAGGGCCGCGGCGGCATGGGCGACCAGCCTGTCCATCCAGGCGAGTTTATAGGAAAATTTCGGTGCGTCGGTCGGGTTACCGTTGGGCAGGTAAATGCTGGCGACCCGCACGCCCTCGTCACCGGCATCGATCCAGGCTTCCAGATAGCGCGCCTGTTCGTCGCTACCGTCCCCCGGCAGCCCCGGACGCACATCTTCAAGCGGATATTTCGACAGGATAGCAACGCCGTTGTAGGTCTTCTGGCCATGTATGGCGAGGTTGTAACCCAGCGCCTCGATCTCCAGCCGCGGAAAATTATCGTCGATGGATTTTGTTTCCTGCAGGCAAACGACTTCCGGCGACTCAGCGCCCAGCCATTCCAATACCCGCGGCAACCGTGCCTTGATGGAGTTTACGTTCCAAGTCGCGATTTTCACCTGTCCACCCACAATGAATTGGCAATGCCAACCGGCACCCTATTCATAACACGGCGGCTTCGTCGTCGCTCAGATCGAAAACGACGACCCGCAGCCGCAGGATGAACTGGCATTGGGGTTATTGATCTGGAAGGCCGACCCGGCGAGGCCCTCGACCCAATCGACCTCGCTGCCGCCAAGTAGATCCAGCGACGTCTCGTCCACCGCCAGCTTGACCCCGCCATATTCAAAAATCTGATCGTCTTCCTTGACGCTATCGTCGAAGGAAAAGCCATATTGGAATCCCGAACATCCCCCGCCGGAGACGAAGATCCGCAGCATCAGCTGATCATTGCCTTCTGCGATCAGCAACGCCTTGACGCGGCGCACCGCGGCCTCACTCATGGTAACCACGCGCGCGCCCTGCGGTGCGGCGGTGGCCGCACTGTCCCCTTGTGTTGGGGTTAACGAATCGGTCATCTATACTCGTCCCATCCAAGCCGCCAACCCGGGTCTAACCTTGCGTTACTTAAGTATCTGCGAGCCATTGTCAATTTTCCGTTGCAAAAGGGCTACGTCTACCTACTTTGCCGCCCATGTCTGAGCCTGTCGCTGCCGCCTATGGTCCCCTCCTGGCGCCCTACGCCTGCGCCCCGGAGCATAGCCGTGGCCGCCTGTATGGCGAGCCGGAAAGTAGCTTCCGCAGTGCCTTTCAGCGTGATCGCGACCGGGTAATCCATTGCGGTGCGTTCCGGCGCATGAAGCACAAGACCCAGGTTTTTGTTTACCATGAAGGCGACCATTTCCGCACCCGGCTGACCCACAGCCTTGAGGTCGCCCAGATCACCCGCACGATCTGCCGCAATCTGGGCCTCAACGAGGATTTGGCCGAGGCCGTATCCCTGGCCCATGATCTTGGCCACACGCCCTTCGGCCATGCCGGTGAGGAAGCCTTGGACGCGGCGATGGCTGGCTATGGCGGTTTCGACCACAACGCCCAGACCTTGCGGATATTGACCAAGCTCGAACAACGCTATGTCGACTTCGACGGCCTCAATCTGACCTGGGAGGTTCTCGAGGGGGTGGTTAAGCATAACGGCCCACTGATCGGGCCCCATGCCGAGCAAGATAAACCTCTACCCGGCGCCGTCACGGAATATACCGCCACCCATGACCTGGAACTGGCCACATTCGCCAGCGCCGAGGCGCAAATCGCGGCCCTGGCCGACGACATTGCCTATAACAGCCACGACCTCGACGATGGTTTGCGCGCCGGTCTGTTCGACCTTGATGCCCTGATTGATTTGCCTCTGGTCGGGCCGGCTGTGGCGGACGTGCGCCGCCGCTATCCAAAGGTCGGCCAGTCGCGCCATATTCATGAGGTCATCAGGCGCCTGATCGGCGATATGGTGGCCGACCTGCTGGGCCAGGCCCGTCACCGGATTGCGGCGTCGGGTGCTGGGTCGCCGGCCGAGATCCGCGCGCTCGATCGCCCGGTGGGCGCCTTTTCGGCGGCGATGCTGCAAACCAACCGGACCCTCAAGGCATTCCTGTTTACCCATATGTACCGTCATCACCGGGTCAACCGCATGACCAGCAAGGCGCGCCGCGTTGTCAAAGCTCTCTTCGATTTATTCCTGGCCGAGCCGGAATTGCTAAAACCCGAATGGCGTGACCGCGCGCAGGGCCGCGATGAGAGTGGGCGTGCCCGCGTCATTGCCGACTACATCGCCGGTATGACGGACCGCTACGCGCTCGACACATACGCGGAGCTGTTCCAACTTGAAAAGACCATGTAGTTTATGAATGTATTCAAGCATTTCCGGGACGTATTGCTGGTTGAGTTGGAGGCTCTCGAGAAAGCCGGAGAGCTTCCCTCCGGCTTGGATTTCAGCCGCGTTTCCGTCGAACCGCCCCGCGACCCGTCCCACGGCGACCTCGCCACCAACGCCGCCATGGTTCTTGCCAAGCCGGCCGGTTTGAAACCACGCGATCTCGCCCAAACGATCGCCGATCGCTTGGCCACCGCCAGCCACGTCAACGGCGTCGACATCGCCGGCCCTGGTTTCATAAATATTCGCCTGGAGGACGATTTCTGGCGCGCCCGTATCCGTGACGTGCTCAAGGCCGGAACCGGCTACGGTGCTTCAAATTTTGGCGCTGGCACGCCGGTTAATGTGGAATATGTCTCCGCCAACCCCACCGGTCCGCTCCATGTCGGCCATGCCCGCGGCACTGTCGTCGGTGACGTCCTGGCATCGCTGCTTGCCAAGGCCGGTTATGCGGTGACCCGCGAATTCTATGTCAACGACGCCGGTGGTCAGATCGATGTCTTGGCGCGCTCGGCCCATTTGCGCTACCGCGAGGCTCTGGGCGAGGACATTGGCGCCATCCCCGAGGGCCTCTATCCCGGCGACTATCTCATCGATGTTGGTCAGGCCCTTGCCCAGCGCGATGGCGCCAAATGGCGCGATCTCAGCGAGCAACAATGGTTGCCGGAATTCCGCACCTTTACCACCAACGCCATGATGGCGCTGATAAAGAGCGACTTGGCCTCAATCGGCGTCCACCATGATGTTTACACCTCCGAACAATCGCTGATCAATTCCGGCGGTGTGGAAAACGCGCTGGAGACACTGAAAAGCCGTGACTTGCTTTATCGCGGCACCCTCGAACCACCCAAGGGTAGAGCGCCCGAGGATTGGGAACCGCGGCCGCAACTATTGTTTCGTGCCAGCGAATTTGGCGACGACACCGACCGCCCCTTACAAAAATCCGACGGCAGTTGGACCTATTTCGCCAGCGATCTGGCCTATCATCTGGACAAATACCGGCGTGGATTTTCCACCATGATCGACGTGCTCGGCGCCGACCATGGTGGTTACGTCAAACGCATGCAGGCAGGGGTCAAGGCGCTCACCGAAAACAAGGGCGATCTCGACGTAAAAATGTGCCAGATGGTCCGTTTGTTGGCCGCTGGCGAACCGGCGGTTATGTCGAAACGCGGCGGCACCTTTGTCACGCTCAAAGAGCTGCTCGATGAGGTCGGCGGCGATGTCGTTCGTTTCATCATGCTGACCCGCAGGAATGACGCGGCCCTGGATTTTGATCTCGTTAAAGTCAAGGACCAGAGCCGCGAGAATCCGGTTTTCTATGTCCACTACGCCCATGCCCGCTGCCGTTCGGTCCTCCGCCACGCCGCCACGGAGTTGGCGGGCGCCGACCTGTCGCCCGAGGCCCTCGCCAAGGTCGATCTCAGCCCCTTGACCGACTCGGCGGAGTTGGCGTTGATGAAGACCATGGCGGTGTGGCCCCGTACGGTGGAAAGCGCGGCCCTGGCCCACGAACCGCACCGGCTGGCTTTCTATTTGCAGGAGTTGGCCGCGAGCTTTCACGCCTTGTGGACCAAGGGAAAGGACGAAGCGTCGCTGCGGTTCTTGCTACCGGCTGACCCGGCTTTGAGTTTGGCAAGGCTTGCATTGGTACAAGCGGCGGCGACGGTCTTGGCGTCCGGTATGGAGGTCATCGGCGTCAAACCGCTGGAGGAGTTGCGGTCATGACCGATCTCGAGCCGCGCCCCGACCTCCAACCGCGCGGCGGCACCGGCGGTCACGCCCGGTTGGCCATCATCGCCGCGGTATTGATCGCCGTGTTCGGTTCATCCGGCGTTGCCTGGCTGGCCTACAACAAGGGCTTTTACCGCGCCTCGGACGAATTGGCACCGTTGGTTCAGGCGCTTCCCGGCGAAACCAGGCGTCGCCCTGAAAATCCCGGCGGCCTGGAGGTACCCCACCAGGACAAGCTTGTTTTTGAGCGGCTGGCACCGGGGCAAAGCGCCCCGCGCGTCGAGCGCCTGCTGCCCCCGCCCGAGGAACCGGTCGCCAAACCGGCCCCGCCCTCGGTCGAGGTTACGGAGCTGCCGCCCGAACCGGATCCACCCGTGCAAGTCGGCGCCGCCATCGTCGATACCCTGGCCAATCGGGTGCCCGAGGCACCGCCGCCAACCGAGCCGTTGGAGCCCGAGGTGGCCGCGGCGGCGCCGGACCCCCCGGCGCCGACGACGGAATCCCTGTTGGCCGAAGTGCCACCGGCACCGCCATTACCCGAGCCCGTGCCAGCGGAAGCACCGCCGCAGGCGGAGTCCCTGTTGGCCGAGGCACCCCCACCGGCACCGGCGGTCACCCCGGAGCCTGAAATCGCCGCCAGACCGCCCCCTGCCGACCCGGTGCCGGAAATTCGCGCCGCCGCCGCTGCCTGGCGCATCCAACTGGCATCCTTGACCAGCGGCGACGCCGCGAAAACCGAATGGCTGCGCCTCCAGGAGCTCAATAAGGAGCTTCTCGGCGACCTCGATCTCAACGTTCAGAAGGCGGAACTGAGTCGTGGCACCTTTTACCGCATCCAGGCCGGCCCCTTGGCCGATCGGGCTGCGGCACAGCAACTGTGCACGCGTCTGAAGGAGCGCAAGCAGGACTGTTTGGTTGTCCAGCCCTAACCAGCCGCCACGCGCCATCCTGTTTGGCTGCGCGGGCACGCAACTGAGCAAGGCCGAGCGCGATCTGTTTAACAACGCGCAACCTCTCGGTTTTATCCTTTTCGGCCGCAATTGCCGGACCCCGGCTCAGCTCCGGGATCTGGTGGCCAGCCTGCGCGCCGCCGTCGGCCGCGATCATGTCCCCGTCCTCATCGATCAGGAAGGCGGGCGCGTCGCCAGGTTGCGGCCGCCACATTGGCGCGCCAATCCGCCCGCCGCTCGTTTCGGTGCCTTGGCCGTCCAGAACCTTGATCGCGCCATCGAGGGCGCCCGCATCAACGCCCGCCTCTGCGCCGCTGAATTGCACGCCGCTGGGATTGACGTCAATTGCGCGCCCATATTGGATTTGGCCCGACCCGAGACCACCGTGGCGATCGGCGACCGCGCTTACTCTGGCGACCCCCAAACCGTGGCCAAACTCGGCCAGGCCGTTTGCCAGGGCCATCTCGCCGGCGGCATACTGCCGGTCATCAAACATTTCCCCGGACATGGCCGCGCCACGGTCGATAGCCACTTTGAACTGCCAGTGGTGAATGCCACTCCCAACGACCTGTCTGGTAGTGACTTTCTTCCCTTCAAGGCACTGGCTTCGCAACCCCTGGGCATGACGGGTCATCTGTTATTCCCCGCCCTCGACCCCGATAATCCCGCCACCCAATCCGCAACGGTAATCGACAACTATGTTCGTCGCGAAATCGGCTTTGACGGATTCCTTTTCTCCGACGATATATCCATGCAGGCACTGGGCGGCGATCTGGTATCCCGCACCGAAAAGGCTCTGCAAGCCGGCTGCGATGCTGTACTCCACTGCACTGGCTTGTTTGACGAAATGGTCGCATTGAGCGAATCCACACCGCAGCTGACTCCCCGGGCCATGGCCCGTTTTAACCATGCCCGCACCCACCGGCCTTTGCCCGACCGGATCGACGCCGCCTTGCTTGAAGCCCGCCTCGCCCAGATATTGGCCCTATGAGCTCATTGCTGTTCACCGCATCCATCTGGGTCCTGCCGGTTTTATTCGCCATCACTCTCCACGAGGCTGCCCACGGCTGGGTCGCCTGGCGCCTCGGCGACGACACGGCCAAACGCCTCGGCCGCGTGACCTTTAACCCGCTTGCTCATATCGACCGCGTTGGCACCATCTTGCTGCCCGCCCTATTGCTGTTTGTGAGGGCCCCCTTCCTGTTCGGCTGGGCCAAGCCGGTCCCGGTCGATTTCGGCCGCCTGCGCCGGCCGCGGCGCGATATGATCCTCGTCGCCGCCGCCGGACCCGGTATCAATATTGTCATGGCGGTCTTATCGGCGGCGGCCCTGCATCTTGCGTTCCTGGCACCCGACCCGGCCGGTGATTGGCTTCAGAGAAACCTCATAAATTCCTTACGAATCAATGTCATACTGGCTGTTTTTAATATGTTGCCCCTGCCGCCATTAGACGGCGGCCGGGTCCTCGTCGGCCTATTGCCGCCGAATCTGGCATGGCGCGTTGCCAAACTGGAGCGGGCAGGGATGTTTATTCTCATCGGCCTGATCTTTATCCTGCCTCTGATCGGGCAACAGATCGGCGTGCGTTTGAACGTCTTTGCCTGGTTGGTTGGAACCCCGGCGCTATATTTGATGCGCCTGATCGCAACGGCAGTGGGGCTAGGGTGAGCGGCGCCAAAATCACGGCCATCCCCGTACCGCCCATGGACGACCCCGACGATGTCGACTATCGCGAGCGCCGGACCGCCGAGCTTGTCCTTGACCTTGATGGCTTCGAGGGGCCCATCGACCTGCTGCTGACTCTGGCGCGCGAGCAGAAGGTCGACCTGACAAAAATATCGATCCTCGCGCTGGCCGAGCAATATCTCGATTTCATTCAACAGGCCCGGCGCCTGCGTTTGGAAATCGCCGCCGACTACCTCGTCGTCGCGGCCTGGTTGGCCTATTTGAAGTCCCGCCTGCTGCTGCCGGTCGGCAAGGACGATGAAGACGAGCCCACCGGCGAGGAACTGGCCGCCGCCCTGGCATTTCAGTTGCGGCGCCTGGAGGCCATGCGGGACGCCGGCCAGAAGCTATGTGCCCGCCCCCGCCTCGGCTTGGATATATTCCAGCGCGCCACCCCGGAGGCCGTGGAGGTCGTCTCTCGCCCCTGCTATATCGATACCCTCTATGACCTTCTGCGCGCCTACGGCCAGCTAAAATCCCGTGGCAAGGCCGAAACGCTGCAGATCGAGGCCATGGAGTTATATTCCATCGACCTGGCCCTGCAACGCCTTTCCGAGATGCTCGGGGCTATTCCGAAATGGGCCACCTTCGATAGTTTCTTACCGGACGGTCTCCAGGGGCTCATGCGAAGTTCAGCCGTTGCCGCCACTTTCGCCGCAAGTTTGGAACTCGTCCGCAGTGGCCGCGCCGAATTGCGCCAGGAGCAGGATTTCGGCCCTATATACTTAAGGCGGCGCCAATCCCGGGCGGAGGCACCATGATCGAGGCACAGGCACAGCAGCTTAGAATAATCGAGGCGATCCTTTTCGCCACCGAAGAGCCCCTTGATGAGGCGGCCATTGCCGGTCACCTCGAATCCGGCACCGACGTCGCCGCCTTGCTTGCTGAAATCGCCAGCACCTATGCGGCGCGCGGCGTCAACCTGGTGCGCGTGGCCGGTAAATGGACCTTCCGTACCGCCGAGGATCTTGCCCCCCATCTGCAGACCAAGCGTGAGACAAAACGCCGTCTTTCACGCGCCGCGTTGGAAACCCTGTCGATCGTTTCTTACCACCAGCCTGTCACCAGGGCTGAGATTGAGAATATTCGGGGCGTCACCGTCAGCCGCGGCACCCTGGATGCTCTTATGGAGATTGGCTGGGTTAAGCCCGGCCGCCGCCGGGACGTACCCGGCCGGCCCACGACCTGGCTCACGACCGATGCTTTTCTCAGCCATTTTGGCCTCAACAGCCTCAAGGATTTGCCCGGCGTCAAGGAATTGAAGGCCGCCGGCCTGCTCGACGCCCGGCCGGCCATCGCGGTCTACGGCGCCCGCGCCCACGACGATGAGTTGCCGCCCGCACTCCCTGACGACGACAGCGAGCTAGCCGAACCGTTGCTGGCCGATGATGCCTGATTGGCGGGCCATCCGGGCCCGGAGACGGCCCTGATTTGACCTCCCTGAGCCTTGCCAGCGTTAGCCATCGTTTCGCCAAGCTATTGGCCGTCGACGACGTCACCCTGACCGCCGAGGCAGGTGAAATTTTGTTGCTGGTAGGCCCCTCCGGCTGCGGCAAAAGCACCTTGCTTCGCCTTGCCGCCGGCCTCGAGGAGTTGCAGCACGGCTCCATCTTGATCGGCGACGTCACCATGGCCCTGCCCGGGCGTTCCACCCCGCCGGAAAATCGCGGTGTCGGGCTGGTCTTTCAGGATTATGCCCTATTTCCCCACCTCACCATCTTCGACAATGTCGCTTTTGGCTTGGCGGACAATCAGCAGCGCCGCGAACGCACCATGGCCGCACTGGACAGCGTCGGCATGGTTGACCTCGCCGGCGGTTATCCCCACGAGTTGAGCGGCGGCCAGCAGCAACGTGTCGCCCTGGCGCGGGCCTTGGCCCCGCGGCCCCGCGTCATGCTCTTGGACGAGCCATTTTCCGGCCTCGACGCCCGCCTGCGCGACCATGTCCGTGACGAGACCCTGCATATCCTCAAGGGCAGCGGTACCACCGCCCTGATGGTCACCCACGACCCCGAGGAGGCCATGTTCATGGCCGACCGCATTGCCGTGATGCACCAGGGCGCTATTACCCAGGTCGGTTCGCCCCAGGAGATCTATTTCGCCCCCCGAAATGCTTTCGTGGCCAGCTTCTTCAGTGAGGTTAACCGTATTTCCGGCCGTGTCGAGGCTGGCCGCATTGTGACACATTTGGGACCAATCCCGGCCAAAGGGCACCGCGACGGCACGATGGTGGAGGTTTTAATCCGCCCCGAGGCCTTGGTTCTGGCCGACGGCCCGGCCAGCGCCTGTCTGGCCACGGTCCAGGCGGCCCGTCTGCTGGGCCGGAGCAGCCTGATTCACCTGTCCGTTCCGGCCTCTGAACCGGCCATCCACGTCCATGCCAGGGTGCCCGGCTGCGTCCTGCCGCCTGTCCATGACACGGTTGGCTTAAATCTTAATACCGAACTTGTATTTGTTTTTCCTGCCCCAAGCGTTACATAGCGTTGTAGACTCAGTGTGGTTCGACCTGTTCCCCAGGCTGGGCCATGGAATTATATAGTTAGAGCTCTGGGAGAACCAGAATATGGGTGCGTTTAGTATCTGGCAATGGTTGATCGTCTTGGTCGTCGTCATGGTTCTATTCGGCGGCGGGGGCAAGATCCCGCGGTTGATGGGCGATGTGGCGAAGGGCATCAAATCTTTCAAGTCGAACATGAAGGATGAAGGTGAAGCCGCTGCAGAAAAGAAGAAAATCGACGAGGGGCTGAATGTGGCCCGTGAGGACGAGACGGCGAAAAGTTAGCCTCTCAGGTTTCGAGCCGGGCTACGGGGGTGGTACTCCCGAGGCCGGATTTGAACGGGTTACCCCGCGATGTTTGATCTTGGTTGGGCCGAACTGCTCCTTGTGGCGGTGGTAGCCCTGATTGTTGTCGGTCCGAAGGACCTGCCGGGCGCGTTGCGGACGGTAACCGGGCTTGTCCGTCAGGCCCGTGGCATGGCCCGTGAATTCCAGCGCGGCATTGAAGAGATTGCGCGTGACAGCGGCGTTCAGGAAATCAAGCGTGAGTTGCTGGAATCGGTCGATATTGGCCTCGACAAGGATCTAAAAGAGGCCCTTGACCCCGACTTCGATGATAAGCAGAAAATTGCCTCGGACGCCAAATCTGACCCGACGACCGACGGAAACTCCATATTGAACCCCGAAACGGCCAAGCTGGCATCAAAGCCCAATGCGGCACCCGCTGCCGACGCCGAACCGGATGAGATGCCAAAACCCGACATTAAGCCAGCCGAGACATCCGATGAGACCCCCGACATAGCTGCCCAGGCGCCAGAGACTGGTAGCAGAGCGTGAGCGAAACCACCGGCAGCGAAAGTACCATCGACGACAAGAAAATGCCGTTGCTCGACCATCTTGTCGAGTTGCGCCGCCGCCTGATTTACGCCGCCATCGCTCTCCTGCTTGCATTTTTCGTCTGTTTCTATTTCGCCAACTCGCTATTTGACTTCCTGGTCCAGCCCCTGGCTGAAATTTGGGAAGGGCAGGAAGGCCGCCGGCTTATCTTC
Source organism: Alphaproteobacteria bacterium (assembly GCA_003230015.1). GTDB lineage: Bacteria > Pseudomonadota > Alphaproteobacteria > UBA6615 > UBA6615 > SZUA-147. The sequence goes on along the minus strand of QIGO01000236.1, from coordinate 10,049 downwards.
ACCGCCTTGCAAGAGAAGTTCTTCACCAACGTCAAAGTGGCATTTTTCGCCGCGCTGTTTCTCGCTTTCCCCATCATATCGGCCCAGCTCTGGGCCTTTATTGCCCCGGGGCTTTACCGCAACGAGAAGCACGCTTTTCTGCCTTTCCTCATCGCCACGCCGATCCTTTTTTTCGGCGGCGCCGCCTTCGTTTTTTATATTGTCCTGCCGTTGGCATGGCAGTTCTTCGCCGGCTTTGAGCAATTGGCGACTGGCGGCGGCCTGTCGATTCAACTCGAGCCGAAGGTCAACGAATATCTGTCGTTAACCATGCGCTTGTTATTTGCCTTTGGCTTGGCGTTCGAGTTGCCGGTCGCCCTGACCCTGATGGTCCGCGTTGGCATCACCAGTTCCGATAGTCTGAAGCGCAAGCGGCGCTATTCGATTGTCCTGGCTTTTGTCGCCGCGGCCATACTCACGCCGCCTGACCCCATCAGCCAGCTGACTCTCGCCATCCCGATCATCCTGCTCTACGAAGTTTCGATCTGGTGTGGCAAACTGGTTGAGCGACGCGCCCGAAAAGCCGCTGAAGAAGAAGACGAAGATAGTAGCTAGCGCCGCATCGCCTGGACGCCTCGCCGGTACCGTCCTATAAGGTCGCGTTACCTTTGACGGACCGAAAGCATGTTTGATTTACAGTGGATTCGCGAGCATCCGGAGGCTTTCGACAAAAGTCTTCGCGACCGCGGCGCCGACCCGGCTTCGGCGCCGGTGCTTGCCCTTGACGCCAAACGGCGCACCATCCAGACCGACTTGCAGGAGAAGCAGGCCAGGCGCAACCACGCCTCCAGGGAAATCGGCAAAGCCATGGCAAATGGCCGCGCCGACGAGGCCGGCACCCTGAAAGCCCAGGTCACCGCGCTTAAGGCCACGATTGCCCAGGCTGAGGACGCGGAACGGGCGGTCGCCGCCGAACTCGATGACCTGCTTGCCGGCATCCCCAATCTGCTGGCGCCCGACGTGCCCGTCGGCGATGAGTCCGCCAATAAGGTCTTGCGCATTGTCGGCACCCCGACCGAATTTGACTTCCCGCCGCGCCAACATTTCCACATCGGCGAAAGTCTTGGCCTGATGGATTTCGAGACCGCCTCGGCGATGAGCGGCTCCCGGTTTGTCATCCTCACCGGCGCCCTGGCCCGCCTTGAACGCGCCTTGGCCCAATTCATGTTGGACATCCATACCGGCGAGTTTGGCTACACCGAAGTCAGCGCGCCCATGCTGGTGCGCGATCAGGCGCTGTTTAATACCGGCCAGCTGCCCAAATTCGCCGACGACCAATTTGTCACGACGCAAGGACACTATCTTATTCCCACCGCCGAAGTGCCGCTCACCAACCTGGTCGCCGGGCGCATCCTCGACGAAAGCGAGTTGCCCTATCGTGTCACCGCATGGACCGGCTGTTTCCGTTTAGAGGCTGGCTCCGCCGGCAAGGACACCCGCGGCATGCTGCGCCAGCATCAATTTTATAAAGTCGAGCTGGTATCCATCGCCCATCCCGATCAATCCGATGCCGAGCAGGAGCGCATGACCCATTGCGCCGAGGCCATCGTCCAGCGCCTCGAACTGCCCTACAGAATTGTCACATTGGCCAGCGGCGATACCGGTTTCGGCGCCCGGCGGACTTTCGATATTGAGGTTTGGCTGCCGGGGCAGGGGGTCTATCGCGAGATCTCCTCCTGTTCCAACACCGGCGACTTTCAGGCCCGGCGCATGAAGGCGCGCTACCGGCCAAAGGGCGGCAAGGGCACCCGCTTCGTCCACACCCTCAATGGCTCCGGGGTCGCCGTTGGACGCGCCCTCATCGCTATTCTGGAGAACTTCCAGCACGCCGATGGATCGGTCACCATTCCCCCGGTATTACGGCCCTATATGGGCGGCATGGAGCGCATCGCACCGCATGAATGATTGGCCGGCCAAGATCAGATACCGCAAAATCCTTATTTCCAACGATGACGGCATCGGCGCCCCGGGCCTCAAGATTCTTCAGCGCATTGCCGGCAAACTCTCGGACGACATTTGGGTCTGCGCCCCCGAAACCGAACAAAGCGGCGCCGCCCATTCTCTGACCCTCCATGACCCCTTGCGCATACGCCGGCTTTCCAGCCGCCGCTTCGCCGTCAATGGCACCCCCACCGATTGCGTCTTGCTCGCCTTGCAGGAGATCCTCAAGGACGACCCGCCCGATCTGCTGCTTTCCGGCGTCAATCGCGGCGCCAATATTGCCGAGGATATCACCTATTCCGGCACCGTCGCGGCCGCCATGGAGGCAACCATCCTCGGCGTGCCGGCCATCGCGCTGAGCCAGAATGTTAAAAACGGCCAGTCCAAGGTTCATTGGCCCACGGCGGAGAAATTCGCCCCTGGTCTTATCCGCAAGCTGTGCGCTGCCGGTTGGCCTGAGGGCAGTCTGATCAACCTCAACTTTCCCGATTGCGCGCCCGCCGATGCCGGCCCCGCGGAACTCACCCGTCAGGGCCAGCGCAAGATTCTCGAAAACCTCGAAAAACGCGTCGATCCCCGGGGCAGACCCTATTATTGGATCGGTTCCCTGCGCAGCGAAGCCGTCGCCCGGCCGGGCACGGACCTCGCGGCGATTGAGAGTAACAGAATCTCGGTCACGCCCATCCATCTCGACCTGACACATCAACCAACGCTTAGGTCGTTGAAACAGGCAATCGAATGAGCGCCTTGGACGACAAGGCCAGACTTATCTTAAGCCTGCGCCAAGCCGGCCTTACCGAAATGGCTCTGCTCTCCGCCATCGAAACATTGCCGCGCGAGGACTTCCTGCCTGCGCCGGTGCGCGCGCAGGCTTACGCCGATATTGCCCTGCCCATTGGCTGCGGCCAATACGCCGATCCGCCGCTGCGCATCGCGCGCATGACCGCCGCACTGGAACTCGGTGACCGCATGAAAGTGCTGGAGATTGGCACCGGCTGCGGCTTTCACGCCGCCGTCCTCGCCGCCCTGTGCCGCCGCGTCTACACTGTCGAGCGCCACCGCATATTGTCGACGGAGGCCGCCAATCGTTTAACCAGGCTTGGCCTCCATAACGTCACCACCCTTGTCGGCGATGGTTTGGCGGGCTGGCCTCACCAGGCCCCGTTCGACCGTATCATTGTCTCCGCCACCGCCCCCGAAGTGCCGGCCGCCCTCATTGAGCAACTGGCCACCGGCGGCATCATGATTCTGCCCATTGCCGCGGGTGGCGACCAGCATCGGCTTCTGCGCGTTCGCAAGAGCGACAATGGCATTACCAGCGAGACTCTGGAGGTCGGTACTTACGACCGCCTCGAATCCGGTATTGGCCGCGATCGCACCGCCACCGGTTGACGCTGCCGATACTTTGTCTTGCTGGCAAAGTAAAACTACCCTAAATTCGCCGCCCTAGGCCCAAGAACGGAGTAAGGCGTAACACCGATGGGTCGCTTTGCCCTGGCATTTTTAGTTTTGTTGGCGGGCTGCGCACGCGCGGAACCGCCGGCACCGATCGTCGATCGTACGCGGGCCGAGCCGTCATCGCTCGCAGGCGCCGCGACGGGTCTTTTGAATCGCCTCGTTGCATATGCCAAACCGGCGTCGGATTTCTCGCCGCCTCGACTGCGCGCGACACCGGGTCAGCAGATCGCAGCGGCCGCTCCCAACAAGCCCGCCGCCGCGCCGATCGCCGCCAAAGCAAGCGACGAAGGTTATGTTGTTCTCCGCGGCGACACTGTTTATCAAATCGCCCGTCTCCACAGCCTCACAGCCCAAAGCATTATCCAATCCAATCGGCTAAAGTCGCCTTACATGCTGCGCGTCGGCCAGCGCCTGACCATTCCCAATCAGCGTCAGCACAGCGTAGCCGGCGGCGAGACCCTCTACGGCGTGTCCCAGCGTTACGGCGTCGACATGACGACCCTGGCACGGCTCAACCGCTTGCAGCGGCCTTATCGCCTCGTCGTCGGCCAGAGATTGACCATACCCGGTGCCGGCAATGCCGATCCGCCGGCCCCGGCGCCGGTGGTGAAAACGGCCCTGGTCCTGCCCGATTCCCAGATCGTCCTGCCCGCGCCCGGCACGCGCCCGGCAGCACTCCCTGGGTCAAAGATACCCCAGCCGCGCCTGCGCCCCAGATCGCCATCGCGTGCCGGCGGCCCCGTCCTCGCCATCGGTGCGCCGCCGCCGCTCTCCGGCAGCGGCTTCGCCTGGCCGGTAAAGGGTAAGCTGTTGGCCCAATTCGGCCCTCAGGATGGCAATCGGCGCAATGACGGGGTCAATATCGCCGCCCCGCGCGGAACACCCGTGCAGGCTGCCGAAAACGGCATTGTCGCCTATGCCGGCAACGAAATCCGTGGTTTCGGCAACCTGATTTTGCTCAAACATGCGGGCGGCATGATCACCGCCTATGCCCATGCCGATGCGTTGCTGGTCCGCCGCGGCGATATCGTCAATAAGGGGCAGGTCATCGCCCGCGTCGGCTCCAGCGGCGGTGTCGGTATCCCCCAGCTCCATTTTGAGATCCGCAAGGGCGCCCGGGCCGTCGATCCCGCACTGTTGCTGATCAGCTCGTCATTCCAGCCGCACGCCCAGCCGTCCAGCTAAATCCTGGATAAACTGCCACGCCACCCGGCCCGACCGCGCCCCGCGCGTCACCTGCCACTCCAGTGCCTCCGCCCGCAGCGAATCCTGATTGGCATTCAGGCCAAAATGGCCGACATAAGCGTCGATCATCGCGAAATAGGTCTCTTGGTCGGCGTTATGAAAGCCCAGCCACAACCCGAACCGGTCTGACAGCGAGACTTTCTCCTCCACCGCTTCGGAGGGGTTGATCGCCGTCGACCGTTCGTTCTCGATCATGTCGCGCGGCATCATGTGGCGACGGTTAGACGTCGCGTAAAAGATCACATTCTCCGGCCGCCCCTCGATACCGCCCTCCAGCACGGCTTTTAATGACTTATAACTGGCATCGGCGCCATCGAAGCTCAGATCGTCGCAAAACAGCACGAACCGCCGTTCGCTGGCCCGTAATTCGCCCAGCAAGGCGGGCAGGGAACCGATATCCTCCCGATGGATTTCCACCAGCGCCAGCGCGCCCGGTTGCGCCTTGTTGATATCCTCGTGCACGGCCTTGACCAGGCTCGATTTGCCCGTCCCCCGTGCCCCCCATAGCAGCGCATTATTCGCCGGCAGGCTTTGGCTGAAACGGCGCGTATTGCCGGCGAGAATATCTCGCTGCCGCTCGATCCCCAGTAGCAACGACAGCGGCACATGGTTGAGTTTTGTGATCGGCTCCAGCCAGCCGCCTTCGGCATGCCAGACAAACGCGTCCGCCGCCGTCAGATCACATTTTCGAGTGGCTTCCGGGGCCATTCGTTCCAGCGCGTCTGCCATGCGTTTAAGAAGGGAAAACAGGGGTTTATCGGACATATCTCTAGGGAAATATAGGGCGTTTCGCTCTTCCAGCTTAGCATGACTCCACTGCCATGTCCGTCTAAGATCGGCTCCGGCGGTTCCTCGGGCGCCCCTTTCGATTGCCGCCATATCCGGGCGGCATTGCATTTCCGGGCTTCCCGGTTATGATCCCGCTTCTGTTCCGTAGCGTCCGTCCCTTCAGGAGTCATTTCATGCTAATAACACCGGCATACGCCCAGGCTGTAGGCGGCGGCGGCGGCGCCTTTGTGTCCTTTCTACCTATTATTCTAATTTTTGTGGTCTTCTATTTCTTGCTGATCCGGCCGCAGATGCGCCAGCGCAAGGAACATCAGCACATGCTGGGGCAGCTCCGTCGTGGCGACCGGGTGATCACCGGCGGCGGCATCATCGGCACCATTACCAAGGCCACCGCGGATCCTGAGGTGACGGTCCAGATCGCCGAAGGTGTCAGGGTGGCGGTCGCTCGCCACACCATTACGACTGTCCTGACAAAGCCTGATCCAGCCAAAAGCGGCGGCTCGGCATCCGGCAGCGGCGGCACGGCTGAGGCCCCAAAGAGTCTTCTTGGCAGCCTGCTCGGTGGACGCAAATAGGCACCGGCGAGGGAGCCCTCTGAATGGTCAACTACGGCCGCTGGAACATCGCTGCGACAGTCCTGGTCTGCCTGTTTGGGCTGATTTTTGCCGCCCCCAACTTCTTCGGCACGGGCGAAGACGGCTCGGTACCGCGCTGGCTCCCGCAGCAACAGCTCAATTTGGGTCTCGATCTCCAGGGCGGCTCCCATCTGCTGCTTGAGGTCGAGGTCGACGCTGTCATCCGCGAGACCCTTGAGACCACTGTATCGACCATCCGTGAGGGCATCCGCAACGCCAGAAGGGACGGTCCCCGCATCGGTTACACCGGCTTGGGCGTGCGCGGCAACGGCGTCGTCTTCAAGCTGCGCGATCCCGCCGAAATCCCCCGCGCCCGTGCGGCCATTGCGGATGTCGACCCGTCCCTCACGGTGACCGTTTCCGACGACGGCGAATTCACCCTAACCATGTCGGATCAGGCGATCATCGATCGCCGGTCATCCGCGGTTGAGCAATCCATTGAAATCGTCCGCCGCCGCGTTGACGAGACCGGCACCTCCGAGCCTACCATCCAGCGTCAGGGCGACAAGCGTATTCTGGTCCAGCTCCCCGGCCTGCGTGACCCGGAACGTCTGAAACGCTTGCTCGGACGTACCGCGAAACTCACCTTCCACATGGTCGACTCTTCCGTTTCCGTCCAGGACGCCCAGGCCGGCCGCATACCGGCCGGTTCCATGGAACTGCCCGACCAGGACAATCCCGGCGGCACGCTGATCGTGCGCCGCAAGGTCGAGGTCGGCGGCGAGCGCCTTACCAACGCGCAACCGTCTTTCCAGGATGGCCAGCCCGTCGTGTCCTTCACCTTCGATTCTGTCGGCGCCCGCATATTTGGCGACTTGACTCAACAGAATGTCGGTCAGCGCCTTGCCATCGTCCTTGATAACCGCGTCGTCAGCGCACCCCGCATTCAGTCGCCAATCCTCGGCGGCAGCGGCATCATCACCGGCCAGTTTACGGTCCAGGGCGTTCAGGATCTGGCGCTTTTGTTGCGCGCCGGTGCTTTGCCGGCACCCCTCGCGATTCTCGAAGAACGCACCGTCGGCCCCGGCCTCGGCGCGGACTCCATCGCCGCGGGAAAAACCGCCGCGATCATCGGTCTCGTCCTTGTCATGATCTTCATGGCCATCAGCTACGGCCTTTTCGGCCTCATGGCGGACGTCGCCCTGGCCATGAATATTTTCTTGATCATCGCCGTGCTTTCTCTCCTCCAGGCGACGCTGACGCTACCCGGCATCGCCGGCATTGTATTGACCATTGGTATGGCGGTTGATGCCAACGTTCTTGTCTTTGAACGTATCCGAGAGGAGATTCGCGGCGGCCGCACCCCCTTATCGGCGGTGGATACGGGCTATAAGAGGGCGCTGACGACGATCATCGACGCCAATTTGACGACCTTGATTGCCTCGATCCTGCTGTTCCAGTTCGGCACCGGTCCGATCCGCGGCTTTGCCGTCACTTTGACCATAGGCGTTGTCAGCTCCATGTTTACGGCCATTATGGTGACGCGGCTTCTGGTCGTGATATGGCTCAAGCGTGCCAAGCCCAAGACCATGACGGTATAGGGAGAGGCCGCCCGTGCGAAAGTTAAAACTCGTCCCCGCCGACACCCGCATCGACTTCGTCGGCCAACGAAAAATTGCCTTCATCTTCTCCGCCGTCCTGGTGGCGCTGTCCATCGCCGTATTTCTCATCCAGGGGCTTAACTTCGGCATCGATTTTCGCGGCGGCATTCTGGTTGAGTTGAAGACCGACGGTCCCGCCGACATTGCCGAACTGCGCTCGATTACCGGTGGTCTTGGCCTTGGCGAGGTACAAATTCAGGAATTTGGTACCCCGGACGACGTCTTGATCCGCGTCCAGCGTCAGGAAGGGGCCGAGGCCGAACAACTGGCCGCGATCAATATTCTCAAACAGGCTATCGGCGACCGTGCGAGCGAATACCGCCGCACCGAGTTCGTCGGTCCGACCGTTGGCGCGGAGCTGATCAGGGCGGCGATCCTGGCTGTCAGCTTGGCCCTGGCTGGTATTCTCATCTACATCTGGTTCCGCTTCGAATGGCAATTTGGCGTCGGCGCGGTGATTGCGCTGATCCATGATGTGCTCACCACCATCGGCTTATTCGCCATCACGCAATTGGAATTCAATCTGGCCACCGTCGCCGCCATCCTCACCATCGCCGGTTACTCCATTAACGACACGGTCGTCATTTACGACCGTGTACGCGAAATGCTGCGCAAATACAAAAAACTGTCGATGTTCGAATTGCTCAACCTGTCGGCCAACAGCACCTTGTCGCGCACGGTGATGACCAGTCTGACCACGCTGCTGGCGGTGATTTCTCTGATTGTTCTCGGCGGGCCAATCATCCAGGACTTCGCCATCGCTCTGGCCTGGGGTGTACTGATCGGCACCTATTCCTCGGTCTTTGTTGCCGTGCCGGTGCTCTTGTTTCTGAAACTGCGCCCCGAGGACGTCAGCCTGGACGACGACGAAACGGACAAAAATACCGCCGTGAGCAAACGTCAGGAGTCTGGGACTGGGTAATCGATGGCCCGCACGGATGCACCGATCCCGCAGATAATCCAGGGTTACGGCGGCGGTATGTTTCGCATTTCCGACGTCGTTCACAGCCATTCCGTCATTGTCCTGCCCACCCGCACCCTCCCTTGGTCGCCGGCACGGGTTAGCGAAATCGACGAACAGTCACTGCGCCCGCTCTTCGACGAGGCCGAACAGATCGATATTCTTCTCCTCGGCTGCGGCAAGCGCATGCGGTTAACGCCAACGGGTCTTCAAGAAATCTGCCGGGCCCGTGCGGTGGTAATCGAGGTTATGGATACCGGTGCGGCTTGCCGGACCTACAATCTATTGGCCGGCGAAAAGCGTCGCGTCGCCGCCGCTCTATTAGCGTTGACATAGAACAGCCAAATATTGTCACGCGCTCTTCCAGCCATAGCCCTGCTAGAAAAGCCAATATCTCCTTTTAATGGATGTAGGCGGGCGACGTACCCATGGCACAACCACTAGCCGTAAGCTTGGACTATCACCCCACCCACCGTTCCCGGCCCTGGCATGGCGGACGGCGGGTCGAGAACCGCCTGCGGGCGATTACCGGCGCTGTCGATTTTGACGGCAAATCCATTCTCGATCTCGGCTGCAACGGCGGTTATTTCAGCTTCGCGGTTGCCGCCGCCGCGGAACGGGTCGTGGCTGTTGATGGTGAAGCCGAGCTCATCAGGCTCAACCAGGCCAAACAGGCCGAACTGGGTATCACCAACATTGATTTTCAGCACGCACTCATCACACCCGAATTCATCGACAATATGCCGAATTTCGACATTATCCTGTTCCTGTCGGTCTTCCATCACATGCTCTGCGCTTCTCAGGCCCATGACTGGAACACCCAGAGCGAACGGTCAAACGCCATGGAGGTGATACGCAAACTGCGCGGCAAATCCAAAATACTTGTTTTTGAAATGGGCTACCCTTGGGAGGGTTATGATTGGTCCGCCAATCTGCCGCCCATGGAAGATCCTTGTGTATGGGTAAAAGACAATATTTTCGGCGCTGATTTTGCGGTCGAGATACTGCAGCCTCCGCATAGTACGCCAGATCGCCACGCCAACGACCAGGCGCCAATCACCCGCCGCCCGTATTCTCCGCCGGTCAATGCGCCTCGACCCACGCGATGGCAGGCATATTTTCATCGGCCGCAAAATTTGACCGCGAATGCAACGAGCGGGGCCCAATGGACCCCGCTCGCCGCGTCGCCGTTTCCGCTTGTCTAGAAGGGCATATTCTGCGCGCCCACCATGGCGAACAGCATCGGGATGGACAGCAAGGTATTGGTTCGCGAAAACAGCATCGCTTTACGGGCCGCTTTCGGTTTTTCCGCAGCATCCGCCTCGACGATTCCCAGCGCGATTTTCTGATTGGGCCAGATTATGAACCAAACATTATAGG
>QIGO01000160.1 GCA_003230015.1 Alphaproteobacteria bacterium | reverse complement strand
TCGTCACCGCGGGGGGCGTAAAGCCCTACCACTAAAGAGCCATGGTGCAGCTCCTCGGCATAATTCTCGTCGGGCTCGCCGGTGAGACCCTTGAGCAGTTCGGCGGGCCTGAGATGGAACGGATCGGGCATGGATTTTCTCAACTTTGAGGGCGGACGACGCGGGTCAAGGTTAACACGTCAACACTCGCCGCGCCGCCGCGCAACAGGGTCGCCGCACATTCGCTGACAGTGGCGCCGGTGGTCAGTACGTCATCGACGAGAAGAATCCGGCGCCCGGCAATCCGCGCCTCCTGGCCGGCGGGGATGGCAAAAGCGCGGCGTACATTGCGGGTCCGGGCACGGTAGTTGAGGCCGCCTTGGGTTGGGGTTTGGCGAATGCGGCGCAGCAAATAGGGCTGCATGGGCTTTTCGGCAATATCGGCGAGAGCCCGGGCCAATAAAGCCGCCTGGTTGTAACGACGGCGTGCCAAACGCCAGCGGTGCAGCGGCACGGGCAAGATCAGATCGGTATCGGCGAGCAATTCGCGGCCGGCGCGGGCCAACCAACGTCCGAATGCCGGGGTCGCGTGGATGCGATCACCATGTTTGAAACCAATCACCAAACCCCGTGCGACGCCGCCATAAACCATCACCGAACGGGCACGGTCATAGACCGGCGGGCGGCGGATGCAGGCGCCGCACAGGGCGCCGTCGCCCTGGTCCACTTCAAACGGGTAACCGCAGCGTTGGCAATGGGGCTTACCGAGAAAATCGATGCCGTGCCAACACGAAGTGCAGACACTGCCGAGCTGACCCACGGGGAGACGACAGGCGAGGCATTGGGGGGGCAGGATGACATTGAGGGCCAAATGCCCCAGTGCCGGCAAACGCGTCCAAATATCGGTGAGCATGGCCATTGCGAGTCCCCTGCTCACCTTGCCCCCTGTTCAGGCCCTTTGCGTGAAAGAACGGCTTGTCCCATATTGCCGCCCAGTATGAAGGATATTAACCAGCCGTTCGACCGTCGATTGTTGCGGCAACGGCGTGACCGCGCCGCGGCGCAGCAGGCCGAACATGGTTTTCTGTTCGCAGAGGCGGCGGCCCGGCTGGTGGACCGGCTGGGCGATGTGCGACGGAAATTTCCGCTGGCACTGGACCTGGGCGCCCATGACGGGCCGCTGCGACGGGCCATGGAGAGCCAGGGCGCGGGACAGATTGGCAGATTGGTGGAAACCGACCTGTCGGCGGCGATGCTGCGGCGCGGCAAAGGACCGGCGGTGGTGGCCGATGAAGAGGCTCTGCCCTTCGCGGCCGGCAGTTTCGACTTGGTTCTGTCCTGTTGCAGCCTGCATTGGGTCAATGATCTGCCGGGAAGCCTGGCGCAAATCCGCACGGTATTGAAGCCGGACGGGCTGTTTTTGGCTGTCATGCTCGGCGGCGAAACCCTGATCGAGTTACGCCAAGCCTGGCTGGCGGCGGAGAGCGACGTGGCAGGCGGCGTCAGCCCCCGCGTGGCGCCATTCGCCGACCTGCAAACCGCCGCCGGGCTGTTACAACGGGCCGGCTTCGCCTTGCCGGTGGCGGATCTGGACCGGATCGACGTAACCTATGGCGACCCGCTGACGCTGATGCGCGAGTTGCGCGGCATGGGCGAGAGCAATGTCATGCATGAACGCCGGCGGCGACCGACCGGCAGAGACACCCTGCAGGCAGCGGCGGCATGTTACCAAGAATTGTTCGCGCGAGAGGATGGCCGGCTGCCAGCGACCTTCGAATTGCTCTTCCTGACTGGGTGGGCACCGGGGGACTCGCAACCGAAAGCCCTGCGCCCAGGCTCGGCGATGGCGCGGCTGGCCGATGCCCTCGGCACCATGGAGCGGCCAACGGGCGACCCGGCGGACCCGAGGAAGCGGTCATAGGGCCGGGCTCTAGAGAAAATCGCGCAGCAAGGCGATGAGGGGCTCGTCGGCGGGGGGCATGGGGTATTGGCGCAGTTTTTCGACGCGGACCCAGGCCAGTTTTTGGCCCTCACGGGGCCGGGGCGTGCCGCTCCAGACCCGGCAGGCGAAGAGAGGCATCAACAGATGGAATTTTTCGTAATGGTGGCTGGCGAAAGTCAGCGGCGCCAGGCAGCTTTGCACTGTGTCAACGCCTAGTTCCTCACCCAATTCGCGGATCAACGCCGCCTCCGGCGTCTCGCCGGGTTCGACCTTGCCGCCGGGGAATTCCCACAGGCCGGCCATCTCCTTGCCTGCCGGGCGTTGGGTTAACAGGATGCGGCTGTCGGCATCAATTAGTGCTACGGCACTGACCAGAATGGTCGGCGGTGCCTGTTCCGCCAGCCATTGCCGCCGGGTGATGGCGCAGCCGCGATCGGGGCGGAGGCCGATCTCGGCCAAGAGCGTGTCGCGGGTGTGCTGCGGGGGGGCCGGGGCCGCCGAGACGGCCGCCAAACCTTGGTTTTCAAAAGCATGGCGCAAGAGGCGGCGCACGGCCTCGACCAAGTAGCCCTGACAACGGAAGGGCTTGGCGAGCCAGAAGTCGAGCTGAGCCGCCGCATCATCGGGGCCGGGCCGGAGGCGGAGCAGACCGATAATGTCGCCCTCATCACGGCGGGCGATGGCCAGGGTTCGGCCCAAAGGCGGGGCGAGCATGTCGTGGGCGATGCTGTCCAGGGGATGCGCAGACGCGATGAGCGCGGCGGCCTGACCGGGCTGCAGAGTCATGAGGGTTAGACGCCTGGTGGTCAGCCGGGTGGCGCTACAGCCGCTCTCAACTGCGATAGTCGGCATTGATCGATATATAGCCGTGGGTCAGGTCGCAGGTCCACACGGTGGCCCGTCCCCTGCCAACCCCGACATCGATGGCGATGTGTATCTCCCGGCCGCGCAAATGCGCCGCCACCGGCGTTTCATCATAGGCGGGCTCCAGTTGGCCGTCGCGGGTGATGGTGACGCCGCCCATGGCGATGGACAGGCGATCACGGTCGGCGCGCTCGCCGGCCTTGCCAACGGCCATGACGATGCGGCCCCAATTGGCGTCCTCGCCGGCGATGGCGGTCTTGACCAAAGGCGAGTTGGCCACCGCCAGGCCAATGCGCCGGGCGGCCCGGGACGACGCCGCGCCGGTGACCTCAATGGTGACAAATTTCTGCGCCCCCTCCCCGTCCCGCACCACTTGCTGGGCAAGGTCGGTCATCAAGGCTTCGAGCGCTTTGGCAAAGGGTGCGGCAGGCTTGGCGCGATGATCGGCGATCGGGGTATTGCCAGCCGCCCCCGTCGCGGCGAGCAAAATGGTGTCGGAGGTCGAGGTATCGCTGTCGACGGTGATGCAATTGAAAGTGCGGTCGGTGGCGCGGGCGGCCATCGTCTGTAGGGCCGGGGCGGTTATGGCGGCGTCGGTAAAGACAAAAGCCAGCATGGTGGCCATGTCCGGGGCGATCATGCCGGAGCCCTTGGCGATGCCGGATATGGTGACGGTCCTGCCGGCTATTTCGAGCTGCCGGCTGGCCGCCTTGGGGAAGGTATCGGTGGTCATTATGGCGGCCGCCGCGTCGGCCCAGGCATCGGGCCGCAGCCGGCCGACAAGACCGGCGAGACTGTCGCCTATATGACGGGGTGCCACCGGTTCGCCGATGACGCCGGTGGAGGCGACAAATATCTCGGTGCGGGGGCAGCCGAACAGGGCCGCGGCGGCATCGACGGTGTTGTCGACAACCCGATCGCCGGCATTGCCGGTGAAGGCGTTGGCGTTGGCCGAATTGACGACGATGGCTCGAGCCCGGCCGCCGGGAAGCTGGCGGCGGCACCAATCAACCGGGGCGGAAGGGCAGCGGGAGCGGGTCAGGGTGCCGGCTATGACCGTGCCCGGCGCCAGACTCACCAGCATCAGATCCTTTGCTCCCGACCCCTTCTTGAGGCCGATGGCGGCGCCGGTCAGTTCGACGCCGGGCACCGGGGCGACATCGGGAAAGCTTGCCGGGGCCAAAGGCGACCGGCCGCCGGCAAGCATTGGCGCAACGGATTGGGACATAACCGGCGGTTGTTTCGTTGTCCTCAAGGTTAGCTAATTGGCCGCGGGCAGCGTCGATTCACCAACGGGGGTGCCGTCAGGGCTGAAACGGGTGATGTCGGCAGCGGCGCGCAGATCCTCGAGATGGCTGCGGATGGCGTCCTGGCGCATGTTGCCTTCAATTTCTGCCCGCGAAGCCTCAAAACTCGGCGGTTCGACGGGGCGGCGATCCTCGACCTTGATCACGTGCCAGCCGAATTGGGTCTGCACCGGCTGATCGGTGGACCCACCGACCTCCAAAGCGAAGGCGGCTTCGGCAAATTCGGGCACCATGCGGCCGCGGGTAAAATAACCCAGGTCGCCGCCCTGGGGGCCGGAAGGACCGGTGGAGAGTTCCTGAGCCAAGGCGGCAAAATCGTCACCGGCAGCCAACCGCTCGATTACCGATTTTGCCTCTTCCTCGGTCGCCAACAAGATGTGGCGGGCACTGACCTCGTCTTCGGCGGGCTGGGCGCCGACGGTCTCGTCGTAACGGGCGCGAACCAACTCCTCGCTGACGGCAGCCTCGAGATAGCGGGTGAGATAGACGTCTTGGATGATGCTCTCGCGCGCCGCGGCGACCCGTTCCTCGACCTCCTCGTCGTCTGTCAGATTTTGCGCCAAACCCTCGGTGAGCACCAGATATTGACTGATAAGCTGGTCCAGCATGGCAGGAAACAGCTGTTGGGGCGGCATCTGGCGCGCCTGGGGCGGTAAGCGCGACATGGCCGTAACCAAATCGGACTGACGAATCTCATGGTCATTTACTTTTGCCAGTACCGGGTTCACCACGGGCTGGGTACTGTCCTGGGCCAGCGCGGATGCGGTCAAAACAACAACAACAACACTTCCTGCAAGGATTCTTTTCAAGCTATGCATCTTTCGATATCCCTAAATGTCTGACTGTCGGTCATTGGTTCCAACTATATTTCCCGCAAATATGCGGTAGATCGGTGGCCGGTGCAAATATGCTCCGCAGTGGCACGGCAACGCGAATCTCGCCGCCAGATGACAGAGTGTTGACAGCTGTGGCCGTCACCCCTAGACAGAATTACCGTGCTTCCTACCTACAGGCTGTCGCCGCTGCAACGAAAATCCGTGCGCGAGCGCGGTTGTGGCCATATTCTTTCGGCCGCCAGAGCAATAGATCGAGGCAAATGATGATTGGCAGCATTGCCAAACGCGTTTTCGGCACTGCCAACGAGCGGTACCTGAAGACCCTTAAATCGAAGGTGCAGGCGATAAATGCGCTAGAGCCGGAGATCGAGGCGCTTAGCGACGAAGAGCTGCACGGGCGGACGGATGCCTTCAAGAAGCGCGTCGCCGACGGCGAGTCCCTGGACAGTCTGCTGGTGGAAGCGTTCGCGACCGTGCGCGAAGCCGCCAAACGGACGCTCAAGCAACGCCATTTCGATGTGCAAATGCTGGGGGGCATCGTCCTGCACAGAGGCCGCATTGCCGAAATGAGAACCGGCGAGGGCAAGACCCTGGTGGCGACCCTGCCGATCTATTTGAATGCCCTGACCGGCAAGGGCGCGCATGTGGTCACGGTCAATGACTATCTGGCACAACGCGACGCAGGCTGGATGGGCCAAATCTACGAATTCCTGGGCCTAAAAGTTGGGTGTATCGTGCATGGCCTGGGCGATGCCGAGCGGCGGGCTGCCTACGCCGCCGACGTGACCTATGGCACCAACAATGAATTCGGCTTCGATTATCTGCGCGACAATATGAAGTTCCGCCTTGAGGATATGGTGCAGCGGGAGTTCAACTTCGCGATTGTCGATGAAGTGGATTCCATCCTCATCGACGAGGCGCGGACACCGCTGATCATCTCCGGGCCGGCGGAAGATTCTTCGCAAGACTATATGGCCATCGACAAGCTGATCCCGCAGCTGGCGGAAGAAGACTACGAAAAAGACGAAAAAGTCCGGGCCGTTACCCTGACCGATTCAGGCGTCGAAAAGATCGAGACTCTGCTGAGGGACAGCGGGCAGCTACAAACCGGCGGGCTGTACGACATCGAAAATGTGACCCGGCTGCATCACGTCAACCAAGGCTTGCGCGCCCATAAATTGTTCACGCGCGATACCGACTATATCGTCAAGGATGACAAGGTCATCATCATCGACGAATTCACCGGCCGGATGATGGAAGGAAGGCGCTATTCGGACGGGCTGCATCAGGCGCTGGAAGCCAAGGAAGGGGTGTCGGTTCAGGTCGAGAATCAGACATTGGCGTCGATCACCTTCCAGAATTATTTCCGCAACTATCCGAAATTGGCCGGGATGACCGGAACGGCGATGACCGAGGCCGGTGAGTTCGCCGAGATCTACAAACTGGAAGTCGTCGACATTCCAACAAATCTACCGGCGCAGCGCGACGATACCCATGACGAAGTCTACCGCACCATGCGGGAGAAAAACGAGGCCATCATCAAGCTACTCGCCGAATGCCAGGAACGGCAACAGCCGGTCCTGGTGGGTACGGTATCGATCGACAAATCGGAGCAACTGGCGGCCGAACTGAGCAAACGCAAGATCCCGCACAAAGTGCTGAACGCGCGATATCACGAACAAGAAGCGCTTATTATCGGCCAGGCCGGTGCCCCCGGCGCGGTGACCATCGCCACCAATATGGCAGGTCGCGGTACGGATATTCAACTGGGCGGAAACTTCGACATGCGGGTCGAACAAGAGTCGGCGGATATCGAGGATGAAAATGAGCGGGCACAGGTCGAACAAAGGATCCGCGCCGAGGTCGATGCCGCGCGGGAGAAGGTGCTAGCCGCGGGCGGGCTCTATATCGTGGGCACCGAACGCCATGAAAGCCGACGCATAGACAACCAGCTTCGCGGCCGCTCCGGCCGCCAGGGCGATCCGGGCAAGTCGCGCTTCTATCTGTCCCTGGAAGACGATTTGATGCGCATTTTCGGCTCGGAACGCATGGACAGCATGCTGCAAAGGCTGGGGCTGGAAGAGGGCGAGGCGATCGTCCACCCTTGGATCAATAAGGCATTGGAGAAGGCGCAACAGAAAGTCGAGGCACGCAACTTCGATATCCGCAAACAGCTGCTGCAATTCGACGATGTGATGAATGACCAGCGCAAGGTCATCTATGAGCAGCGCAAAGACCTGATGCGCACCGACAGCGTGGCCGATACCGTCAAAGCGATGCGCGAAGAAGTGATGGAGCAGTTGGTGGAACGCTGTATCCCGGAAAAGGCGTTTGCCGAGCAGTGGGACACGCAGGCGCTGCATGAGGAATGCCTGCGGCTATTCGGGCTCGATATGCCGGTCGCGGACTGGGCCAAAGAAGAGGGTATCGCCGACG
Source organism: Alphaproteobacteria bacterium (assembly GCA_003230015.1). Lineage (GTDB taxonomy): Bacteria > Pseudomonadota > Alphaproteobacteria > UBA6615 > UBA6615 > SZUA-147. The sequence continues at coordinate 16,781 of QIGO01000160.1, read as the reverse complement.
AGGAAATCAAAGAGCGGCTGACCAAGGCGCTGGACCAGAAAATGGCGCAGAAAGTGGCCAGCTATGGTGTCGAGCTGATGCGTATGGCGGAGAAATCACTGTTGCTGCAATTGCTCGATCAGCATTGGAAAGAACATTTGCTGCAACTGGACCATCTGCGCCAGGGCATCGGACTGCGAGCCTATGCACAGAAAAATCCGCTGAACGAGTATAAACGCGAAGCGTTCGAAATGTTCGAAAGCATGCTCGACAAGCTGCGCGAAAGTATCACTTTGGTGTTGTGCCATCTGGAGATCCAGATCAATCGGCCCGATCCGGTGGCGCAGCCCGAGGCCCCCATACAGGGCCAGGCAACACATGAATCGGTGAACCAACTCGGCGGCGCCGGCGCCGGGCGCGGCGGGGCAACCGCGGCAGCACTGGAAATCGATCCGCAAGACCCGGCCACCTGGGGCAAAGTGCCGCGCAACGCCCCGTGCCCCTGCGGTACCGGCAAGAAATACAAACACTGCCACGGACGGCTATAGGTACAGGCGCTGCGGTTAGGCGATGCCGGACGGGCCCATGGCGAGGTATTTCTCACGGCGGCGGGCGCGCAAGACGCCGCCGTCCATGCCGACAAGTTCGCGCAAGGCTTGTTCGACGCGATCGCCGACCCTGGCTGTGGTGATGTCATGGGCGCGGTGAGCGCCGCCCAAAGGCTCCTCGATGACATCATCGACGAGGCCGAAGCCGCGCAAATCCTGCGAGGTCAGGCGCAGCGCCTCGGCGGCATCGACTGTGTGCTCGCTATCGCGCCAGAGTATCGAGCCGCAGCCCTCCGGGGAGATGACGGAATAGACCGCGTGTTCGAGCATGAAAACTTCGTTGCCGGCGGCGATGGCGATGGCACCGCCCGAGCCGCCCTCACCGATGATGACGGTGATCAGAGGTACACGCACTGCCAGGCAGGTGTCGATGGACCGGGCGATGGCCTCGGCTTGGCCGCGTTCCTCGGCGCCGACACCGGGATAGGCGCCTGAGGTGTCGACGAGGGTAATGATGGGCAGACCGAAACGGTCGGCGCATTGCATGAGCCGCCTGGCCTTGCGGTAGCCCTCCGGCCGGGCCATGCCAAAATTATGCTTGAGACGGCTGTCGGTATCGGCGCCCTTTTCATGCCCCAATATCAGCACCGAATAACCGCGAAATCGCCCGAGGCCGCCGATAAGCGCTGAATCTTCGGCATAGGCGCGGTCACCGGCCAGGGGGATGAAGTCCTCGACCAGAGATTTCACATAGTCGGTGAAATGAGGGCGTTCGGGGTGACGGGCGACCTGCACCTTCTGCCATGGCGACAGTTTGGCGTAGGTCTGCCTGAGCTGACGTTCGACCTTGGTCTGGAGCTTGGAGACCTCGTCGGCAATGTTGAGGTCGCCGGTATCGGAGAGATGGCGCAACTCCTCGATCTTGCCTTCAAGCTCGGCAATGGGTTTCTCAAAATCAAGAAAATGCCGCATGGTGCCTAGCCGTCATTTTGCCGGTTTTCGCTGCCGTGGGGCAGGCTGACAGATTTACCGCCGCCGAACGTCGTGAGAGAGCCATCGCCAGCGGCAAGGGGGTGATGGTGAACGAGTTGGCGCAAGCGTTCCTCCAATATATGCGTGTAGATCTGCGTCGTGGCGATGTCGGCGTGGCCAAGCATGCGCTGCAGACTGCGCAGATCAGCCCCGCGGTTCAGCAGATGGCTGGCAAAGGCATGGCGCAACACGTGGGGACTGATACGGCTGGGTGCAATACCGGCCTCGCCGGCCAAGTCCTTGAGCATCTGAGCGAGGCGGTGGCGGGTCAGATGCTGACGGAAGCGGCCAGGAAACAACCATAGGGAGCGGGCATCGCCGGCAAGGAAAAAGGCCCGCTGGGCGAGGTAGCCGCGCAAGGCGGCACGGGCCGGGTCGCTGATGGGTATCATGCGCTCCTTGTTGCCCTTGCCGAGAACAACCAGCAGTTGAGGATCGCGGGCGACCGCCGCCACCGGTAGGCCGACCAGTTCGCTGACCCGCATGCCGGTGGCGTAGAGCAGTTCCACCAGCGCCAACAGCCGGGCACCGCGGGGGCCCTGTTTGGCGCGGGCGCAGGCGAGCAGGGTATCGATTTCGGCCTCGCTGAGCAGTTTGGGCAGGGCCTTACCGGTCTGAGGACTCTCGATGGCGGCCGAGGGATCATCGGCGCGCAGGCCATCGGAGACCAGAAAGCGATAATATTGGCGCAGCGCGGACAAACGGCGGGCCGCCGTGCGCGCGGATAAACCGGCCGCCTCGAGGCCGGCCAAATAGGCGGTGAGGTCGGCACGGCGGGCCTGGGCAAGGCTGGTTCGACGGCGGCCAAGGAAGGATTCGGCGTCGGTGAGGTCGCGGACATAAGCTTCGATCGTGTTGGCGGCGGCGCCGCGTTCGGCAGCCAGCATCTCGACAAAAAGCTCGAGATGGCGCGCCGGGGCGGCGGCCCGAGGCGGCGGCCCGGGGCTCACAGGCCAGCCATGACCGCGGCTTCGACCGCCAGCGCCCGGGCGTCGGCGGCGAGGCCAACCTGGCGCAGGCTGGTGACGACCAAAGCGAGGATCAGCGCCTGGCGCTGCGGCGCCTCGACCGCGGCCAAGGCGATCATCGACAGCAATACGGTCTCGCCACGGCGGCCGGCGGCGGCGGCGGCACTCAAGGCGAACCAAAGTGCTGCTTCAGGCAGGGTCGCGCGCGGGCCCTCGGCGGTGGCGACCAGTTCACCCCAACGGCTTGGGCGAAGGGGCTGATCCTGGGCGGCTAACAAGGCCAGCAGCAAAGCGGCGCGGCCGTTGGCGGCGGCCGGATCTTGCTGGCCGACGACCGCCAACCAGGCGTCGATGCGGCTGCTATCCCACGCCAACATGGGTTGCTCGTCGTCGCCAAAAGCGAGGCGCAACAGGGGCCAAACCGCGATCTCGGCCTGGGCGGCGTCGGCGTCGAAGGCGGCCTCGGACCGGGCGAGGCGGTACCATGCCAGGGCGCGGTCGCCGCCGCCGGTCAACAATAAAACCCGAATGGCGTCGGCGGCGAGCCATGCCAAAGATGTGGTCGGGGCAAGCTCGGCCAGAAGATCAACGGACAAACGCGCCATGGCGGGGTAGTAACCCTGGGCCCGCGCCTGCTGCCAGGCAATGCGCAGAGCCTCGGCGCGGGCGGCGGGAACGGTGTATTCGCGGGCGGCCAAAAAACCGGCGGCCAGGGGCGTGGCGGCGACCTGCTCAGCGCTCACATTGACGCTGCTGTAGAGCTGTGCAAGCTGGGCGGTGGAGAGGGCGCCTGCTTGTTCGGCGCGCTCGCCCGCCTGCAGGCGCAAGGCGAGATCGACAGTCGGCGCGGTGGCCACGGCGGCAAGAACGGCAGGCCCGGCGGTCTCGACAAACCAAGCCGGGACCGGCGTCTGGGTCGCCATGAGCAGCGCGAAATTGAGCGGCGTGGCAGGCCCCGACCCGAGGGCGAAGCCGTCGTCGCCGGCGAGATTCGCAACAAGGGCAAAAAAGGGAGGATCATCGACGGCCTGCTCGCGCAGCAGGTCGAGACCCAGTGAAGCGAAGTCGCTGTCGCCGGATATGGATTGGCAAAAAATCTGTGACTGTTGCCAATAGACAGATGTCTCGGCGACAAAACCGGCCACAGCACAGGCGCCAGCGACGTCACCGGCGAGCAGGCGGCGTTCGAACCCCAGACGGGCAAGGTCGGCGCTGGATTGGCGATCGGGGCTGGCATCGACGAGGGCGCTGGCGGCAGCGATATCGCCCATGGCCTCGAGCTGCTGGGCCCGGAGGGCGAGCAGGCTGACGTTGCGTGCCGGGCCGGCAGGGGGCGTCGCGGCGGTGAGCAGCAGGCGCCGCGTGAGGTCCTGCGCGGACCGGAAGGGCGACGACGCGGGCAGCCGCGGCAGCAAATTTTCGACCAGAGAACGCGGCGTTCCGGCCCACATGGTGGCGCCAAGCCCGCCCTGGGAGGGGCCGAGAAGGCCGACCGCCTCGCCGTCAATGTCGGCCAGCCCCTCGACCAGGATGCCCGGGGCGGCGGGCGGAGACTCAACCGTTGCCGGCGCCACCGGCGGCGGTTGCTCAGGCGGGGCGGCATCGGGCTGGCGGGGCGTGAGCTTGATGGGCGCGCCAACGGGCTGTTGCGCCTGGGCGAGGCCCGGCGGCGGCGCGAACAAAAGCAAAACCGCCGCCGAAATGGCGATCGAAACCCTGATCAAACGCGGCGGCGGGTCACGCGGTGCCATGGATCTCTACGGCCCGGTCAACATCGCTAACGCGCGAAACGATCGTTCGGGATCGCCTTTTCGACCGGCTGTAACGGTGCCGGAATTTCCCAATTGGCCAAGAATACGGCGCCCCCGGCCATAACCAGGAGAACCAGGGCAACAACCGCGCCCACCAGTTTTTTCATTGTGTCCCCATCGTCTCGCCACAACGAATCGCTTGCCGGCCCCTGTCGTGCGGGCGACATAGCGTCAGTGCCGTGCTAGATTGGAACCATGGCGATTTCAGGGCATTGTGTAAACTCGATTCGCCCGCGCAGGCGGTTTGAAAGACATGAGTGATGGTGAGACGCCGCCGATAGGCCGGTCGAATGCGGCGGCAATCCGCGAAACTATCGTGCTGGTGGGCATGATGGGGGCGGGCAAAAGCTCGGTGGGACGCCGCCTGGCAACACAATTGGCGCTGCCCTTCGTGGACGCCGACAGCGAAATCGAAACCGCCGCGGGCTGCTCCATATCCGATGTCTTCGCGCTGCATGGCGAGGCGGCGTTTCGGGACGGGGAACGGCGGGTGATCGCGCGGCTGTTGGATGGGCCGGCGCATGTGCTCTCCACCGGCGGCGGCGCCTTCATGGATGCCGATACCCGGGCCCTGGTGGGCAAGTCCGGGATCTCGGTCTGGCTGCGCGCCGATCTGGCGACCCTGGAGCGGCGCACCAGCCGGCGGCCGGACCGGCCCTTACTGCAAGAGGATAATCCGCGGGCGGTGCTCGAGAAGCTGCTGACAGCGCGCAACCCGGTCTACGCGCAAGCGGACATCGTGGTGGACAGCAATGACCGCCCGGTGGAGGAAACCGTCGATATGGTGATTGCAAAATTGCAACGCTTCGTGGCCGAGCGCGGGAGCCCGGGGTGATCGATATGGCGATGGTGAGCGATGTCGAGCGTCTCGAACTGGCGCTGGGAGCGCGCAGCTATGACATTGTCATCGGCAGCGGCGTGATAGAGCAGGCTGGAGAGGCGATACGGGCGGTGGCGCCGACACGGCGCTGTTTCGTGGTCAGCGATGAGACCGTGGCGCCGCTGTATTTGCCCCGCTTGGCCGAGTCGCTGGAGGGGGCCGGCCTGCGTCACGATGCCCTGGTGGTGCCGGCGGGGGAGTCGAGCAAGTCATTCGCGCGATTGGGGACATTGCTGGACGATATGCTGGCGCTGGGGCCGGAGCGCGGGACGGCGATTGTCGCCTTGGGCGGCGGTGTGGTGGGCGACCTGGCGGGCTTTGCGGCGAGTGTGCTGCTGCGGGGCGTGCCATTCGTGCAAATTCCCACGACTCTGCTGAGCCAAGTCGATAGCTCGGTGGGCGGCAAGACCGGCATCAATACAAAACAAGGCAAGAATCTGGTGGGCGCCTTCCATCAGCCAAAATTAGTGCTGGCGGATGTGGACAGTCTGGATTCACTGCCGCGGCGGCAGCTGCTGGCCGGATATGCCGAGCTGGTCAAACATGCCCTGCTCGGCGACCGGGGGTTCTTCGACTGGCTGGTGGGCAATGGTGCCGCGGCTCTGAATGGGGACAAACCAGCCTTGATCCATGCGGTGCGAAAAAGCTGCGAAATGAAAGCCGCGATCGTCAGCGAGGACGAGCGCGAAGCGGGACGCCGGGCGTTGCTCAATCTGGGTCACACCTTCGGCCACGCGCTGGAGACGGAAGCCGGCTACGGCGAGACGCTCCTGCATGGCGAGGCGGTGGCCATCGGGATCTGCATGGCCTTCGACCTGTCGGCCGAGCTGGGCCTGTGTGCAACGGCGGACGCGGCACGGGTGGCGGGCCATTTGAGCGAGGTCGGCCTGCCAACCCGGCCGCCGGCCCTGGCCGCCGGGCCCTGGGACCCGGCGCGGCTGATGGCAACCATCGGCCATGACAAAAAAGTTCGCGACGGCCGGCCGACCTATGTTCTCGTGCGCGGTATCGGCCATGCCTTCACGACCCAGGATGTGGCGCCGGAAGCGGTGGAGACGCTGTTGGCGAAAGCCGTTGCCGCCTAATATGAGTGCAAGTTCGACAGTGAGGGGCTGCGGGTCCGTCTAACCATGAGTGCAACTATTTTCATTGCCATCGCCATCGCGGTGCTGCTGTTGTTGTCCGCCTTCTTTTCCGGCTCGGAAACGGCGCTGACCGCCGCGTCGCGCCCACGTATGCATGAGCTGGAGAAGCGCGGCGACCGGCGCGCGGGCAAGGTCAACCGATTGCGCGAACGCCAGGAAAGATTGATCGGCGGCATTCTGTTCGGCAACAATCTGGTCAATATCCTGGCCTCGGCATTGGCGACCAGCCTGATGATCGGCTGGTTCGGCGATGCCGGCGTGGCCTATGCAACGCTGGCCATGACGTTGCTGGTGCTTGTCTTCGCGGAAATCCTGCCGAAGACCTATGCCCTGCGCCATCCCGACCGCATCGCCCTTACCTTGGCGCCGATCTTACGGCCGATGATCACCGTGTTGTCGCCGATAACAAGATTGTTGCACAAAATCGTCGACAGGATCCTGGCCAGCGCCGGCGGGGCGCGCAGCGGCAGCAGCGACGAGGCGCTGGAGGAAGAATTGCGCGGGGCCATCGACCTGCACGCATTCACCGATGCCGAGGCGGCGCGGGAAGGTTTGATGCTGCGGAGCATCCTCGACCTTGCCGATGTGGAGGTGGCGCAGATCATGACCAACCGCAAGGCGGTGTATGCGATCGACGCCAACCAGCCTACCGAGGATATTGTCAGGCAAGTACTCGACAGCCCCTACACGCGGATACCGGTCTATCGCGATGAGCCAGACAATATAATCGGCGTGCTGCATGTAAAAGACCTGCTGCGCCATACGCAGGCCAACGAGGGCCGGCTGGACAGCCTCGACATCGCCGCGATCGCGACCCTGCCCTGGTTCATCCCCGAGACCACGACCTTGCTGTATCAACTGCAGGCCTTTCGCCGGCGGCGCGAGCATTTTGCCCTGGTGGTGGACGAATATGGCGCGCTGATGGGGGTGGTCAGCCTGGAAGATATTCTTGAGGAAATCGTCGGCGAAATCGACGACGAGCATGATCTTCCGGTCGCCGGCGTGCGCCCGCAGGGAGATGGCTCGTACATTATCGACGGTACGGTGCATATCCGCGACTTGAACCGGCAGTTCGATTGGAACCTACCCGACGATGAAGCGACGACCCTGGCCGGTCTGGTCCTCCATGTGGCGCGCTCGATCCCGCAAGTGGGGCAGAGCTTCGCGCTAGGCGACTTGCGCTTCAGCGTGCTGGCGCGAAAAGGCAACCAAATCACCTCGGTGCGCGTGGCGCAACGGTCGGCGGCAACAAAAACGGGCCGGGCAACAGATACCGAGGCAAAAGAGGCATAACGCGCGCCGTGCTTGACGGCGCCAAGGGGCCGCACTAAATCGGCGGCCCCTGTTCTTTCGCCGGCAATATTCTATTTCAGACAAAGCTCACTGGCGGGATCGGACCATGCCTTTATCACCACCGAATCAGCGCGAAGACATTCATCGGCGCGTCGTGACGTGCAGCGGCCACGAGCGCTTCGACGGGATGTGGGATATCGATGGCCATCTGGTGGATACCAAAACCTATGCCTTCGAGAATCAGTATCGGGGCACGGTCGAAGCCGGCGTGCCGGTGCATGAGATGTGGCTGCGGCTGACCATCGACGATGATTTTTGCATCAAAGAGGTGGAAGCGGTAATCGACCATGGCCCGTTTCGCCCCTGCGCGCGGGCCAGCGCCAATTTCCAGCGGCTGGTGGGCCTGACCATCGGAACCGGCTGGATGCGCAAAGTTCGCGCCCGGCTGGGCGGGCCGGCCGGATGCACGCATTTGGTGGAATTGCTGGGACCGATGGCAACAACGGCATTCCAGACGATCTGGCCGCTGCGGGAAAGCCGTGGGGCGGCGAAGCCGAAACAGGCGGCGGAGAAAAAACCGGGGCTGTTGGACAGCTGTTATGCCTTGCGCCGCGATGGCGAGGTGGCCCGGGAGTTATGGCCGGCCTATTTCGAGAGTTTGGACGAGGGCGGCTAGGCCTCGTCGGGGGTCAGGGCCTTGATGGATAAGGCATGGAGGCCGGCGGCGAATTGCTGATCGAGCAAGGCATAGATGCGGCGCTGGCGGTCGACCCGGGATTGGCCGGCGAAGATTTGGGCGACTATTTCAACGCGGAAATGGGATTCGCCCTGGGGACGGGCGCCGGCATGGCCGGCATGGAGATGAGACTCGTCGATCACCGTTAACCTTAACGGCTGCAGGGCCGCGGTCAGTTTGGCTTCGATATCGGCGGCTACGGTCATGGAATGTCCAATGGAAGGGCCGTCCGGGGCGGTCCGCAGAGGCCTGCCAAACACCCTCGATGGAGGGTCATTTGGGGTGCAAAAGCTTGCCTGGCAAGGGCGTTGGCGCCATATTCTGCCGGTGAGCGAACAGCAAAGACAGAGCGATGGCGCCGTGGCGCGCCTGGACGGCCCCGGCGCGGTGCGGCTGTGCGACCAGGACGGCTGCGGTCTGCTTGGCGCCTATCGGGCGCCGAAGGCGCGGGACGAATTGCGCACGTATTACTGGTTCTGCCTGGAACATATTCGCGCCTATAACGCGGCCTGGAATTTCTACACCGGTATGTCGGAGGATGAGGTCGAGCGCGAACGCCGCGCCGATACGATCTGGCATCGTCCGAGTTGGCCCCTGGGCGCCAAGGGACGCGAAAATATCGCCGACCCGCTGGGGCTGCTGGGCAAAGCCAGCGCGCGGCCCACGGATGCCGTAGCGCCATTGTCGGCCGCCGACCGACAGGCCCTGTCGGTGCTTAATCTGGAAGCGCCGGTAGGCCGCCCGGAAATCAAACAACGTTACAAAGAACTGGCCAAAAAACACCATCCGGACGCCAATGGCGGCGACCGCAAAGCCGAAGAAAAACTAAAAATTATTAACCAGGCCTATGGCCAACTGATGGCGGCATTTGTCACCTGATCGTACCGCCAACCAAACCAACACGGATTGTCGCATGGCATCTAAGAACAACATCAAGAATAACGGCGCGGACGAAATGAGCCTGCCGGACATCAATATTTCAGCACAGCAGGTGTTCGGAATCGAAAGCGATATGACCGTGCCGGCCTATTCGCAAGCCACCGACCATGTGCCCGACATGGACCCGTCCTACCGCTTCGACCCGGAAACGACGATGGCTATCCTGGCCGGGTTCGCGCACAACCGCCGGGTGATGATCCAGGGTTATCACGGGACCGGAAAGTCGACCCATATCGAACAGGTCGCGGCGCGGCTCAACTGGCCCTGCATCCGGATCAATCTGGATAGTCATATCAGCCGCATCGATCTGGTGGGCAAGGATGCCATCGTGTTGCGGGACGGCGCCCAGGTCACGGAATTCCGCGAGGGCCTGTTGCCATGGGCGCTGCAACATCCCTGTGCGCTGGTTTTCGATGAGTACGACGCCGGCCGCCCGGACGTGATGTTCGTGATACAGCGGGTGCTGGAAGTCGACGGCAAACTTACCTTGCTGGATCAGAACAGGGTGATCACGCCGCACCTGGCGTTCCGGCTGTTCTCGACCACCAATACCGTTGGTTTGGGGGATACCACCGGGCTCTATCACGGTACCCAGCAGATCAACCAGGGGCAGATGGACCGCTGGAATATCGTCACGACGCTAAACTACCTGCCCCACGACGAGGAAGTCGCCATCGTGCTGTCGAAATGCCCGGACTATAGCGACAAGGAAGGACAAGAGACCCTTAGGGCGATGGTGGCGGTGGCCGAGTTGACACGCGCCGGGTTCGTGGCCGGGGACATATCGACGGTGATGTCGCCGCGCACGGTGATCACCTGGGCCGAGAATGCGCGCATATTTCGATCCATTCCGCTGGGCTTCCGCATGACCTTCGTGAATAAGTGCGACGAGATCGAGCGCAGCATTATCGCGGAGTATTATCAGCGGTGTTTCGGCAGCGAGTTGCCGCTGGCCGCGGTACCGGCATAAAGGTGTGCAAGGGCGAGAATGAGCAGCGCCGATGACGGACCCGTCGAAGATTTCCGCCGTGTCACCGCGGCGGCCATGCGGGCGATATCCCGGCATGGAGATCTATCGGTAACCTTTACGCCGGAGCCGCCGCAAATGCGCGGCGAGGAAGCGAACCTGCCGCTGCCGAGCCGCGATCTGCCGGCCGAAGAAATGGGCGTGGTGCGCGGCGAGGGCGATGCCATGGCCCTGAAACTGCGCCATCACAACGCCACTTTGCACGCCAACCGCCGCCCGGCTGCGACCGCGGCACTGCCGGTCTATGAAGCGCTTGAGCAGGCGCGGGTCGAGGCCCTGGGGGCGAGACGCATGGCCGGGGTGGCGGCCAATTTGGACGCGGCAATGGAGGGGCGCTGCCGCCGTCAGGGATTCGGGCGCATGACAGAGCGCGAGCAACTGCCGCTGGCGGACGCGGTGTCGCTGCTGGCACGGGAAATTCTGGCCGGCGCCAAGCCGCCGCCGTCGGCGCGCCATGTGGTGGATTTGTGGCGCCCGTGGCTGGAAGCGCGGGCCGGCAAGAGCCTGGCCGACCTCAGCGATCAACTCGACGACCAGGCGGCGTTCGGCGACACGGTAAGACGGCTGATTACCGAACTGGGGCTGGCCGATGAAGAAGGGGCGGCGGCGGACGAGGAAAATGACGGCGGCGACGAGGATGACGGCAACCAGGAGGGCGAGGACAGCGACGCGGAAGGCGATGGCGAAGCGAGCAGCCTAGAGGGCGTCGGCGCCCAGGACGATTCGAGCGAACAATTGCAGGAAGCCGAAAGCGACGTCGAGCCGGGTGACGGCGAGCAGATGCCGGGCATGGGCGACGAGGATCCGGAGATGCCGGGCCAGCCATGGCAATTGCCGGACAATCTGCGTAACGAGCCCGGCGAGAAACAATACCGCGTGTTCTGCGACAGTTATGACGAAGTGGTGGATGCCGCCGATCTTTGCGATGCGGACGAGTTGGCGCGCCTGCGCCAACAGTTGGACCAGCAGCTGGGCCATCTGCAAAGCGTCATCGCGCGACTGGCGAACCGGCTGCAACGGCGGCTGATGGCCAAGCAGACGCGCGCCTGGCAATTCGATCTGGAGGAGGGGCTGCTGGATACCGGCCGGTTGGCCCGGGTGGTCGCCAGCCCAATGTATCCGCTTAGTTATAAACTCGAGGAGGAGATTTCCTTCCGCGACACGGTGGTGACATTGCTCATCGACAATTCCGGTTCGATGCGCGGGCGGCCGATTTCCGTGGCGGCGATCAGTGCCGATATCCTGGCGCGGACCCTAGAGCGCTGCGGTGTCAAAGTAGAAATTCTGGGGTTTACGACGCGGGCCTGGAAAGGCGGCCAGGCGCGGGAGCGCTGGCTGGCGGCGGGTAAACCCGCCGGCCCCGGGCGTCTCAACGACCTGCGGCATATCGTCTATAAATCGGCGGATTCACCATGGCGGCGGGCGCGGAAGTCGCTTGGGCTGATGCTGCGCGAGGGCCTGCTGAAGGAGAATATCGATGGCGAGGCCTTGTTGTGGGCGCATGAACGGCTGCTGGGCCGGCCGGAGCAGCGGCGAATTTTGATGGTGATTTCCGATGGGGCGCCGGTGGATGACTCAACATTGTCGGTCAATCCCGGCAACTATCTGGAGCGGCATTTGCGCCGGGTCATCAATTGGATCGAGAATAACTCGACCGTGCAATTGGTCGCCGTGGGCATCGGCCATGACGTTACGCGCTACTACCGCCATGCGGTGACCATCGTCGATGCCGAACAGCTTGGCGGCACGATGATGGATCAATTGGCCGACCTGTTCGACGAAGACGACCCCCGGCCCCCGGGCCGGGGGCGGCGCGGCGGCGGACGCCGGCCGGGTGGGCGGCGGGCGGCCTAACCTATCCAAACAGCCCCTTCCGTCACGCGATATGTTGGCGCAGGAAGGCCAAGGAGCGGGCGAGGGCTTGCTGGGCGTCCTCGGCGTCGTAGGCGCCACCGGTGGGATTGGCGAAGGCGTGGTTGGCCTCGTACCAAAAGGTTTCGAAAGATTTGTTGGCCGCGGCCATTTCGGTCTCGAATCCGGACACCATTTTCTTATTGATGAAATTGTCGAGGGTGCCGAAATGGCCCAATACCGGGCCTTGCAAAGCGGCTAACTGGGCCGCCTTTTTGGCCACATTGCCGTAGTAGATGATGGTCGCATCGACAGGCCGGACGAGGGAAGCATTGAGTGACCAACCGCCACCGAAGCAGAATCCCAGGGTGGCGACCTTGCCGTTGACCCGCTGGTCCCGGCGTAGCCAGTCGATCCAAGACCCGAGGGTGGCGTTAGCCTGCTGGGGGACCACGGCTTGCATTTGAGCGCGGGCCTGATCCGGCATCGCGGTGACTTGCTGCTGCATGATGTCAATGGCGAGGCCAACAAAACCTTGCTTGGCCAACTCGCCAGTAAACGCCTTGATCTGGTCGTTAAGGCCCCACCATTCGTGGATCACCAAAACCGCGCCGGCGGGGGTCCGGTCCGGCACCGCCAAGGCGGCGGTGACCTGCTGGCCAAGCTCGTCGGTGATGGAGACGGTCTCGAGGCTGTCGGCGGCGGCGCGGGCGAGATCGGGGTCGGCGAGAATGCGGGCCAGCGGCAACCCAGCGACGGAACCCAAGGCGACGGTTTTCAAAATTGTGCGACGTGCGAGCATGCGGCCCTCCCTTGTTTTCATTGCCAACCAAGTGACGTGACAATAAGCAGACATCGCCGTTGGACGGCATCAAGCCTTCGCGAGCCGGTCGCCTGGGATTATAAGGTCGGTTATGCATAGAATTTTTGCGCTTTTTCTGGCGCCGCTGGCGTTGCTCATTCTGTCCTGCGCGCCGCGCGCCCAACCGGTGATCCTGAATGAGCGCGCGCCGGCGCAGATAAATGTTGGCGGCCTCGCCTACCGGGGTGGGCTGGTGCTGGATTTCGATGATGACCGGTTCGGCGGTTTGTCGGCGTTGGATATCAGCGCCGACGGCAAGGTGGCGACGGCGCTGAGCGACGGCGGGAGTTGGTTCGAACTCAATCTCAGTTACGACTCCCGCGGCTGGCTGAGCCAGGCGCGGCAGGGGCGGACAGGGCGGCTGCTAGCAGAGGACGGACATGTGCCGAAACGAAAAAGCGATGCCGATTCCGAATCCATGGTGCGGCTGCCGGACGGTTCGGTGATCGTGTCTTTTGAGATCGACCCACGCTTGCTGCGCTATGCCGCCACAGAGCCGCCTTTTTCGATGCCACCGAGCGCCCTGGCGCGGCCACCGGGGGTGGGGCGGGTGCCGGGCAATAAGGGCATGGAAGCGCTGACGCTGCTGGCGGACGGACAGTTGCTGGTGATCGCCGAAAATTCAGGCTACGGGGACAGTACGGATGCGTGGATCGGCGACGGCACCAATTGGACGCGTGGCCGTTATGTGCTGACACCGCCGTTCCTGCCGACCGGCGCGGCCTTGCTGCCCGATGGGGACGTGGTGGTGATCGAGCGGCGGGTTTCGCTTCTGGGCGGGTTCGGGTCGCGGCTGGTAGAGCTTAAGGCCGCCGATATCGCCGCCGGCGGACGGCTGACCGGCACCGAGATCGCGCGGCTGGAGCCACCGTTGACCGTCGATAATTTGGAAGGGATCGCGGTCCGAAAAAGCGCCGACGGCGAGACCCTCATTTACCTGATCAGCGACGATAATTTCTCGCTGTTCCAGCGCACGCTGCTGCTGGTGTTCGCCCTGGAAGAGTAATCACCCCAGCCAATGTTGCCGTTGGGCGGCGAAATCGTCGTGGCGGATGGCTTCGCGGACGGCATTCATCAAACGACTCATAAAAGCGATGTTGTGGATGGTGAGCAGCTGCAGGGCGAGGATCTCGCCGGCTTTGAGCAAATGATGCAGGTAGGCACGGGTGAATTTGGCGCAGCTGTAACAACCGCATTCGGGGTCGAGAGGGTCTTGATCGTCGCGGAAGCGGGCATTGCGCAGGTTGATATGATCGCGGGCCCGGCCGGACAAAGCGGGGCGGATGAGGGCGCCGCCATGGCGGGCGATGCGGGTGGGGCTGACACAATCGAAGGTGTCGATGCCCTTGGCAACATTTTCCCAAATGTCCTGGATGCCGCCGATGCCGAGCAAATGGACGGGGCGGTCATCGTCGAGGGGGGCCATGGCCATGGCGACGACGTCGTACATCTCGTCGGGGCTGCCGCCGAGACAGCCGCCGACCGCATGGCCGAATGTGGGCTGATCGAGCGCGAATTGCGCACTCTGGCGGCGCAAATCGTCATAGACACCGCCCTGAACGATGCCATAGAGGGCCTGGGGGCCGGCGGAGCCGTGCCGGGCCCGGGAGAACTCGGCAACACTGCGGGTCGCCCAGCGGTGGCTGAGGGCCATTGAGCGGGCGGTGTAGTCGCGGTCGACGTGATAGGGGGTGCATTCGTCGAGGACGAGGATGATGTCGGCGCCAAGCTGGCGCTGGGCCTGGATGGAGCCTTCCGGTGTCAGGGTGTGGATGGCGCCATCGAGGTAGGAGCGGAAAGTGGCGCCCTGCTCGTCGATACCTATCAATGTGCGGGGACGCTCGGCACCGCGGTTGCCCTTGATCTCCTCGGCGACGGAGCCATGGCCGAGGGAGAAAATCTGAAAACCGCCGGAATCGGTCAGCAAAGGGCCGTCCCAGGCCATCATGGCGTGGAGACCGCCGAGGCGGGCGACGGCCTCGGGGCCGGGCTGGATGATGAGGTGGTAGGTGTTGGCAAGGATAATCTGCGCGCCCGCCGCTTTCACCTGGTCGGGGGTGGCGGCCTTGATGGCCGCCTTGGTGGTGGGGGGTGGTGAGGCGGCCGAGACGGGCCCGGTCCGGCCAGTCAGTCAGCGCGGTGCAACGGTGCTCAATGGCGAAAGAGAAACCGGGATAGGCGGGCATCTCAGGCGTAAGCGCCGGCGGCCGGCGGCCGGGCGATCCAGCGGGCCAAATAGACGAAGGGCGTGTCGAGCACGGCGACAACCATCCGCAGCACATAGGTGCCAAGAATAAAAGTGAAAATCAGCGGCTGCCAGCCGATGGGTTCGGGGGCAAAGACGACCCAGGCGAGGACTGAAAACACGGTATTGTCGATGAGGCCGGAAATCAGCGTCGAGGCATTGTTGCGCAACCACAGATGGCGTTTCCCGGTCAGCCGCGAGAGCAACTGGTAGAGCCAGATATCGTGATACTGGCTGATCAGATATGACAGCATCCCGGCGGCAAAAAGAGCCGGCGCGGGGGTAAACAGGCCGCGCATTTGGCCTTGGACCGGCAGCGCCCAAGCCATGCCCTCGCCGGCCTGGGTCGCGGTCAGGGGGGCGAAACCGAGAGTCAGGACCATCAGGAGGACAAAAAGCAACAGCGAGGCGAAACCCAACCAGACCGCTTTGCGCGCGGCGGCGCGGCCGTAATGCTCGGCCAGAATATCGGTACATAAGAATGTCGAAGCGAAAAGAATGGTGCCGAGGGCGACGGGATCGGCGAAGGCGGCAAATTGCACCGGTTTGAGGACCTGGATATTGGCGCCAATGATCGCCACGGCGACATAGACATAGAGCGCCTCATGGCCGAACAGGCGCAGTAACAAAATAATGGTGGAAAAACAAAGCAACAGGGTCAGCAGCCAGATCAATTCCGGCGGCTGCCGGTTCAACAGCTCGATTAACGCATTGGGATCAAGCATTGCCTTGCTCGCTCACTAATACGGCCACGAATCCGGGCCGCGACGAGCCAAATCAAGTCAGGCGGCGGCTTTGTCGATACGGCGCTTGAGCCGGCGCAAATCGGCGGGGAGTTTGGTGGGCGCCATGCTGTTCAGCCACGCATCGAGGCCGCCATTATGCTCGATGGTGCGGATGGCCGCGGCCGTCAGGCGGAGGCGGACAGGCTGGCTCAAGGCATCGCTGTAGAGTGAGGCAATCTGCAGATTTCCTGTTCTTGGCGTGACTGACATTGTTGCCGGTCATCACACCCTTGCCGGTGACACCACAGCGTCTGGCCATAAACCCTCTCCAATAGGATATCGCTCGCATGCCGAACGGACGTGCGAAGAGGGGCGTTTTAGGCGACGAGGCCCGCTGCGTCAAGTATCATCGGCGTCCGGGGGACGTGCCTGAAAATCAGCCAACAGCGCCTTGGCGGCGGCACCGGGAAGGATGCGACCGGCCGCCACGCGTGCTTCCATGGCCGCCAAACGGCCGGCGACTCGGGGATTATCCCGGAAAGCCCGACATAGGGAATCGCCGATCTCTTGCCACAACCAGCGTCCGGCCTGCGCGGCGCGGCGCGGCTCGAGGGCGCCGGCTTGGCTCAGGGCCTCGCGGTGGGCCGCCACCTGATCCCAGACCTCCTTTATGCCGGTATTTTCGAGGGCCGAGCAGGTGACGACGCGGGGCGTCCAGTGGGGCGTGGCGGGGCGCAGCA
>QIGO01000172.1 GCA_003230015.1 Alphaproteobacteria bacterium | reverse complement strand
AGGTTCAACGCGGCCTCGCCGTGCTCGAAATCCGCCGCGGCGGTTTCCGCGAGTTGGAACCCGCGCCCGAAACCTTCGAGGATTTTGTCAATTAGCGCTTTTTCCGCACTCGAGCGGTCCTTGACCTAGTTGTATTTTGGTCGCTGAGGGGCTATATTACTGGCGACATGGCCGGCCCCTCTGCACGAAAGTGTACGGGTCGGTTTTCATTATTCGGGCACCACAGGATTTGCCACTATACGCAAAGCCATACCTCACAACAGATCAACAAATTGCTCTTCTTCGATCACGTGGCATGGCAATCACCGATGAGGCTCGAGCGCGGGCATGTCTTGCACGCATAGGGTACTATCGACTTAGCGCGTACTGGTATCCGAATAGAAAGTCAAATCAGTACATTGATCCAGTTGATGGCAGGACGAAAGTTCGCGTGCTGGATGATTTCAGGGAGGGCACCGGGTTTTCGGATGCCCTGGACTTCTATGTTTTCGACAAGAAGCTTCGATTGATCGTCCTCGATGCTCTTGAACGCGTGGAAGTTGGGTTAAGGACAGATATTGCTATCTTGTTGGGACGTCACGACCCTTGGGTTCACCGAGACCCGTCAAGACTGCACGGCAAGTTTGCTCGACGCCCGGCGCGTGCCGGAGCCTTATCGACGAGGCACGATGAGTGGTTGGACCGCCTGGACAAAAAGTTCCGAAGATCGAATGAAGATTTCGCGAAACACTTCAAGACCAAGTACCCGGGTGACCACCCACCGATTTGGATAGCCGTCGAGCTTTGGGATTTTGGAACGTTATCTCACTTCTTCAGTGGCATGCAGATCAGCGACAAAGACAAAATTGCGGCACAATACGACCTACCACCCGGTCGAATGCTTGAGAGCTGGTTGCGCACATTGAATGATGTCAGAAACATCTGCGCTCATCATTCACGCCTTTGGAACCGACCGCTTACCGCGCCGCCACGGTGGCCAACATTTGGGGCGCTTCCAGCTCTAGATCATCTGATCGGAGACACACATGGCCTCACCCGCCTCTACGTGGCTCTCCTAATTCTCAAGCATCTGTTGAAGTACATAAATCCGACAACTTCTTGGCCCGGGCAACTGATCCAACATGTCGGTGCTCTTCCGACAAATCCATTTGTTACGTTGAGAAGTGCGGGTTTCTCTGAGCGATGGACAAAGCTCACAGCCTGGAGCTAGTCAACGCCCGTCAGATCGCCTCCTTCGGGCGAATGCGGTCGCGTGAATTCGGGTGTTCCACGCGCCAGTTAGGTCGCTGACATTGCGCTCTATTGGGTCTGTCGAGTTGATCTCAAAATCAGAATAGCAATTCTGTTGTTGGTCGCAAAAATCACGCCAAAACCACCGGCACCTGGAACCAATCATTGGCATTATCCGGGTCGCTGTTCCTTGGCAAAATCGGAACGCCGCTAAACCAGCAGCTTTGCCAACACGCTGTTGAGGCGTTGCCGCCCCTGCGCGGTTGCCCTTACGCCGGTCTTGTCAACGACCAAAAAACCGCCGTCCACGAGGGCGTGGCAGGGCCTCGGCCAGGGTCCGGCCGCTTTTTGCGGCGAAGTCGTCCGCCGCCACGCCCGTGGCTGTCCGCAGTCCCATCATCAGCATTTCTTCGCCGATGCGAATCTTGTCCAGCACCTCGAACACCCGGCGCGCATGGCCATCCCGCTCCACTTGGTGCAGCCAAATCTCCGGCGCCCGATGTTGCCGTGTCGCCACTATTTCGCCGTCCAGCGTCAAGCGCCCATGGGCGCCGGGGCCGATACCGATAAAATCGCCGTAGCGCCAATAGGTCAGGTTATGGCGGCATTCCTCGCCGGCGCGGGCATGGTTAGAAATCTCATAGGCCGGCATTCCTGCCTGGTCGAGGCGTTCTTGTGTCACTTCGTAGAGGACCGCCGACGTCTCCGCGTCGGGCAGCACCAGGTCCCCGCGCGCCTCCAGCATATGGAAGGGCGTACCCGGCTCCATGGTCAGTTGGTAGAGCGAAAGATGACCCTGGGCATAGGCCAGCGCCGCGTCCAATTCCGCCTGCCAGGCCGCCACCTCTTGTCCCGGCCGGCCATAGATCAGATCGAAGGAAAACCGCTCGAACAACCCCGCCACCGCCGTGATGGCGGCGCGCGCTTGGCCCCCGTCATGACTGCGCCCGAGCGTTTTGAGGGCCTCATCCGCCAAGGCCTGCACCCCCAGGCTGACCCGGTTAACGCCGGCGGCGCGAAAATCCGCCATGCGCGCGACTTCCGTGGCGTTGGGATTGGCCTCCAGGGTCACTTCGAGGGATCCGTCCAGGCGCCAGTGATCCCCGGCACGCTCCAGGATTGCCGCCACCGTTTGCGGTGCCATCAGCGACGGCGTCCCGCCGCCAAAAAACACGCTTTTCAGCCGCCGGCCTTTTGTTACAGTAGCAAAAAAATCCAGCTCGGCCAGCAGCGCCCGCCGCCAGCGCTCATCGTCCACCGCGCCGGCCACATGGCTGTTAAAGTCGCAATAGGGGCACAGGGACCGGCAGAAGGGCCAGTGCACGTAGAGGCTCAGCGCCTCAGGATCCCGCGCCGCCGTCATCTGTTGTCAGACAATCGGCGATCAGCGCCCGAAAAGCCACGGCGCGATGGCTGATGCCATGTTTTTCATCTGGGTCCATTTCGCCAAAGGTAACGTCATACCCGTCGGGCACGAATATCGGGTCATAGCCGAACCCCTTGTCGCCCCGTGGCGGCCAGGTCAAATGTCCGGCCACCCGGCCCTCGTAATTTTGCACATGTCCATCCGGCCAGGCCAAGCTTAGCACACACATGAAACAGGCCCGCCGGTCTGTTTTGCCCGCCAGTTTTTCCGCCACCAGCGCCATCGCCTTGGCGAAATCGCGCGTTGGGCCGGCCCAGCGCGCCGAATAGATGCCCGGCGCCCCGTCCAGCGCCGCCACCGCCAGCCCGCTATCGTCGGCCAGCACGATCGCCCCATGGGCGGCACCGGCCCGGCTTTTCAGTTCCGCATTGGCAACGAAACTATCGCCGGTTTCTTCCGGTTCCGGCAGGCCCAGGGCCGCCGCGTCCACCACGGCGATGCCATGGGGCGCCAAAAGCGCCGTAATTTCCGCCACTTTGCCCGCGTTATGGCTGGCGATTACCAGCCTCTCGGCCCGGCCCAACCACCTTTTCATAAACACCGGACTCCTGAACTTGTTAACCCAGGCCCAGGGCGGCGCGCTGCAACCCCACCAGCATCTCCGTGCCTTGCTGGGCCAGGTCGAGCATCTCGACAAACTGATCGCGGCTGAAGGGATCGGCCTCCGCCGTGCCTTGTATTTCCACCAGCCCGCCGCCTTCGGTGAGCACGAAATTGGCATCGGCCTCGGCGTTGCTGTCCTCGGCGTAATCCAGGTCCAGCACGGCTTTGCCTTGGTAGAGGCCGCAGGAAACCGCGGCCACCAGGCTTGACATGGGCAATGCCGACAGCACGCTGCGGTCAACCAGCCCTTGCAGGGCCAGATGCAGGGCCACGCAGGCCCCCGTGATCGCCGCGGTGCGGGTGCCGCCATCGGCTTGGATGACATCGCAATCGAGCCGAACCTGTCTCTCGCCCAGGGCTTTCAGGTCGGTTACCGCGCGCAGCGAGCGCCCGATCAGCCGTTGGATTTCCTGGGTGCGGCCCGATTGTTTGCCCCGCGCCGCCTCCCGGTCCGTGCGTGTATGGGTCGAGCGCGGCAGCATGCCATATTCGGCGGTCACCCAGCCGCTGCCGCTATTGCGCAGGAACGGCGGCACCCGTTCCTCGATCGAGGCGTTGCACAGGACGTGGGTTTCGCCGAATTTTGTCAGGCATGAGCCCTCGGCATATTTACTGAATCCGGTGGACAATTCGACGTTACGCAATTGGTCTAGGGCGCGGCCGGATGGGCGCATGCGACATTCCTTGTGCGGCTTGGGGTGGCGGCACCGCCACGCTAATCGCTGTCGGCGCGCCCGTCTAGTCGGCGCCCCCGTTGATTTGCACCATGGCGGCCACTAAGTTCCCTGCGCGGGCCCAATAACGCCTAAAATAGGTCGCCAGTCCAGCCATGAACCAGACCATGGTCATTACCGAGCGCAGCAAGGAAGTCTTACGGGTCGTTGTCGAGGCTTATGTCGAAACCGGCGAGCCCATCGGCTCGCGCTCTCTTGCCGCCCGTTTGGGCATGGACTTGTCCCCCGCGACCATTCGCAACGTCATGGCCGATCTCCAGGATGCGGGTCTGCTTTATGCCCCCCACACCTCCGCCGGTCGCCTGCCTACCGACGCCGGCCTGCGTCTTTTCGTCGATGGCATTCTCCAGGTCGGCCAGCTTGACGAGGTCGAACGCCAGTCCATCGAGGCCCGCTGCAATGCCGCCGGGCGGTTGCCCCAGCAGGTTCTCGAAGAAGCCACCAAGATGCTCTCCGGCCTCAGCAACTGCGCCGGTCTCGTGCTCGCGCCCAAATCCGAGGCCACCCTGCGCCACGTCGAATTTGTCAGTCTCGGCCCCGGCCGCGCCCTGGTGGTGCTGGTGACCGAGGATGGCACTGTCGAAAACCGCGTCATCCCCGTGCCTTTGGGCTTGCCCGCCTCATCGCTGCTGGAGGCGTCGAATTTCCTCTCCTCGCGCATGTTGGGCCGCACCCTGCAGGAGGCTCAGGAGCAGCTCAGCGGCGAACTGGAAATCCACCGCCGCGATCTCGATGACCTGACCCGTAAATTGGTCGAGGCCGGCCTGGCCACCTGGACCGGCGAGGGCGAAACCCGCTCGCTGCTGGTCAGCGGCGCCAACAATCTGCTCGATGATGTTCATGCCGTCGAGGATATTGAGCGGGTTCGCACGCTGTTTGCCGCTCTCGACACCAAGAAAGACCTGGTCAGGCTGCTTGATGCCGCGGCCGCCGCCGAGGGCGTACAGATTTTCATCGGCTCTGCGAATAAGCTTTTTGGCCTCGCCGGATGCTCTATGATCACCGCACCCTATACCAACAGCAAGCAGGAAATCCTCGGCGCCGTGGGTGTTATCGGTCCCACGCGCGTAAATTATGCCCGCATAATTCCGGTCGTCGACTACACCGCCAAGGTTGTTGGCCGCCTGCTTGACTAGCTCTCTAATTCCTATTGATCGAGTACGGAATAACGCATGTCTACGACCCCCAACAACACGCAAGAGGGCACCCCGCCAAAAAAGACGCCGGCGGAGATCGCCGCGGCGCCCGAGGTCGATGGCCCTGAGCAGCCTGCGCTCACAACCGATGCCGAAGCCGGCGACGCCGCCGCGACCGAGGTGACTGGTGAGCCCGACGCTGCCCCCCCGGCGGACGAGACTGCCGAACCGCCGCCGCCGAAAAAACCCGCACCCCTGGCCACCGAGTTGCAGGCCCGCATTGACGAGCTTAACGGCCAGCTTCTGCGCGCTTTGGCGGAGGTCGACAATGTCCGCAAGCGCAGCGACCGAATGGTCGCCGACGCCCACAAATACGCTGTCGGGAATTTTGCCAAGGACCTTCTGAGCGTGCCCGACAACCTCAAACGCGCCATGGATGCGGTGCCCGAGGAAGCGCGCGCCGGCGACGGGCTGGTTGCCAAGCTGCTGGAGGGGGTCTCCGCCGTCGAACGCGAACTGGCGGCGGCCTTCGAGAAGCACGGCCTGACCAGGCTTGAGCCCATCGATGTGCCCTTCGACCCTAATTTCCACGAGGCGGTGTTCCAGGTGCCTAATTCGGGCAAGCCCGCCGGTACCGTCGTCCAGCTTTTGCAGACCGGCTACACCCTCAACGGGCGCCTGTTACGCGCCGCCATGGTCGGCGTCGCCAAGGGCAATGGCGCGCCGCCCGAGCATAAGGTGGACACCTATACCAAGTCTCGATGATGATGACCCATAGAGACGGTTTACCAAGGTTTTCGGCTAGGAGCGTGCGCCGTGGCGATGCGGGGCATCGCGAGGCGTGCGCGACGCCGTCCTAAAGCCTTGGCAAACCGCCGCTGCGGTCGCCTAGGCGATCTCTATGGGTTATCATCATCGAGACTTGGTATGCGGCCGTTGCGGCCGTTGGCTGGCGCGCGGAGCCGACTTTTTAGCCCCCGTGGCACGGCTATTCCGGCCGCCGATGGTTGCAGGCCCAAACGGTCCAACCTATATGTGCGATATTCCCGTGTGTTTAACCCCTTGCTACCTGGGGTAGGGGTTCCCGCGGTGCCGGACCGGGCTGCGGCAACTCGCTGAAGTGGAGAGGATTTGATGAGCAAAGTAATAGGCATCGACCTGGGCACGACCAATTCCTGTGTCGCCGTCATGGACGGCGCCCAGCCCAAGGTCATCGAGAACGCGGAGGGCGCGCGCACGACACCGTCGATGGTCGCCTTTTCCGAGTCCGGCGAACGTCTGGTTGGCCAGGCGGCCAAGCGCCAGGCGGTGACCAATCCCGAGCAAACTCTTTTTGCCATCAAGCGCCTGATCGGCCGCCGCTACGATGATCCGACGGCCCGTAAGGACCAGGAACTGGTCCCCTACAAGATTATCAAGGCCAAGAATGGCGATGCCTGGGTCCGCGTCGACGGCAGCGATTACAGTCCCAGTGAGATCAGCGCTTTCATTCTGCAGAAGATGAAAGAGACCGCCGAGGCCTTCCTTGGCGACGAGGTCACCCAGGCGGTGATCACCGTGCCGGCATATTTCAATGATTCTCAGCGCCAGGCCACCAAGGATGCGGGCAAGATTGCCGGCCTTGAAGTGCTGCGCATTATCAACGAGCCCACGGCCGCCGCCCTGGCTTATGGCCTCGAGAAAAAGGCCACCGGCACCATCGCCGTCTTCGACCTCGGCGGCGGTACTTTCGATGTTTCCGTACTTGAGATCGGCGACGGTGTTTTCGAGGTCAAATCCACCAACGGCGATACTTTCCTCGGCGGCGAGGATTTCGACGGCCGTATCATCGGCTATCTGGCCGATGAGTTTAAGAAGGAGCAGGGCATCAACCTGCGCAACGACAAGCTTGCTTTGCAGCGTCTCAAGGAAGCGGCCGAGAAGGCCAAGATAGAGCTCAGCGCCGCCACCCAGACCGAAGTCAATTTGCCCTTCATCACCGCCGATCAGTCGGGCCCCAAGCATCTCAATATCAAGCTCACCCGGGCCAAGCTCGAGGCCTTGGTGGATACGCTCATTGACCGCACCATCAAGCCCTGCCAGGCCGCCCTCAAGGACGCCGGGCTGAAGCCCAACGAGATCGACGAGGTCATCCTCGTCGGCGGCATGACCCGCATGCCCAAGGTCATCGAAACGGTGAAGAATTTCTTCGGCCGTGAGCCTCACCGTGGCGTCAACCCCGATGAAGTGGTCGCCATGGGTGCGGCCATTCAGGGCGGTGTCCTGGCCGGCGACGTCAAGGACGTGTTGCTGCTCGACGTCACGCCGCTGTCCTTGGGTATCGAGACCCTTGGCGGTGTCTTCACCCGTCTCATCGACCGCAACACCACCATTCCCACCAAGAAGTCCCAGGTTTTCTCCACCGCCGAGGACAACCAGAACGCCGTCACCATCCGCGTTTTCCAGGGCGAACGTGAAATGGCCGCCGACAACAAGCTGCTCGGCCAGTTCGATCTTGTCGGCGTGCCGCCGGCACCCCGCGGCATTCCTCAGATCGACGTCACTTTCGACATTGACGCCAACGGCATTGTCAATGTGTCGGCCAAGGACAAGGCCACGGCCAAGGAACAGCAAATCCGCATTCAGGCCTCCGGCGGTCTTGCCGATTCCGACATCGAACGCATGGTCAAGGAAGCCGAGGAGCATGCCGACGAGGATCAGCAGCGGCGTCAGGTCGTCGAGGCGCGCAACCATGCCGAGGCTTTGATCCACGCCTCGGAGAAGACCATCTCCGAGAATGCCGACAAGATTTCAGGCGAGGACAAGGAGGCCGTCGAGGCCGCGGTCGAAGTCCTGCGCGGGGTCATTGGCGGCGAGGATCTCGAGGACATCAAGGCCAAGACCGAGGCCTTGACCCAGGCCTCCATGAAGGTCGGCGAAGCCATGTATAAGGCCCAGCAGGCCGAAGCCGCCAGCGGCGATGGTGCCGACGATGGCGACTATTCCGGTGGCGACGCCGGCGGCAGTGACGATGACACCGTTGTCGATGCCGACTTCGAAGAAGTCGATGACGACAAGAAGGACCAGCCCTCTGCGTCCTGAACGGCCAATTGGGTATAGGCAGTCGCCCCGACCGGTATTGTCGAACACCGCTCGGGGCGTCGGCATGTCTGGCCGTGTCAACGAGGACTAGGGCATTTTAAGGGGGCGGCGCCGCGATGGCGAAGCGAGATTATTATGAGATTCTGGGTGTCGCCCGCGAGTCCGGCGCTGACGATCTGAAAAAAGCCTACCGCAGGCTGGCCATGAAGTTCCACCCCGATCGCAATCCCGGCGACCACGAGGCCGAGCACAAATTTAAGGAACTCAACGAAGCCTACGCCGCCCTCAAGGACGATGATCAGCGCGCCGCCTATGACCGTTTCGGCCACGCGGCGTTCGAGCAGGGCGGGCCCCGGCCCGGCGGCGCCGGCGGTTTTGACTTCGCCGGCGGTTTTGCCGACATATTCGACGAGATGTTCGGCGAGTTCATGGGCGGCCGCGGCGGCGGTCAGTCAGCCACCCGCGGCGGCGATTTACGCTACAATCTCGAACTGACGCTCGAAGAGGCCTTTCGCGGCAAACAGGCGACGATCGTCGTCCCCACCACCGTCACCTGTTCGGGCTGTCAGGGCAGCGGTGCGGCCAGCGGCACCCGCCCGGTTTCCTGTCCGAGCTGCCAGGGCGCCGGAAAAGTCCGCAGCCAGCAGGGTTTTTTCACCATCGAGCGCACTTGTCCGGCTTGCCATGGCGCCGGCCGGGTGATCGAAAAACCATGCCGGTCCTGCGGCGGCGCCGGCCGCCAGCAGCAGGACAAGACGCTCAACGTAAATATTCCCGCCGGTGTCGAGGACGGCACCCGCATCCGCCTCTCCGGCGAGGGCGAAGCCGGCCTGCGCGGCGGGCCCGCCGGTGACTTGTATATTTTTCTGTCTTGTCAGCCCCATCGCATTTTCCGCCGCGACGGCGCCAATCTGCATTTGCGTGTGCCCCTGGCCATGACCACCGCGGCCCTGGGCGGCACCATCGAAGTGCCGACCATCGACGAGGGCCGTGCCCGCGTCTCCATACCGGCGGGCACCCAGAGCGGCCATCAATTCCGCCTCAAGGGCAAGGGCATGTCGGTTTTGCGCTCCACCTCGCGCGGCGACATGTATGTCCAGATTCAGATCGAGACTCCGGTGAACCTGTCCAAACGCCAGCAGGAACTGCTGCGCGAATTCGAAAAATCCGGCGGCAAGAAGTCCCACAGTCCCGAATCCGAGGGCTTCTTCAGCCGCGTCAAGGAATTGTGGGAAGATCTCAAGGACTGATCCGCGGCCCCTCGACAAAACGCAAATGCCCGGTCTTGATCCAGACCTTGGCGCCGTCGCGGCCTGATTTGGCCGTTATTTGGCTGCCCATGGGCACACGCAGCCACGAATGCCGGCGTAAGGTATCACCGCCTTCTTCGAAGCCGCCGTCAAGGACAAAAACTTCCGCCCCGCCGGCGGCCTCGACGCTCGCCGCCGCGCCCGCCTGCCAATGTTCCAGCCGCACGGTCTCGCGGTCATCGGCGAACAGCGGCGTCACCGCGACACCGGGACGGCCGGCTTCGGCGATCGCCTCGATCTTGTTGGTATCGATGCGAATATGGCTGCGGTCTTCCGGGTCGAACTGCCAGAGTTTCACCAGGATCACGCAGCCCTTCTCCGAGCCCGGCCTATGGCGCGACTGCGGCGGGTTGCGGATGTATGAGCCCGCGGGAAACGCCCCATGTTCGTCTTCGAAGATACCGTAGAGAACGAAAAACTCCTCCCCGCCCGTATGCACATGGGGCGAAAAACGGCTGCCCGGGTCATAACGCACAAGGCTCGTTGCGCGGGCGACCTCGTCGCCGATGCGGTCCAGCATGCGGCGGCTGACCCCGGCCATAGGCGATGGTTGCCACGCCAGCGCGTCTCCATGCACCACCACCCGATGGCTGAAATCCCCGTTGATTTCCATTTGCAGTCTCCTTTCCATGCCGCAGGGAATGTGGATCTTGACGAAGTTGGCATCAAGAGCGCGAGTGTCTACTTCCATTTCCCCCAGAAAGCCGGCCTTGGCGAAGCCGTGATCCATCGACTTACCCACAGGCGCCTGGCCGGGCTGGCGCCGCCGCCCGGATCCTGGCCTGAGTTTCGCGCCGCCGCCGGTCTGACAGGATCATTGCGTCAATTGCACGGTCTGGCCGCGTCGCCGCGCCTGTGCTTATATCCTCGAACTGTTGCAGGATCGGGTTTGGGTGCGCCATGAGCGAGTTACGAATCGGTGTCATCGGTGCCGCCGGCCGTATGGGCCGCATGGTATCCGGGGTGGTCATTGCCAGCCCGGACTGCGTTTTGGCGGCGGCCTTGGAGCAGCCCGACTCACCCTACGCGGGCCACGATGTCGGCCACCTTGTCGGCGCCAACGCTGCTGCGGTCTGGATAACCGATGATCCCGACGCGTTTTTTGGCGCTTGCGATGCTGTCATCGAGTTCACCCTGCCCCAGGTCACCGTCGGGCACGCCGCCCTTGCCGCGCAAGCGGGCTGCATATTCATCTCCGGCACCACCGGCCTCGACGCCGGTCAGCAGGATGAATTGCGCGCGGCGGCGGAAAGAGTTCCGGTGGTTTGGGCCCCCAATATGTCCGCCGGGGTCAATCTGCTGTTCGCGGTAACCCGGCGCGTTGCCGCTGCGCTGGGTGAGGATTTCGACATCGAAATCGTCGAAATGCACCACCGCGACAAGATCGACGCCCCTTCCGGCACCGCCCTGGGTCTCGGCCGCGCCGCCGCCGCCGGCCGCGGTGTGGCTTTGGAAGAGGTCCAGATTCTGAGCCGCGAGGGTGACACCGGCGCCCGCGCGCGCGGACGCATCGGCTTTGCCGCTCTGCGCGGCGGCGACGTCATCGGTGATCATTCTGTTATTTTCGCCGGCGACGGCGAGCGGCTTGAATTGACCCACCGTGCTTCGCGCCGCGACAACTATGCCCAGGGGGCCGTGCGCGCCGCTCTCTGGGCCCGCGGCCAGGAGCCCGGCTTCTATGGCATGAACGACGTCCTCGGCCTCACCGACTGACGCCACCGGGTCCTGGCCCCAAGCGCGCCAGAGCGGCGCGCAGCGCGTCGGCAAAGCCGGCTTTTTCATCTGCCGGCAGGAATTGGCCGATGGTCATGGCGCGGCCATGGCTGCGAATCACCAGCCGGTTGCTGCCATCGGGGAAATGGTGCAAATCCACCTGCAGCCAATGGGGCGGTTGGAAAGAAAAGCGCTGCTTGCGGCCCGATGGTTTGGCTTGTTCGACGCTCAGGGCTTTTACGGTCAGGCGCACCGCTTCATAGGCGCGCCTGTCCCGGTAGCTGGTTCGAAAAGCCCAATAGACAAACAACACTTCGCCGCCGAAAAACGGCAGCACCAGCCACAACCCCAAGGCGGCAAAACCCAGGCAGACGGCCGTCGCGACAACGACCACCGCCGTCATCAGCACCCCAAAACCCCGTCGGCTGAGGCTGCGATAGGGTCTGATCACCGCATCGAAGAGGGCCGGTTCCATGCCGCCCTGGTCTAACAACGCTTCGTTCATGGCCCGCACCTATTGTGCTGCGGCACCATTTTAGCGGTCCGCGACCGGCGCTGCAAAGCAGCACAATTCACAAGGCTGGCACCCGTGACTCTGCCCGGCTAGAGTGTTTCCAGTCCGCCGGCAAACACGCCAAAACAAGGATTTAGTCTCCCCCGGTTATGCGCAAAGCCGATATTGCGGAATTCTTCGCCCGCCTCGAGGCGCAAAATCCCCAGCCCCAGACCGAACTGTTGTCCGCCAACAACTACACATTGCTGGTGGCCGTGGTTTTGTCGGCCCAGGCCACCGATGTTGGTGTCAACAAGGCCACCGGCCCCTTGTTCGCGCGCGCCGACACCCCGAAGAAGATGGTTGAACTGGGCGAGGAGGCATTGCGCGAATACATCCGCACAATTGGCCTTTTCCGAACCAAGGCCAAGAATGTCATCAAGCTGAGCCAGGCGCTGCTCGACCGCCATGGCGGCGAAGTGCCGGCGGACCGGGCTTCATTGGAGGCTTTGCCCGGGGTTGGCCGCAAGACCGCCAATGTGGTGCTGAACACCGCGTTTGGCGAGCCCACCATCGCCGTCGACACCCACCTGTTCCGCCTCGCCAACCGCACCGGCCTGGCGCCCGGCAAGACCCCGCTGGCGGTGGAACAGGCTTTGTTGCGGCGGATACCGAAGATATACCAGCGCCACGCCCACCACTGGCTGATCCTGCATGGCCGTTATGTCTGCAAAGCCCGCAAACCCGATTGTCCCCTATGCACCGTCCGCGACCTCTGCGATTTCAAAGGCAAAACGACCTAACCGCCGCCGCCATATCGCCGCCACTACCGAGAATAACCACCAAGAGGAGGTCTGACTAAGACCTACTCACGGCCGCAAGCGGCCCGCCGGCCCTCCGGCGCCCATGCGGAGGCGTGGACCGCGAGGTCCACTGCCGTGAGCTACAAAGACTCGCTTAGAGCGGATCTCCGATCCGCTCTAAGCGTTACTGCTGCTCAATAATAGCTGGGCGAAACATCCGCGCTGGGCCGATTCGCTGAGCCCGGCGGCGTCATAGCGCAGGGGCCGCACTTCATAATAGACCACTTGCGGGCCGCGGCCTTCATCGCCATAGAGGAACAAATCAAGCACGCAGCGCGGCCGGCGATATTGCCAGACTTGTGCGGCACTGTCCCGCCGCACGAATTCCGGCCGTCCCAGCAGCGACTCCAGCTCGCCGGGCAGCATGCCGACCACTTGTGTCGGATCGTCGTTGATTTTCGCTTTGGGCACCGATTGCGGCGCCACGTGAGACGGCCTTTCGGCGCCCAGTTTCCCGCTCACCGGCGCGGTGACCTGGGACGTGTCGTCTAGCGCGGCCGGGCCGACCGTCGCCAAGGCGGTGATTTGCGCCGGGGCTTGGCAGGCTGCCAGCAACAGCGCGGCGGCCAATCCCAGCCATCGGGGATTGCTGAAAGTGGCCAGGCCCAGTCGCTTCATTTGTTTCATCCGGCTATTCATACAAGCATCAGGAATACGACCATGGCCGCGGTTATCGCCACGGCGGCACCAATCGCCACCATCGAGGGCCCGGTGGCCTCGTCGCGCGCCGCCAGCCGTATTGGCGGTCGGCCAAGAATCGTTGTTTTGCTTTGCGGCATTGTTCTTCAACTCACTACCTGGGTCGCGCGCATTTAGCCTAAATGACCGACAAAATTTGCCACTTGCTTCATACCGCCTGATTAGGAGGGAGATATTGCGAGAGGGGCTGTTAACAAAGCGTTGAGCATCCGATCAAATCTCTGCGCCGCGCCGCGGCAGCGCTTCGAAGATATGCAGCATAGCGGCGGCGGCGATGATTGGCAGTACCAGGTTGAGCAGCGGCACGGTGGAGAGAAAAGCAAACACCACCCCGGCGCTGAAGAGCCGCAGCCGGTGGCGCCGCCGCGCCGCGCGCATTGCCTCTGGCGGCAGTCTTCGCAGCGCCACCATTTCGAAAAACTCCCGCCCCAGCAGATAGCCGTTCAGGCCGTAGAACAGCACCACATTGACCACCGGGATCAAATACAGCGGCAGCGCCAGCAGATTGAGCAGGATCAGCACGGCCATGAAGCGCAGCGCCATGCCGATCGCCTCCAGGATGGGTTGGTCGCGCGGCGGCGGCAGTGTCGGATAATGCACCGCCTCTACGGCCGCACAGACCCGTTCCAGCAGCAATCCCGCCACCAAAGCCACCACCGCCGGGAAAAGCACGATAATCAGCACCGCGACGGCGAATCCGCCCAGCAGGTCGAGCACCGGCTCCAGCCAGGCGATGGCCACGAAATTGGTTTCCAGCAGCAGCCAGGCGAGGCCGCTGGCCAGCGCGATGCTGATCGCCAGACTGCCAAAAATACTCGCCAGCACGACGCCGCGAATGCCGCGCTCGGGCAGTTGCGCCAGGGCTTTGAATAATGCCGCGATCATCGGCCTGTAATAGCCTCAAGCCGGCGCCGGCACCACTGCCCCTGTCAAAGGGTCGCGGCGGCTTGTCCGCTTCTCCCCCGCCGTTATACTGCGCGCCGCTTGCCCCGCCCCATCGCGCCGAGGAAATTTCATGTCCCATGCCGAACTCGACGTTGTCTGCATTGGCAACGCCATCGTCGATATCCTGTCCCAATCCCAGGAGTCGGATATCGGGCGTTTGGGCCTGACCCGCGGGGCCATGACCTTGATCGATGCCGCGCGCGCCCAGACCCTGTACCAGAAAATGGGCCCGGCGGTGGAGGCCTCCGGCGGTTCCGCGGCCAATACGGCGGCCGGTATCGCCTCCTTCGGCGGTGTCGCGGCATATGTCGGCAAGGTCCGCGATGATCAGTTCGGCGGTGTCTTCAGTCATGACATTCGCGCCTGCGGCGTCGAATTTACGTCCGTCCCGGCCAATGCCGGCCCGCCCACGGCGCGCTGTCTTATTTTCATCACCCCCGACGCCCAGCGCACCATGAACACTTATCTTGGCGCCTGCGTCAATCTGACCGAGGACGATATCGATTCCGGCCAGATCGCCCGCGCCAAGGTGACGTATATGGAGGGCTATTTGTGGGACCGCGACGAAGCCAAGCAGGCCTATCTCAAGGCCGCGTCGGTTGCCCATGAGTATAACCGCCAGGTTTCCATCACCTTGTCGGATGCCTTTTGTGTCGAGCGTCACCGCGACTCGTTCCGTCAGTTGATCAAGGGCCATGTGGACATTCTGTTCGCCAACGAGGCCGAGATCACAGCACTTTATCAGGTTGCCGATTTCGACACCGCCTTGCAGCATGTCCGCGCTGAATGCCGCATCGCCGCCTTGACCCGCAGCGAACATGGCTCGGTGATCGTCGCCGGCGACGAGGTGCATGTGGTTGATGCCGTCGCGGTCGCGCAAATCGCCGACACCACCGGCGCCGGCGACCAATATGCCGCCGGTTTTCTTTATGGCCTGACCCACGGCTACGGCCTGGCGGAATGTGGCCAGCTCGGCAGTATCGCGGCGGCCGAAGTCATTGGCCATGTCGGCCCCCGGCCTGAGGTTAGTTTGTCCGAACTGATGGCCAAGCAGCTGCCCGCTTACTCTTCCGCCCAGAATGTTTCCAGCACCGCGCCATAGATTGGCACCTGCGCCGGGCGCGCGACCTTGTTCCAACGCGCGATTCTGAAACCTGCGTCGTGATAGAGCGGCACCACGTAATTTCCCCACATCAGGATACGGTCTAGGGCCCGGGCGGCTGTTATCAACTCGTCGCGCGTTTTCGCGCCCACCAGGGCTTCGATCATGGCGTCCAGTGCCGGACTGTTGATGCCGGTATAGTTGCGCGATCCCGGGGCGTTGGCGGCCTCGCTGCTCCAGAATTTATACTGCTCGTTACCCGGCGACAGGCTGACGCGCCAGCGCACCAGAATCATATCGAAATCGAAATCGTCCAGCCGGCCGGCATATTGGGCGCTGTCGGCCAGACGCACCCGCGCATCGACGCCCAGCCGCTTCAGGTTCCGTTGATAGGCCAGGGCGATTTTCTCGTTGTCCGAATTTCTCAACAGGATCTCGAAAATAAAAGGCTCGCCGGCAGCGTTGACCCGCTCGCCGTTTTTGACCGTCCAGCCGGCCTCTTCCAACAGCTTCGAGGCTTCACGCAAGGGCCGCCGGTCGCTGCCGCTGCCGTCGGTGACCGGTGGTGTATAGGGCACCCCGAAGACTTCCGCCGGCAACTGGCCGCGCCAGGGTTCCAGCAACGCCAACTCCGCCGCCGCGGGCGGCCCGTTCGGTTTCATGTCGGAATTGTCGAACAGACTGGCGGTACGCACAAAACCGCCATTCAGCAGGTTGGCGTTGATCCACTCGAAATCGAACGCCAGGCTCAGGGCTTTGCGCACTTGCCGGTTTTCGAACATGGGCTTGCGTGTATTGAAGGCAAACGCCCGCAGGCCCGAGGGTATGCCGTGCGGCACGATTTCCAGCGTTACCTCGCCCTGGTCCCGCGCCGGAAAGTCATATTGCGTCGCCCAGCGCGGCGCGCTGCCTTCGAACCGGTAGTCATAATCCCCGGCCTTGAACGCCTCCAGCGCGACGCCATTGTCTCTGAAATAGGTATATCTGATGACGTCGAAATTATTGTGGCCCACATTGACCGGCAGATTGGCGCCCCAATAATTCGGATCGCGGCGATAACTAATGTTTCGCCCGGCTTCGAATTTGTCGATCAAATAGGGTCCACTGCTGATCGGCGGCTCCAGGGTTGTTTCGGTAAAGTCCCGGTCCTGCCAATAGGCCTTGGACAAGATCGGCAGAAAACCGCCGATCAGCAGGGGCAGCTCGCGGTCGACCACATCGTCCCTGAAGGTGAATTTCACCGTGCGTTGCCCGGTCTGTTCCACCCGCGCGACTTTATTGTAGGTGGTGCGTGAGTTTGGCTTGCCCAGGGTGCGGATGGTTTCCCAGGAGAAGATCACGTCGTCCACGGTGATCGGGCTGCCGTCCGAGAAACGGGCTTCCTGGCGCAAGACGAAGGCGACCCATGAGCGGTCTTCGGGCGTTTCGATGCTTTCCGCGATCAGGCCATAGAGGGTGAAGGGTTCGTCCCAGACCCGCTGCATCAATGTCTCATAGATCATGCCGATGCCGGCGGCCGCCCGTCCCTTGATGACGAAACTGTTGAAACTGTCATAGGTCCCGATTGCCGCCAGCCGCAACGTGCCGCCTTTCGGCGCCTCCGGATTGACATAGTCCAATCGGGTAAAATCGGCGGAATATTTGGGCTCCCCATGCATGGCGATGCCATGCGCCGGCTGCGCCTGGGCCGGCAGCGCGGCGGCAAACAAAATGCCGAAAACAGCAAGGGCGCGGAAAAAGCGGGGCGGTTTGATCATCTGTTCACCCATGATTTCGCCACCACCTTGTCGCGGCGGCATAATTGTATATTGCGGCGTCCGGCGGGCTCGGCCATCGTGCCATCCTGTCGCAGAACGAATCGAGAGCAAGCGAATGCTGATCGGGGTTCCCCAAGAGATCAAGACCCATGAGTACCGAGTCGGCTTGATTCCGTCATCGACTCGCGAACTGGTGCATCACGGCCACCAAGTTATTGTCGAAAGTGGTGCCGGTACCGGCATCGGAATGAGTGACCAGGATTATACGCGCACCGGGGTGGAAATTGTTACCACGGCGGCGGAAATTTTCGCCCGCGCCGACATGGTGGTCAAGGTCAAGGAGCCGCAAACCGTCGAGGTCGATCACCTGCGCGCCGGGCAGCTGCTGTTCACCTATCTGCATCTGGCCGCCGAGCCCGATCTCGCCGACGGCTTGCTCCGTTCCGGCTGCATCGCCATTGCCTATGAGACCGTCACCGGCGAGCGCGGCGGATTGCCCTTGCTCGCCCCCATGAGCGAGGTCGCCGGCCGCATGTCCATTCAAGTCGGCGCCCATTGTCTGGAGAAGGAGCAGCAGGGCAGGGGCGTCCTGCTCGGCGGTGTCGCCGGTGTCCCGGCCGCCAATGTCGTCGTCCTCGGCGGCGGTGTCGCCGGCACCGGTGCCGCGCGCATGGCCATGGGCATGGAGGCCAAGGTCACCGTGCTGGACAAGTCGCTGGATCGCCTCATGGAACTGGACATGCAATTCGGTCCGACGCTCAACACCATCTTCAGCACCGTCGACGCGGTCGAGGAATATGTCCTCGAAGCCGACCTCGTCGTCGGTGCCGTACTCATCCCCGGCGCCGCCGCGCCACGCCTGGTCAGCCGCGATATGGTGCGTCAGATGAAACGCGGCGCGGTGCTGGTGGATATCAGCATCGATCAAGGCGGCTGTTTCGAGACCAGCCGCCCCACCACCCATGCCGATCCCACCTATGTCGTCGACGGCGTTGTCCATTATTGCGTCACCAACATGCCCGGCGCGGTCTCCCGCACCTCGGCCCACGCCCTCAACAATGCCACTTTGCCTTTTGTCTTGGCGCTGGCCGACAAGGGCCATGTCGCCGCCTTGCGCGACGATCCCCATCTCGCCAACGGCCTCAACATCAGCGCCGGCAAGGTAACCCACCCCGCTGTTGCCGCCGACTTGGGCCGGCCTTATGTTCCCGCTGCGGACGCTCTGGCGTGAGGCGCACTATTCCACGTCGAGCGCATAACCCGCCGCCCGCACCGTCCGGATCAAATCAGCTTGGCCATCGGTATTGAGGGCTTTGCGCAGGCGCCGGATATGCACGTCCACCGTGCGCGGTTCAATGGCGGCGTCATAGCCCCACACGGAATTGAGCAATTGTTCGCGGCTGAACACCCGCCCTGGGTTGCTCAGGAAATGATGCAGCAGCCGGAACTCCGTCGGCCCCAGCGCCACCGGCCGGCCATCGCGGGTCACCCGATGCGCCGCCATGTCCATCTGCACATCGTCAAAACTCAAAATTTCGTCATCGCTGCCCGGTTGGGCGCGGCGCAGGATGGCGCTGACCCGCGCCACCAATTCGCGCGGTGAGAAGGGTTTGACCACATAATCATCGGCCCCCGCCTCGAGCCCGCGCACCCGGTCCGTTTCTTCCCCGCGCGCGGTCAGGATGATGATCGGCAACTGCCGCGTCGCCGCGCGGGCCCGCAAACGCCGGCAAATTTCCATGCCGGAGACATAGGGCAGCATCCAGTCCAGCACCACCAGATCTGGTTTATTCTCGGCGATCATCAGCTCGGCTTCCTCGCCGTCCCGCGCCACCGCGGTTTCATAGCCTGCCCGCTCCAGATTGTAGGTCAGCAGTTCCACCAGGGCCGGCTCGTCCTCGACCACCAGAATGCGGGCTTTGGCCGCGCCCACCGCTAGTCTTTCTTTGGCGCGATGACGGTGACACTGGCCCTGTCGGCTTTCGGGCGGTCCTCGTCCAGGGTTTCGCCCTCCACTTGGAAATGGATGCGCTCGGCCACATTGGTCGCCAGATCGCCCATGCGCTCGATATTCTTGGCGATGAACAGCAGATGGGTGCAGGCGCTGATATTGCGCGCATCCTCCATCATATAGGTCAGCAATTCGCGAAACAGGCTGTCATAGAGATCGTCGACTTCCTGGTCGCGCTCCCACACCGCGCGCGCCTTGGCCACGTCGCTGGTGGCGTAGGCGTCCAGCACATCGCTGATCATTTCGCGTACCATGCGGCCCATGCGCGGGATCGTGTAGAGCGGTTTCACCGGCGGCACTTGCGCCAGGGCCATCGACCGCTTGGCCACGTTCTTGGCGTAGTCGCCAATGCGCTCCAGATCCGGGGCGATTTTCAGCGCCGTGAAAATTTGCCGCAAATCCGGCCCCATGGGCTGGCGCAAGGCGATCATGCGCATCGCCATCTCGTCGATCTCCGCCTCCAGCGCGTCGATTTCCTGGTCGGCCGCGACGATTATTTTCGCCGCTGCCGGATCCCGCTTCACCAGCGCGTCGATGGCCCCTTCGAGCTGACTTTCGGCCAGCCCACCCATGCGGCTGACCAGTTCATTCAGCCGCTGTAGCTGTTCATCGAAGGATCGGACGATATGGTCGCCGCTCATCTCATTTATCCTTAGCCAATGCGCCCGGTGATGTAATCCTGCGTGCGTTTTTCCACTGGGTTGGTAAAAATCTGCTCCGTATCGCCTTGCTCCACCAGCACCCCCAGATGGAAAAAGGCGGTGCGCTGGCTGACCCTGGCCGCCTGCTGCATGGAGTGGGTGACAATGACGATGGTGTATTTTTCCCGCAACTCGTCGATCAGCTCCTCGATCCGCGCCGTCGCGATGGGGTCCAGGGCCGAGCACGGCTCGTCCATCAGGATCACCTCCGGGCTGACGGCGATGGCGCGCGCGATGCACAGCCGCTGTTGCTGACCCCCCGACAGGCCGGTGCCGGCCTCGTTCAGGCGGTCTTTGACTTCATCCCACAGCCCGGCCCGCCGCAGGCTGGTTTCGACGATGTCATCCAGGGCCACCTTGTTTTCCGCCAGGCCGTGGATGCGCGGCCCATAGGCGACATTTTCAAAGATGCTTTTGGGGAACGGGTTGGGTTTTTGAAACACCATGCCGATGCGGGCCCGCAGATGCACCACATCCACACCCGGCCCGTAGATATCCACCCCGTCCACCAGGATTTCCCCTTCAACCCGGCAGATCGCGATGGTGTCGTTCATCCGGTTCATGCAGCGCAAAAAGGTCGACTTGCCACAACCCGAAGGACCGATCAGGGCCGTCACTTCATGGCCGCGAATATCCATCGAGACGTCTTCCAGCGCCTGTTTGTCGGCGTAAAACACGGTGACGCCGTGAGCCGCGACTTTTGCCGTTTTGGCTGTTGCCAATGGTTCGGTCTCTAACACCTGCCGTCGCGCCGTCAACGCCATGTTACCATCGCCTTTCGAATTTCTTGCGTAGGATCACGGCACTGAGATTCATCGCCACCAGCACCGTCAGCAATACCAGGATCGCCGCCGCCGTGCGCTCGGCGAAGGCCCGCTCCGGCGCGTCGGCCCACAGGAACACTTGCACCGGCAGCACGCTCGCCGGATCGGTCACCCGGCTCGGAATATCGGCGATGAAGGCCACCATGCCGATCATCAGCAAGGGTGCTGTTTCGCCCAGCGCCCGGGCCATACCGATGATCGTCCCCGTCAGAATGCCCGGCATCGCCAGGGGCAGCACATGATGGGTCACGGTCTGCATTGGCGAGGCGCCAATGCCCAATGCCGCTTCGCGGATCGACGGCGGCACGGCTTTCAACGACGCCCGCGCCGCGATGATGATCGTCGGCAGTGTCATCAGCGCCAATACCATCCCGCCCACCAGCGGCGCCGAGCGCGGCAGACCGAAAAAATTGAGAAACACCGCCAGGCCCAGCAGGCCGAAAACGATCGATGGCACCGCCGCCAGATTGTTGATGTTGACCTCGACGATGCCTGTCCAGCGGTTTTTCGGCGCGAACTCCTCCAGATAAACCGCCGCCATGACACCCAGGGGGAAGGCCAGCAGCAGCGTTATCGCCAGCGCGTAGAGGGTGCCCACGACCGCCCCCAGGACGCCCGCGAGTTCCGGCTCCCGGCTGTCGCCGGCGGTAAAAAAGCGGCTGTTGAAGGCCCGCCGCACCTGGCCGTTGGCGTCCAGCGCATCGAACCAGGCAATTTGTTTGTCGCTCAGGCGCCGGTCGCTTTCCGCCCCTGTCCGCGCGATGGTGCCTTTGTTGAGGGCGTCGAAATCCGCCCCGGCGGTCAGCCAGATCCGCTTTGTCTGGCCCACCAGCGTGGGATCCGCCAGCACCGCGTCGCGCAACTCCTCCTCCGCGCCGATACTGAGCATTTTCGCCAGCGCCCGTTTGTCCCGTCGCCCGCTGGCTTCCGGAATCACCGTTCGCAGAGCATTTCGCGCCAGTTTCCGGTAATCGGCCCGCGCCAATGTCTCCGCCTCGCCCGTGCCATCCGGATCGAGGATCCCAGGCGCAAAGGCAACATCCAGCCCGATCTGGGTCTGCGTCAACACCGGCAGCCCCTGCGCCAAAATCGTGGCGAACAGCACCCCCAACATACCCAACGCCAGACAAATCGCGGCGATCCCACAATACCGAAACCGCCGCTCCGCCCGATAACGCCCCCGCAGTCGCGCCTGAGCGCAGTCGGCCAAACTGACGCCGGTGGGCGCCGCCCACTTACTCATAGGCTTGTCGGTATCGGGTTACGACGCGCAGGGCGATGATGTTGAGACCCAGGGTGGCCATGAACAGCACCATGCCCAGGGCGAAGGCGGCCAGTGTCTTGGCGCTGTCGAACACTTGATCGCCCACCAGCAGGGTGGCGATCTGTACGGTTACGGTGGTTGTCGCTTGCAACGGGTTAGCCGACAGGTTGGCCGCCAGCCCGGCGGCCATCACCACGATCATGGTCTCGCCGATGGCCCGGCTGACCGCCAGCAGCACCGCCCCGACGATGCCGTGCAAGGCCGCCGGCAGCACCACCCGGACGATCACTTCCGACTGCGTCGAGCCCAGGGCATAGGCGCCGTCGCGCAAGGCTTGCGGGACCGCGTTGATGACGTCGTCCGACAGCGACGAGACGAAGGGGATAATCATCACGCCCATCACCAGGCCGGCGGCCAGCGCGCTTTCCGACGCGACGTCGAGGCCAATGGTATCGCCCAGCCGGCGCAATGTCGGGCCCACGGTCAGGGCGGCGAAAAAACCGTAGACCACGGTCGGGATACCCGCCAGCACTTCCAACAGCGGCTTGATGATTGCGCGCGCCCGCGGGCTCGCATACTCGGCCGTATGGATCGCCGCCATCAGTCCGATGGGCACCGCCACGATCATCGCGATCAGCGTGATCATGGCCGTGCCGGCGAATACCGGGATCGCGCCGAAGGCCCCCGAGGATCCCACTTGATCGGCCCGGATCGCTGTTTGCGGGCTCCACTCCAGGCCGGTGAAAAACGCCAGCGGCGAGACTTGTTGGAAAAACCTGATGGTCTCCAGCAGCATTGACGCAACGATGCCGATGGTCCCCAGGATGGCCATTGTCGAGGCCGCCATGAGGGCGCCCCGCACCAGCCGTTCCACCGCGTCCCGGGCCCGTAGCCGCGCCACCACCAGATGTTGGCCGGCCACCAGTCCGGCCACCGCGGCGGCCATCACGACCACCGCCTTGGCCAGGTCGCTGATCCCGCGCAGGGCGCTATATCTGGCCGCTGCCGCCGCCAGGGAATCGTCCTCGAACAGATTGGTGCCGGCGGCGATACGCGCCACCTCGTCCAGCACCAGATCCAGCTGCGCCGGCGCTAACCCTTGGCTTTCCGCCGGCAGCGCCCCGACCACCAGCAAGCGCACGATCTGGCTTTCGCCGATCAGCCACAAAACCAGCAACGCGGCTGCCGGCAGCCCGCACCACAGGGCGACATAGGCGCCATAATGGCTCGGCAAAGCGGCCAGCCGCTGGTCCGTCCTCAGCCTCAGCGCCCGCCGCTGCCCCACACGGTAGGCCAGGGCGGCGAGCACCAGCAGTGCTGTGGTAAGGGTTAGTAGGTTCAAGGTCCTTGCTCGCTCACTAGGACCAGCGGCGCCAATGATCTCGCACCCGCCGCGACGGACTTCCGGTCTTCGGCGGACAGCGGGATCAGGCCCTTTTCGCTCAGATAGCCTTCCTCGTCCCAGGCCTGCTCGCTGGTAAATTCGGCGATATAGTCGGCAATGCCGGGAATGACGCCCACATGCTCTTTTTTGACGTAGAAGAACAGCGAGCGGGAAACGCCATAGTCGCCGGCGGCGATATTCTCGAAGGTCGGCGCCACCCCATCCACGCGCGCCCCTTTGATGACGTCGCCATTGTTATCCAGGAAACTGAAACCGAAGATGCCCACCGCGTCCGGGTTGCCCTGCAGTTTTTTCACCAACAGATTCTCGTTTTCCCCGGCCGGGATGAAGGCATTATCCTCGCGGATTGTGTGGGCGATCTTCGTGAAGGCGGCTTTGTCTGTTTTGCTCAGCGCCCTCAACATTTCGAAAGTCTTCGCACCGCCTTCCATGGCCAGCTCGACGAAGGCGTCGCGGGTACCGCTGGTCGGCGGCGGGCCCAGCACCTCGATCTTGATCGCCGGCAAAGATGGGTCGATATCGCGCCACTGCTTATAGGGGTTGTCCACCAGCTTGCCCGCGACCGGCACTTGTTTGGCCAGCGCCTGAAAGATTTGCCGCATTGTCAGCGCCAGGTCGGGCCCGGACTTGGCATTGGCCAGCACGATACCGTCGAAGCCGATTTTGACTTCGACCACCGTCACGCCATTATTTTTGCAGGTCTCGAACTCCGATTGTTTGATCCGGCGCGAGGCGTTGGCGATGTCCGGATATCTCTCGCCGACCCCGGCGCAAAACAGTTTCAAACCGCCGCCCGTGCCGGTGCTTTCCACTACCGGCGTCTTGAAGCGGGTTTTGCGGCCAAAGCGTTCGGCCACGGTCGTCGCGAACGGAAACACCGTCGACGATCCGACGATGCGGATCTGTTCGCGGGCTTCGGCAACGCCGCTGGCGCCGACCAATGCCAAAAAAGCGACGCCGGCGATTTTCGCCAACATGGACCGGTTCCGTTGTTGATGGACTGCCATCTCTGGCGTCACCTTGGGCGATCACTGTTGGCATTGTATGACGCTTCTATTGCAGTTCTGTGACAGCCGCGTCGTCGCCGAAAACCGGCAGGGTGACGGCAAAGCGGCTGCCGACCCCGGGCTCGCTGTCGATCCGCAGGCGGCCATGGTGGCGGTTGACGATATGTTTGACGATGGCCAGCCCCAGCCCGGTGCCGCCGAGGGCCCGGCTCCGCGCCGCGTCCACCCGGTAGAAGCGCTCGGTAAGACGCGGCAGATGTTCCCGCGCGATGCCTTCCCCTTGATCGCTGACGGTCACCGAAACGGCCTCGCCCGCGCCAGCCGCGCTGACTTTTACAATCGAGCCCGCGCGGCCATATTTGATCGCGTTTTCGATCAGATTCTGAAATAGCCGGGCCAAATCGTCGCGGTCTCCCGCGACCGCCGGCAAGTCGGCCGCGACGGTGATCGCCACCGCCATATTCTTTTCCATCGCCTGCGGCGCCAGCGAGTCGGCCACCGATTGCAGCAGCGGCGATAACGCGACGGATTCCGCCGCCGGCTGATGTTCGTTCATCTCGATCCGCGACAGCGACAGCAGATCGTCCACCAGCCGCGCCATGCGGGCCGCCTGGGCGTCCATCAGCGCCAGGAACCGGGCTTGCGCGCCCGCGTCATCGGCCGCCGGCCCCTGCAATGTTTCGATGAATCCCAACAGCGAGGCCAGCGGCGTGCGCAGCTCGTGGCTGACATTGGCGACAAAATCGGCGCGCACCCCTTCACTGCGCCGCACC
The DNA here is from genome assembly GCA_003230015.1 of Alphaproteobacteria bacterium. Classification (GTDB taxonomy): domain Bacteria; phylum Pseudomonadota; class Alphaproteobacteria; order UBA6615; family UBA6615; genus SZUA-147. The sequence continues at coordinate 3,534 of QIGO01000172.1, read as the reverse complement.
GCCGTCATATCCCGCACCACTACCAGTACTTGTGGCTGACCGCCGTCCGGTGCGCTCAGCGGCTCGACCCAGGCCTCGACGAAACGTTCGACTTTGCCGGCCAGAGTGACATCGATCCGCTGGCCGGGTTCCCCGGCGCCGGCCTGGCCGATGGCGCTTAACAGGCCGGGCTGCCGCAGCATCGAGGAAAGCGGCCGGCCGGCGGGGTCCTTGCCACGGTCATCGACCGCCAACAACGCCCGCGCCGCCTTGTTGGCAAACATCACATGGGCTTGGCCGTCCAAGGTCAGCACCGGGTCGGGCAGACCGTCCAGGATCGCCAGCCTGTCGGCCAGCCGCCCGGCTTGCGCCGCCTCCCGCTGTTGCCAATTTCGCTCCAGCCGCGCCACATCGCCGGCGATTTCGCCCATCGCCCCCGCCGGCGGGCGCGGCTTTTCGCCACCCGGCTTCAGCCAGGCCCGCAACTGCGCCAGGCGCCGCGCCAGAATTTTTGCGACTCCCGCCGCCAACGCCAGCGCCCCCAGACCGGCCAGTGCCGCCACCCCGGCGGCGACCTGGTCCAACAGCGCCAGGGTCAGGATCGCCGCCCAGCCGGGCACCGCCACCAGCAGCGCCAGCAGGCTCGCCTCCCGCCGCGACATGCCTTCCACCTTGCGGCTATCGCTGTCTACTGCGCCGCGGCACTGCGGTTGCGGCGCTTTGTCCCTTTGCCGCGCCGCGTCGTTTCCAGGCGAATGGATTCATGCGCCGCCAGGGCGGCGGCGTTGACCATGTCGTTGACGGTCGAGCGCATGGGCACGATTTGCGCCGCCTTGGACAGTCCCATCAGGATCGGTCCGATGGTCGTGCCCGCCCCTGTCTGTTTCAACAAGCGCGAAACGATATGCGCCGAATGCAGCCCCGGCATGATCAGCACATTGGCCGGCCCGGTCAGCCGGCAGAACGGATACACCCGCTCCCGCAAGGCCGGTTCCAGCGCCATGTCCACATTCATCTCGCCGTCATATTCGAAATCCACGTCACTGCGCGAATCCATCACTTCGACCGCTTGCCGCAACGGCTGCGCCATCACCCGGTCCGGATTGCCGAAATTGGAGAAACTGAGAAAGGCGACTTTCGGTTCATGTCCCATCTGCCGCGCTTTCGCCGCCGATTGCACCGCGATATTCGCCATCACTTCCGGGCTCGGCAGTTCATGCACATTGGTATCGGCGATGAACAGCGTGCGCCCCCGGCCGATGGTGATGCTCAGACCAAAAACCTCCTCTCCCGGTTTGTGATCGAGCGCCAGTTCCAGATCGTCGAAGCACGTATGAAAAGACCGGGTGAGACCGGTGACCATGGCGTCGGCATGACCCGCCGCCACCATGCAGGCGGCGAACACATTGCGGTTCTGGTTGACCATGCGCTGGCAGTCGCGGAACAGCAGACCTTTGCGCTGTAGCCGTTCATAGAGATAGTCCACATAGCGCCCGCGGTTGTCGGCCAGCCGCGCATTGTGAATTTCCAGATCGCCGACCCCATGCAGGCCCAATTCCTTGATCTTCTCCCGCACCAGCGCCTCGCGGCCGATCAGCACCGGCGTGCCCAGCCGCGCATTGCGGAAACCGATGGCCGCCCGGATCGCCTTCTCCTCTTCGCCTTCGGCGAACACCACCCGGCGCGGTTTCTCGCGCACGGCTTGGAAGATACCCTGCACGCTGGCCGCGGTGGGATCGAGCCGTTGCGCCAGTTCCCGCCGGTAGGCATCCATGATGGCGATCGGTTTTTGCGCGACGCCCGAATCCATCGCCGCTTGGGCCACCGCCGGTGGCACCGCCTCCATCAAACGCGGGTCGAAGGGCACCGGTATGATATAGTCGGGCCCATAGCGCAGCCGCGTATCCGCATAGACCTCGCCCAGTTCATCGGGCACATCCTCGCGCGCCAATGCCGCGATGGCTTCGGCGGCGGCCAGTTTCATCGGCTCGTTGATGGTGCTCGCCCGCACATCCAGCGCCCCGCGGAAAATGTAGGGGAAGCCCAGCACATTATTGACTTGGTTGGGATAGTCCGACCGTCCCGTCGCGATAATGGCGTCCGGGCGCACCGCCGCCACCGCCTCCGGCGTAATCTCCGGGTCGGGATTGGCCATGGCGAACAGGATCGGCCGCCCGGCCATGCTGTCCACCATGTCCGGGCTCACCGCGTCCTTCACCGACAGGCCGATGAACACATCCGCGCCCTTCATGGCGTCGGCCAGGGTGCGCGCGTCGGTCTCCGCCGCATGCGCCGATTTCCACTGATTCATGTGCTCCGTTCGGCCGGCATGGATGATGCCCTTGGTATCGCACAGCACCACGTTATTATGCGCCGCCCCCATCGCCTTGAGCAGCTCGGCGCAGGCGATGGCCGCCGAACCGGCGCCGTTGATCACCACCCGCGTGTGGCCTATCGCCCGGCCTGTCAGATCCAGCGCGTTGATCAGTGCCGCCGCCGTAACGATGGCCGTGCCATGTTGATCGTCGTGGAACACCGGGATGTCCATCAACTCGCGCAGGCGTTGTTCGATGATAAAACATTCCGGCGCCTTGATATCCTCCAGATTGATGCCGCCGAAACTGGGCCCCAGATAGCGCACCGCGTTGACGAATTCGTCCACATCTTCGGTGCCCACTTCCAGATCGATGCCATCGATGTCGGCGAAGCGTTTGAACAGCACCGCCTTGCCTTCCATCACCGGTTTCGCCGCCAGCGCGCCGATATTGCCCAGCCCCAGCACCGCCGTGCCGTTTGAGATCACCGCCACCAGATTGCCCTTGGCGGTATAGTCATAGGCCGTCGCCGGGTCTTGGTGGATTTTCAGACAGGGTGCGGCGACCCCGGGGGAATAGGCCAGACTGAGGTCGCGCTGGGTCGTCAGCGCCTTGGTCGGGCTGATCTCGATCTTCCCCGGCCGCCCGGAGGCGTGCATGTGCAGGGCATCTTCCTCCAACGTCGTGGCGTTACGGTGGTCTGCCATGGCTGCCCTCTTTTCCCTCGGGAGGCAGGAATTTACCTCGATTTGAGGTTGGCCCGCACGGCGTGCCAGGTCAACAGCCGGGTCAAACACTCGTGCGGCCGCGCCGGATATGTCATGATGGCCCCCTGTTTCCGACGGCCCCCGAACACATGAACCCCCATTTTCAAAAGCACCAAGACAACGAGTGGATCCGACCAGGATCCATGAGACGGCCGCAAGCGGCCCGCCGGCCCTCCGGCGCGCCCGCGCAGGCGTGGACCGCAGGTCCACTGCCGTGAGCGACAACAACAAGAGTAGATCCGCCAGGATCTACGAGACGGCCGCGAATTGCGGCCCGCCGGCCCTCCGGCGCGCCCGCGCAGGCGTGGACCGCAGGTCCACTGCCGTGAGCGACAAAAAGTCCACTGTCGTGAGCGACAAAAAGTCCACTGTCGTGAGCGATAAAGACTCTTCCCCGTGAGCGACAACAAACAATCAACGCCCATGATGGCGCAATGGCATGCGCTCAAGAGCGAGCATCCCGACTGCCTGCT
>QIGO01000165.1 GCA_003230015.1 Alphaproteobacteria bacterium | reverse complement strand
CAAACGGATCCGTTTGAACGATAAGAAAATGCGTCAAAACAATAAGCTAGAGCACATGAAGTGAGCGCAAGTGAACGGAATACGCTCTAGTGTCGACCGCGTGAACTAACGGGGCGGGCAGAAGCGAGAGACTTCTGTCCGCCCCATTCTTTTGTCTGAGTTATAGTCGCCCTCCATGTCCGCTTTTATTATCCGACGCCTGCTGCTGATTATCCCGACTTTCGTCGGCGTCACCCTATTGGCCTTTACCCTCATTCATCTGATCCCCGGCGACCCCATCGACGTCATCGCCGGTGAACGCGGTGTCACCGACGAACGCCGTGCCATCCTCGAAGTCCGGCTCGGTCTCGATAAATCTCTGCCCGAGCAATATCTGATCTACATGTCCAACATCATTCGCGGCGACCTTGGCAAGTCCATCGTCACCCGCACCGGTGTCTTGGGCGAGTTTTTTGCGCGTTTCCCGGCAACGGTGGAATTGTCGGTCCTGGCTATGGTGTTCGCCATTGTCGTTGGCTTGCCCCTGGGCATCCTCGCCGGCGTACGCCGCGGCTCGGCGATCGATCACATCACCATGGGTGTCGCTCTGACCGGCTATTCCATGCCCATCTTCTGGTGGGCCCTGCTGCTGATTTTCCTGTCGTCGGTAACCCTTGGCTGGACGCCGGTATCCGGACGCATTTCCCTGGTCTATTTCTTCGATCAAGTGACCGGTTTCATGCTCATCGATGCCCTGTTATCCGGGCAGAAAGGCGCCTTCACCTCCGCCCTTCATCATCTCGTCTTGCCGGCCATTGTCCTCGGCACGATCCCCTTGGCTGTCATTGCCCGCATGACCCGGTCGGCGATGATAGAGGTGCTCAGCGACGACTATATCCGCACCGCCCGCGCCAAAGGCGTCTCGCCGTTCGGTGTGGTCGGCGTCCACGCCCTGCGCAACGCGCTGATCCCGGTAGTCACCGTCATCGGCTTGCAGGTTGGCGCTTTGCTGGCCGGGGCTATTCTGACCGAAACAATTTTCGCCTGGCCCGGCATCGGCAAATGGATGGTCGATTCCATCGGCCGCCGGGACTACCCCGTCATCCAGGGCGGCATCTTGCTCATCGCCAGCACGGTCATTCTGGTCAACCTCACGGTCGACATCCTCTATGGCATCATCAATCCCAGGATTCGCCATGCCGACTAGGCAACGCCGCCGGGCCGCCGCGCGATGACTGTCGCCGAGCAAAATCGGGTCACGTCCGAAACCCAGGCGCCGCCGCACCCCTTACGCGAATTCTGGACTCATTTCAGCACCAATCGCGGCGCCGTGGGCGGAATGGTCGTTATCATCGCCCTCGTCGCCACCGCCTTTCTCGCCGACATAATAGCCCCCTATGCACCGGGCGAGCAATTCCGCGACGCCCTTTTGCAGCCCCCGGCATGGCAAGAAGGCGGCAGCCTGAGATTCCTTCTCGGCACCGATCCGGTTGGCCGGGATATTCTCTCCCGCCTTATCCATGGCAGCCGTTTTTCGCTGATGATCGGCGTTGTCGTCGTCACCTTGTCCCTCTCGGTCGGTGTTTTGCTCGGCATGCTTGCCGGTTATTTCCGTGGCATCGTCGACAATCTGATCATGCGTGTTGTCGATGTCATGATGGCCTTGCCCAGCCTGCTGCTTGCTTTGGCTGTCGTCGCCATCCTCGGACCCGGTCTGATCAACGCCATGCTGGCCATCGCCATCGTCGTCTTGCCGCAATATATCCGCATCACCCGGGCCGCCGTGATGAATGAGGCGTCGCGTGAATACGTCACCGCCTCGCGCGTCAGCGGCGCCGGTGTTGTCAGGCTCATGTTTATCACCATATTGCCCAACGCCTTGCCACCTCTCATTGTCCAGGCCACTCTGGGTTTCTCCACCGCCATCCTTGACGCCGCCGCGTTGGGTTTCTTGGGTCTTGGCGCCCAGCCGCCGACGCCCGAATGGGGCACCATGCTGGCCGACGCCCGCGAGTTCATCCGCCGCGCCTGGTGGGTCATGACTTTCCCCGGCATCGCTATTTTGGTCACCGTGCTGGCGTTCAATCTCATGGGTGACGGGCTGCGCGATGCCCTCGATCCCCGCCTCAAGACCTAACGGGGAATTCGCCTGTGCTTGAGATTGAGGATCTGACGGTCGAATTCGGCAGCGCGGCTAACCCCTTCCGGGCTGTCGACTCAGTGAGTTTCGGCCTCGACGAGGGTGAGATTGTCGGCATCGTCGGCGAATCCGGATCCGGCAAGAGTGTAACCGCTTTGGCGGTGATGGGTCTGGTCGATTATCCCGGCAAGGTCACCGCCAGGCGCATCGACTTCGCCGGCAACGACTTGCGGTCCATGTCCAAGCGCCAGCGGCGCGCCATTATCGGCAAGGACATCGCGATGATATTCCAGGAACCCATGACCAGCCTCAACCCTTGTTTCACGGTCGGTTTCCAGATCATCGAGGCCCTGCGCATCCACACCGGCGGCACCCGCCACAGCCGCCGCGAACGCGCCGAGGAATTGCTCGCCCAGGTCGGCATCTCCGATCCCGGCACCCGGTTGTCCAATTTTCCCCACCAGCTTTCCGGTGGCATGAACCAGCGGGTCATGATTGCCATGGCCATCGCGTGCAACCCGCGCCTGCTCATCGCCGACGAGCCCACCACCGCCCTCGATGTCACCATCCAGGCCCAGATTATGGAGCTGCTCATCGATTTGCAGCGCCGGCACGCCATGGCGTTGATGCTGATTACCCATGATCTGGCGGTTGTCGCCGAGGTCGCCCAGCGGGTCATTATTATGTATGCCGGTCAGGTCGTCGAAACCGGGCCCGTCCCGGAGATATTCCAATCTCCGCGCCACCCCTACACCGCCGCCTTGCTCGATGCCCTGCCCGAGCGTGCCAAGGCCCATGCGACCCTCGCCACCATCCCCGGCGTCGTGCCCGGCCCTTTTGATCGCCCCCAGGGATGTCTATTGAGCCCCCGCTGCCGTTTCGCCACGCCACAATGTAGTGCTGCCCAGCCGGCGCTTAGCGGCGCGCCGACGCGCATGGTGCGCTGCCACACGCCTTTGGGCTTAGACGGATTACCGGCGTGAACACGGCGGACGCCCCCCCGCTGCTGCAAGGCGACGACCTAAGCCGCTATTATCGGGTCAGCCGGGGCATTTTCAAATCCGGCGCCACGGTACGCGCCTTGGACGGCGTCTCTTTTTCCGTCCGCGCGCGCCAGACCTTGGCCGTCGTCGGCGAGTCCGGATGCGGCAAATCCACCTTGGCGCGCCTCATCACCATGATCGAGCCGCCGACCAGCGGCACCCTCCATCTCGACGGCACCAACATCGCCGCGCTGACCAAGTCGCAGCGCCCGCCGGCCCGCCGGGCCATCCAGATGATCTTCCAGAATCCCTTCGGCTCCCTCAACCCGCGCAAGAAGATCGGCACCATTATCGCCGAGCCGTTGGTCATCAATGCCCAGCTGTCGAAACCGGAGCGCGACGACCGGGTCGCCTGGATGATGACCAAGGTCGGCCTGCGGCCCGACCATTACGACCGCTATCCCCATATGTTCTCGGGCGGTCAGCGCCAGCGCATCGCCATCGCGCGCGCCCTGATATTGCAACCTAAACTGGTCGTCTGCGATGAACCGGTTTCGGCATTGGATGTCTCCATCCAGGCTCAGGTTCTCAACTTGCTGCTGGAGCTGCAGGACGAATTCGGTCTCGCCTACATATTCATCTCTCATGACCTCAGCGTCGTCCGCCATATCGCCGATGAAGTGATGGTGATGTATCTCGGCCGCGCCGTCGAACAGGGCCCGCGCAACCAGGTTTTCAGCGCCCATCGTCACCCCTATACCCGCGCCTTGCTCGCCAGCACCCCGCACTTGGACCCTGCCGCCCGGCGTCAACGCATCGCCCTGAAAGGCGAGTTGCCATCGCCCCTCAACCCACCGTCCGGCTGTGCCTTTCACACCCGCTGCCCCTATGCCATCGATATCTGCCGCCAACAGCGCCCGCAACTGGTTGACAAGCAGGACCGGTTGGCAGTTGCCTGTCACCGCGCCGACGAACTGGCCGCGGAGTTTTCCTGACCCACATCGGAGCCATGGCCACTGAACCGCAAATATGGCTGGAAGCGCGGCAAGCCCCGGCGCGTGTCGCCGACCGCCTGCGCGACCCCGAGGACGTCGTTCGTTTGGCCGCGTTGCTGCGCCGCGCCGATCCCCCTTTTGCCATGACCGTCGCCCGTGGCAGTTCCGATCATGCCGCCAATTTCGCCCGCTATTTGCTGGAAACCGGACTAGGCCTGGTGACCGCCTCCGCCGCCCCGTCCGTGGTCACCGCCTACCGGGCCCGTTTGCGTACCACCGGCGCCTTGGTACTCGCGATCTCCCAATCCGGCCAAAGTCCCGATATCCTCGCGGTGATGGGCCAATGCCGCCAGGCTGGCGCCATCACCGCCGCCTTTCTCAATGACGAAAACGCCCCCCTCGCCACCGCGGCCGAGCACCCGATCCCCATTGCCGCCGGCCCCGAGACCGCCATCGCCGCCACCAAATCCTTCATCGGCACGCTGGCCCTGACCGCTTTGCTCCTCGCCCACTGGCGCCACGACAAGAAATTGTTGCAGGCGCTGGCCGCCCTGCCCGACCGCCTCGCCCAAGCCGCCGAGGCCGACTGGTCCCCTGGCCTGCCCGATCTCGCCGGTGCTGCCAGCACTCTCGTCGTCGCCCGTGGCCGCACCTACCCCATCGCCCAGGAGGCCGCCCTAAAACTCAAAGAAGTCTGCGCCCTGCATGCCGAACCCTTCAGCAGTGCCGAGGTCCAGCATGGCCCCATGTCCCTCGTCGAACCCGGCTACCCCCTGCTCATCCTTGCCACCCAGGACGAAACCCTGGACGGCGTCACCGCCCTCGCCGGCGCCATGCGTGAAAAAGGCGCCCGCATCCTGCTCGCCGCCAACGATCCCCAAATCTTGGCCCAAGCGGACATCCCCCTGCCGCTGCCCCCACCCCTGCACCCGGTGCTCGACCCCATTGTCGCCGTACAGGCCTTCTACCCCTTCGTCACCCGCCTCTCCCAGGCCCGAGGCCACGACCCCGACGCCCCCCGGCACTTACGCAAAGTGACCCAGACCCGCTAGGCCGGCACCGTCCGCCAGGCCAGTCTCACTTTCAAACATCCAGGCATGGCGGTCATTGACTGACGCGGGGAACAGCATTCTTTCAACGACCGTGAATTCTGGCTACCATTTCGGTCCATCCGCTGGCCTTCTGGGAAAATCAGTTGGCGCACCACTTATCCCAATGATAAGGACAGCTTTTATGCAGCAGCGCGTTGATCTCTACACGGAAGTTCACAAGGGGTTACGTCGCGCCTTGACGAGCCTATTGAACGACGCTGGCCGTTTGGACGCGACAGACCCCCGAGCCGTCGCCGATTTCAATAAGCAACTAAGTTTCACGACTGGCCTGCTGTTTGAACACGCGAAAAACGAGGATACGCGTGTCCAGCCTTTGCTCGACCCTGCGGAGACGCAGCTTGCTGGCACTATTGCGGCCGCGCATCAAGACATTGAGACCGAAATTAACGCCGTGCTGGAGGCATACCGGCAACTCGGAGACACCGACGGGGAACAAGCGCCGTCATCGGCAAGACATGCCTACTATAAGCTCGCCGGCTTTATCGGCCGCTATTTTGTGCATATGAGTTTTGAAGAGCTTGAAGTGATGCCCTACTTGCAGGGCCGATTGTCAGACCCGGAATTGATGGACATTCAGAACCAGCTACGGGGCTCTATCCCGCCGCCGCGGATGGCCGACTACCTCAAGCTGATGATCCCGGCGATGAATATACAAGAGCGCACGGCGATGTTCACCGGCATGAAGGCATTCGCACCTCCCGCGGCGCTCGAAGCAGCCAGTCAACTCGCGGCCTCGGTATTGCAGGAGCGGGAGTGGCAAGACCTGCGCGAGCGGGTGGGCTTGTAGTGCCGGGCGCCCCCGCCTCGGACGCCGTTCCTGTCGCCAGACATTGCCCACGCACCCCTTTTGCTGGCCTAATCAAGGACCTGCCTGACGCAACGGCCCGTAACTAAGGGGACACCCACATGGCAAAGCGCCGCATAACCGGATCGTTCGTGGCTTTGATCACGCCCATGAACGCCGACTACTCAATCGATATGGGCGGATTCGGAACACTTCTCGGCATTCAACGCGACGCCGGCAGTGCCGCCGTGCTCATCATGGGTTCGTCGGGCGAGGTCTCCATGCTGTCACCCGAGGAACGCCATCGCATTGTCGCCGAGACCATGGCCATGAAAGCGGGTGCGCTGGAGCATTGGTACGGCTGCACCGGACCTTCCACCGCAGCGACAATCGCCTACGTGAAGCAAGCCGCAGCTGAGGGCGCGGACGGCGCGATTATCGCGGCACCGGCCTACATTTGCGCCTCCAACGCGGACATTGTCGGTTTCTTTCTCGACGTGGCTGACGCCTCGCCCATCCCCATCGGCATTTACAACAATCCACCGCGGGTAAAAACCGATCTTTCCCCGCAGGACATTCTAACCATTGCCGCGCACCCCAACGTGCTGGTTCACAAGGAATCAACCGGTCGGGTCGGGCAGGTCGCACAAATTTGTGCCGCCAAGCCGGATATCTCCGTGATGTGCTGTTGTTCGCCCAATCTCGGGCTCATCGTCCCCACCATGGCACTGGGTGGACATGGCACCGCCAACATGACCGGCAATATAATCCCGCGCGAAATGGCTGAGATTTCAAGGCCATGGTTTGACGAGGCGCAGCCCATGCGCTTCCGCCGGTACTACCTGGAAAACCTTCCGATGCTGCATTTTGTCTATTCGGCTATCAATCCGGTACCCGTCAAGTCACTGATGGCCGCCGTCGGTTTGCCGGCCGGTCCGCTGCGCAAGCCGCTGACCGCGCTATCGGGAGAACATCTCGCATCCGGGCTGCGCATCCTGCGCGATTTGGGTCTGGAGGACCGCTACGGCTATCGCATCCCGGACTCTGCGCTGATCGCGGCGGAGTGACAGGGCAAGTTTTCGCTTCCGGTCCCAGCCGATTTCCAACTCGACGGCGACGAAATCCGCCCCTGCGGAAAATCTAGTCCTGGCCCGGCACCTCCGAGCTTGACGCCAACCTTGAACCGTGTTTAACATACTCGATAATTAACGAACGAGTTAAACACAGTGCCCCAAGCCAATCTCAGCGTTACTTTTCTCGCCCTGGCCGCCCCCACGAGGCGCGCCATTCTTGCCCGCCTGGGCCGTTCGATATCTCCCTGCCGGCCATCTCGCGCCACCTCACGGTGCTCGAAAAAGCCAAACTCATCACCCGCGAGCGGCGCGCCCAGCAACGCATCTGCCGTTTGGTGCCGGATGCCCTGCAACCGGCCTGGGATTGGATGTCCCATTACCGCCAATTCTGGCAGCAGAGTTTCAGCGCTCTCGATAAATATCTCGAGGAGAAGCAAGACGATGCCAAGTGAAAGTCAAACCCGACAAAGCGCCATCGGCGACGAGATACTGAATCTCCGCCATGTTTTTCGCGCCCCGCCGGCGCGTGTTTTCGCCGCCTTCACCGACCCCAAGTTGGTTGCCGAATGGTTCGGCCCCAAACGCACCCGCGTTGATGTTGTTGAGCTCGACCTTCGAGTCGGCGGCGACTACCGTTTCGATATGCACATGGCCGACGGCGCTATCGCGGGGGTCGTTGGCACCTATATCGAGATCGCGCCGCCCGGACGTTTGGTTTTCACTTGGAGCTGGATCGAAGGGACCACCCAAAATTCCGAAGTGACCCTTGATTTCCGGGCCCATGAAAGCGGCACCGAACTTTTGCTCGTCCACCGCAAACTGCCCAACGCCGAACAGCGCGACAAGCACGGCATGGGTTGGACCAGTTCCTTCGAATGTCTCGAGGAATTCCTGCAGCGAGGAAGCTAATGTCAGAAATCGTCATTTACGGCCCCCCGCAAAGCACGTTCACACGCACCGCCCGCATGGTTTGCGTGGAAAAATCCGTCGACTACGAACTGCGGCCTATCGAGTTGGGCAGCTCTGAGCTTCTCGCCCTTCAGCCCTTCGGCAAAGTGCCCGCCATGCGCCACGGTGAGTTCACTCTCTATGAAACAAGCGCCATCTGCCGCTACATAGATGCTGCTTTTCCCGACCCATCACTGCTGCCCGGCGACAAGCAACAGCGCGCCTGCACCGAACAATGGGTCAGTGCCATATCCGACTATTTCTACGACGACGTAATCCGCGGTTGGGTCCTCCAATATATCTTCCCCAGCGGCCCGGATGGCCAACCCGATATGGCAGCCATCGGCGCCTCGGTGAAAAAAAGCCGCCATCATCTTGAAGTTCTCAACGCAGCTTATGACGGCCGCGACTTCGTTGCTGGCAACAGCCTTACCATCGCCGATTTGTTCATTGCACCGATCATGACCTATGTCGGCCGCATGCCCGAAGGTCCCGAAGTTCTTGAGGGTCTGCGCCACATCCACCAAGCCGGCGAAGCCATGATGCAGCGGGCGAGTTATACCAAAACCCTGCCGCCACCACCGCCGGAGCAATAATCACCCTTACAGTTTTCCTAAACCGAGGATGACAACGATGACACAGTTACACTCACAACGGTTTCCCGGTGAATCCGACGGCTATCGTGCCGCACGCAACGAGTTGCTGATCGCCGAGATCGACCTGCGCGCACGGGTCGAGGCGGTGGCCGACATGCGGCGCCGCCTGCCTTCCGGCGGCAATATCAAACAAGACTATGTCTTCGACGAAGGGGCTGCCGATCTCTCCGACCGCGACACGGTCATGCAAACCAAGCTCTCGGGCTTGTTCGCCGCCGGCAAGGACAGCCTGGTCATCTACAGCTTCATGTATAGCAGCACTAGCGACCCGTGCCCTATGTGCACAGCCTTTCTCGGCGGCCTCAACGGCAACGCCCCTGCCATCACTCAATGTGTCAATTTAGTCGTGGTCGCCAAGGCCCCGATCGAAAAGATTAGGGACTACGCGCGGCAACGGGGCTGGGCAAACCTACGGTTGCTCTCATCTGGCGGCAATAGCTACAACACCGACTACGCTGCCGAAACGCCAGATGGCGAGCAAATTCCGCCCCTCAACGTGTTCCGCAAGACCCCAAGCGGTGTGCACCACACCTACAGTACCGAGATGTTCTATGCCAAGAGCGAGCCGGGCCAGCACCCGCGCCATGTCGATTCACTGTGGCCCCTATGGAACATGCTCGACTTGGTCCCGGACGGAAGAGGCACCGACTGGTACCCTCGCATAGACTAGCCGGCTTCGCGGCAAACCGGAACGCCGACGCCACACCAGGAGTCGGCGTTGCTTTGTCAAATCGATTCAGCAGATCGTTTAAGTATCAATATATTAGAGACAAAAATTAACCCGTCGTGGCAGCCATATGGTCACCCGGTCCAGCCGCCAATTTCAGCACTGCGGCGTAATGTTTCTTCTGTTACGGTGCGGCCTCCCGAATGTCTCCAACTCGAGACTCCATGACATCCGAACTTATACCAAATCTCACTGATATGGCCCCATTTCATGGCGGCGGATTGGCCTTCCGGTTAGGCGCACGGTGCGGCGCGATGCGGGGCATCGGGCAAGCCGTGCAACGCGGCCGGAAGGCCAATCCGCCCCACCGCAGGCAGCCATCTTTTGTCCGTCGGCGTCGTCGCGAGCTGCTTGTGGTGCTCGCACCACGGCACAACTCGCTCCTATCCGACGGACAAAATCTTGGCGGTGAAATGGGGCCATATCAGTGAGACTTGGTATTACATATCCGCTCGCCGGCAAGCCCGGTCCCGCCGCCACCATGGAGGTCGCCCCCGGCATCCACTGGATCCGCATGCCCCTGCCCTTTGCCCTTGACCACATCAACCTGTGGCTGCTCGAGGATGACGGCGCCTGGACCATCATCGATACTGGTTTGAACAGCACCGCCACCAAGGACCTCTGGCAAGACTTGCTGGCCCGGCGCCTTGGCGGCCTGCCTGTCCGCCGCCTGATCGTCACCCACTTCCACCCCGATCATGCTGGGCTTGCCGGCTGGCTCAACCAGACCACCGGCGCCGAGCTATGGATGACCCAGGCCGAATGGCTCCATGCCCGCATAATCCAGACCGACATTGGCGACGCGGCGGTGGCCGAACTCGTCTCATTTTACCGCGATGCTGGCTGCGACAGTGATTTTCTCGCCCACACGAAGCACCAGGGCATCGCCTATGCCCAACGAACCAGCCCCATGCCACGCTCATACCGCCGCCTGCGCGACGCCGACATTGTCACTATCGACGGCCACGACTGGCAAATCATCGTCGGCACCGGCCATGCGCCTGAGCATGCCTGCCTCTACTGCCCGGCCCGGGGCCTGCTCATTTCCGGCGACCAGGTCCTGCCCCGGATCTCCCCCAATGTCGGTGTTTATCCCTGGGAGCCCGAGGCCAATCCCCTGGCCGATTTCCTCGCCAGCATCGATATTTTGCGGGATTTTCCCGCCGATACCCTCGTCCTGCCATCCCACAACGAGCCGTTTACGGGTTTGCACCAACGCTTGAGCGAACTCGCCGCCCACCATGAGGCCCGACTAGACGATCTGAGCGCCGACATGGCTCGCCCAAAAACCGCCATGGAACTGGCACGAAGCCTCTTCAAACGCCCCTTGGACGAACACCAAACCGGTTTTGCCATTGCCGAGACCGTTGCCCACCTCCATTTATTGCGCGCCCGAGGCCGGGTAAGCCGCGGCCGGAATGGCGCCGGCGCCAACCTCTATGACCGCCTCTGAGGCGCCGTACCACTTTGGTACTGCCCAGGAAAGCGCACTCTCACGGGTCGCATTTAACGGGCCCATCGGCGACAGCATCAACTCTTTCCGTCGACTCATTGTTCTGCGTATCATTGGGTAACTCTATCAATCGGAAATGGGAGGTTCCGCATGTTCAAAACGGCTCTACTCGCCGCGTCAGCCCTGGCTCTACTGTCGTCGCCGGCATTGGCTGAATCGATAAAAATCGGATTTGTCACCACACTGACCACCGGCGGCTCTGTTATCGGCGAGGATATGCGCAGATCCGTCGAATTGGCGCTGATCAATATGAACCTCAAAATGGGCGATCTCGATGTCGAAGTGATTTACGGCGACGACGAGTTCAACCCCCAGAAAGGACGCCAGGTCACCGAGCGTCTGGTCAAACAGCAGGATGTCGACATCGTCGCCGGTTATATCTGGTCCAACGTCTTGCTGGCCTCGGCCAACGTCGTTCTCGATGCTGATAAGATCCTGATCAGCTCCAACGCCGGACCCTCGCAGCTTGCCGGCAAAGGGTGCAACCCGAACTTCTTCAACGTCTCCTGGCAGAACGACCAGACCCCCATGGCCATGGGTGAGGTCTTGAACCAAAAGGGCGTTGAAAACCTCTATGTGATCGCCCCTAACTATGCCGCCGGCAAAAACATGGTGGCAGGCGTCGAGCGCACCTTCAAGGGCAACATCGTCGGCAAGGACATGACCGCCTGGCCCGATCAGCTGGACTGGGCAGCCGAGCTTTCCAAGGTCAAGGCCGCCAACCCTGATGGCGTGTTCATTTTCTACCCGGCCCGCCACGGCCCGGCATTCATCAAGCAGTATCAGCAGGCCGGTTTGTTTGGCCAGATACCGCTCTATTCGGTCTTCACCCTTGATTCCATCAGCCTGCCCCGTTTCCAGGAAGCGAAGATGGAGGGCGTGCTTGGCACGATCATGACCCAGTTCTGGGCGCCTGACCTGGACAACGAGCAAAACAACCGTTTTGTCGCCGACTATCGCGCCAAATATGGCACCTATCCTGCTTTCTACGGCGCCCAGGCTTACGACACCATGTTCTTGATCAAGAGTGCCGTGGAGCAGTTAGGCACCAAAATCCACGATGTCGACGCCTTCCGCGCCGCCATCGCCAAGGCGGATTTCCCATCGGTGCGTGGCGACTTCGCATTTGGCAACAACCAGTTCCCGATCCAGAATTTCTATAGCCGGGAAGTCGTCGCCGATGCCGATGGCAACTGGACGACCTCCATACGTGATCTCGTGTTGGAGAAGAATCAGGATCCCTACGCCGCCGAATGCGCTATGTAAGAGTGCGGTCGATTTTCTCCCGGCAGCACCCGACAACGGTGCTGCCGGGTAGATTTTTCTGACAACAGCACGCCGCCTGCAACATGAATTATGTCCTTCTGGCGGAGCAGTTTCTCAATGGCATCCAGCTCGGCTTGCTGTTGTTCCTGCTCTCGGCCGGCTTGACTCTGGTCTTTGGCATCATGGACCTGGTCAATCTGGCCCATGGCTCCCTCTATATGATCGGGGCTTTTTTCGCCGCCACTTTCACCGCCTTGACCGGCTCTTTCCTGATTGGCGTTCTCCTCGCCCTGCCGGCGACTTTGGTGGTGGGAATTGTCGTCGAGATTGTTGTTCTGCGCACCCTTTATGCGCGCAACCATCTCGACCATGTTCTCGCGACCTTCGGCCTTATCCTGTTTTTCAACGAGTTAGTTCGCGTGGTTTGGGGTCCGGCGGGGATGTCCATCCCGCTGCCTGCGGCCCTTGACGTATCCGTGTCCCTGCTTTTTGGCATCACCTACCCCATCTACCGGATCGTCATCATTCTGGTCAGCCTTGCCGTCGCCGTCGGCCTTTATTTTCTCATCTCCCGCACCAGGATCGGCATGCTGATCCGCGCCGGCGCCTCCAACCGCACCATGGCTGGCGCCCTCGGGGTCAATATTCCGCGCCTGTTTACGTTGATATTCGGCCTCGGCGCGGCCTTGGCCGGGCTCGCCGGCATGATGATCGCCCCGGTAACCCAGGCCTCCATCGGCATGGGTGAGCAGATCCTGATTTTTGCTTTTGTCGTCATTGTCATCGGTGGCATCGGCTCCATCCGCGGCGCCCTCGTCGGTGCCTTGTTGATCGGCATAATCGACACCATGGGGCGATCCTTCCTCGATGTATTATTGCTGGTCGTCATCTCTCCGGCCGCCGCCGAAACCGCTGGCCCCGCGCTCTCTTCAATGATGATTTACATCCTCATGGCCCTCGTCCTGGCGATCCGGCCGCAAGGCCTGTTCCCGCCGCGCGGTCGACAATGACCCAAACGTCCAAGTCCCAGCGGCCCCAGAACCTCTGGGCACGATTGCGCGACAGTCGCACCAGCGTCTCCTTGCTCCTGCTCGCCATCGCGGCGGCCACACCCCTCGCCGCGCCGGCCCTTGGTCAGTCATTTTATGTCGACGTCATCGCCCGCATCATGATCTGGGCCATCGCCGCCACCAGTCTCAATCTCATTCTCGGTTATGGCGGCATGGTCAGCTTCGGCCACGCTGTCTATCTCGGCATCGGCGCCTACGCCATGGGCATCATGGCCACCGAGGGCATCACTAACGGTTTTATCCAGTGGCCGTTGGCATTGCTCTTATGCGGCTTCTTCGCTCTCATTTTCGGCGCCATCTCGCTGCGCACCAAGGGTGTGTATTTCATCATGATCACCTTGGCTTTCGGCCAGATGCTGTTTTTCCTCGGCATCAGTGTGGAGAGATACGGTAGCGACGATGGTTTACTGATCTTTACCCGCAGCGAGTTCGACCTCGGCTTCGCCGAACTCGACCTCAGCAATGGGACGACCCTGTATTACGTCATATGGGCATCGCTCATCGGCTGCATTTATCTCAGCCATCGTATCGTCAACTCACGTTTCGGCATGGTCCTGCGCGGCGCCATGTCCAATGAGACCCGCATGCAGGCCATTGGCGTTCCCACCTATCGCTACCGCCTCGCCGCTTTTGTCATTGCCGGCATGATGGCTGGCCTGGCCGGACTATTGTCGGCCAATTTCGAGCGTTTCATCAGTCCCGACATGATGAATTGGCCACGCTCGGGCGAACTCATCGTCATGATCGTGCTCGGCGGCATGGGCACATTGTTCGGCCCCGTCCTCGGCAGTGTCGCCTTTCTCATGCTCTCCGAGCTTCTATCCACCTGGACCGAGAAATGGCACCTCATATTCGGTCCGTTCCTGATCCTCGTGGTCCTGTTCGCCCGCGGCGGCCTTGCCGGCATGCTCGAACGTTTGAATCCCCGGTCCGACCCATGACCGAGCCCCTACTCGCCATCCGCGCCTTGAGCAAATCATTCGGCGGTATTGCCGCCGCCGACAATATCGAACTCGACATCCTGCCCGGTGAGATCCATGCCGTGATCGGCCCCAATGGTGCTGGCAAGACCACCCTCATCAACCTGCTCTCCGGCTTGTTGCCCGCCGACGCCGGCACCGTTCATTTCAACGGCGTCAACATTACCAAAAGCTCGGCGCCCGCCCGCTGCCGGCGCGGGTTGGCCCGCTCATTTCAGATCACCAGCATTTTTCGCGACGTCTCCGCCCTCGACAATGTCGCCCTCGCCATCCAGGCCGCCGCCGGTCACAGCTTCCGGCTTTGGCGTCCGGCCCGAACCGATCCGGCCCTGCGCGATCCCGCATTCGCTTTGCTGGAGCAGGTTGGTTTGGCCAACCGCGCCAATATCCGGGCCGGCAACCTCGCCCATGGCGAGCAGCGCCAGCTTGAGATCGCCATGGTTCTGGCGACCGGCCCCAAGTTGTTGCTGCTTGACGAACCCATGGCCGGCATGGGCACCGAGGAAAGCGAGCGCCTGATCACTTTCCTGGCCGGCCTCAAAGCTAAATACACAATGTTACTGATCGAACATGACATGGATGCCGTGTTTGCCCTCGCCGACCGCATCACCGTGCTTGTTTATGGCCGCGTCATCGCCACCGGAACGCCCTCGGAAATTCGCGCCAATACCGACGTCCGCCGCGCCTATCTGGGCGAAGACGAGGCGGTGGCCTAATGCTCCATGTTGCCGGTCTTGAGACGGCCTATGGCGACAGCCAGGTCCTGTTCGGCATGGATTTCGACATCGCCGCCGGCGAAGTGGTCACCATGTTGGGCCGCAACGGCATGGGCAAGACCACCACCGTCCATTCGATCATGGGTATCGTCCCGCCACGGCGCGGCGAGATCCTCTTTCATGGCACCGCCATTCACGGCCTGCCCAGCCACCGCGTCGCCATGGCCGGCGTCGGCCTCGTGCCCGAGGGCCGGCAGATTTTCCCCAACCTGACGGTCCGCGAGAACCTCGTCGCCACGGCCATGCCGCCACGCGGCGATACCGCGCCTTGGACTCTACAACGGGTCCTCGACCTCTTCCCCGCCCTCACCGAACGATTGAGCAGCATGGGCAGCCAGCTTTCCGGCGGCGAGCAGCAGATGCTGGCCATCGGACGCGCCCTCATGACCAATCCAAGTCTCCTCATCCTCGATGAAGCAACCGAGGGTCTGGCCCCCCTGGTCCGCGCCGAGATCTGGCGCGTGCTTGAAAGTCTGCGCGCCCAGGATTTGTCGATCCTGGTCATCGACAAGAACATCGCCGCCCTGACTCGTTTTGCCGACCGCCACTATATTGTCGAGCGCGGCCGCGTCGTCTGGTCCGGGGATTCCGCGCAACTCACCGCCGACCCGACCCTGCAACACCGCTATCTCGGCGTCTGACCGGTGCACTGCCCTCAGCGCCAGAACCCGTCCCGGTCCACCGCGCGCAGCGCCTCTATTTCCGCCGCACTCGGCGTTGGCGTTTCACTGGCATCCTCCAGCACCCGCAGGGGCCACCCGGTGTTGGCCACCACGTCTTCCCGGTTATGCCCCGGATGCACGCAGGCCAGATGCAGTTCATGATCCGGGCCATGGGGCCGCAGGATCGCCCGGTCGGTGATCACCGCCGCCGGCCCGCCGGCCAACCCGGCCCGCGCCCGCGCCTCGCCGCCCGCAAGAAAACCCGGCGACGTGACATAGCCGACCCGGTCTACCAGCCGCCGCTTGTCGTGAGTCATGATCGCGATCAGCCGCCCCGCCATCGCCGCGATATCGGCGGCCCCGCCGGACCCCGGCAGTTTAACTTTCGGTGCCGCGGGATCGCCGATATAGGAGCTGTTGATATTACCAAAGCGATCGATTTCGGCCCCGCCGATAAACCCCGCATCGACGCGGCCGCCCTGCAGCTGCCCCATCACCGGCAGCAGCCCGCTGGCCCACAGCGCACCATGCTGGTTGGCCGGATCAGACATGGTGTAGAGCGTCTCCTGTGCCGCCATATCCCGCGCCAAACCACACTCGAAAAGTCCCACCGCATTGGGCGCATGGGTCAGCCGCGCCACCCCGAAGGCAGTGATCGGCAGCCGCATACCCACGAAAACCACTTCGCCGTCGCGGATCTCCCGCGCTGCCGCGATGATCATCAGCTCCTGCGTCGAATAGTCGGCCACCTTACGTCACCGCATAATTAGCGGGTGCCGACAAGGCTTGCCCTTTGATCCGCAGGTCGTCCCGGCGCTTGCCCAGCTTGGCGGCATAGCCCTGGTGATCGGCCACATCGAGCACCCATTCCGCCAGCCATTCGCCAAAACCCGCCACCGTGCGCGAACGCCGGTGATAATCGTTAAAAAATTCGTTGTCCCGTCGCCAGCAGCCGACCATGGGCGACGGATGCACACCGCCCGGGACATGGCATACGGCATCCACGCGATAGCCCGGAAACAGCACCCGGCTCGGATCGGAACGAATGACCTCAGGTTCCACCAGTTCGTCGGCGATCACCATCACCCGTGAGGCCGCCAGGGCTGCCTCTTGGGTCACGCCGCTGCTGCCCCACATATGAGCATTGCCAAAGCGGTCGGCCCGTGGCACCGCCAACACCGCCACATCCGGACGCAAGGGCGGCACCAGCACCACCGGTTCACCCGCCTCGCTCAGCGGATTTTTCGCCAACTTGAAGGCCGGGTTCGAGCGCAGAATATCCGACCCCAGCAATGACCGCAGCGGCACATAAGGCATGCCATAGGCCCCAGCCATCAACGCCATGCCCAGGGAGAAATTCGAATAATCGCAAATTGTTACCGGGCAGGGTTCACCCTGCTCCACGGCCCGCCGGTAATTATGCCCAAGTCCGCCGGACACATTGCCCACCCAGGCCCCCGTCACCTTTCCCACACAGCCCGCCCCGATCAGCATGTCCGTTGAGGCATCCGAGATCGGCGCGATGATATTCAGACCACGCCGCCCCTGGCGGATAATCTCGTAACTCGCCGCAAACGGTATATTCGCCTCCAGGCAAGCGCCCAGGACCACACTGTCGCCATCGCCGACGATCGCCGCCACGGCATCGGCGAGACCCGTCAGTTTATCCATTAAGAACAGTCACTTGCCGGCATCACACGACTCAAATTATGAGCAAAAACTCAATGGAACTGAACATAGTCGAAATCCACCGCTTTGCCGTGAATGCCGCGTTTCGGCGGCGCGATCCAACCCGCCATTTTACCCGGTTCGGTAACCGGCTGCATCAGCGCCCGCAGAAAGGCAAAATCCGCCTGCGTCGGCAGCCACTCGTCCCGCCGCCGCTGCCATGTTTCCGCGTCGATAAGCGCCCCCGTCGGCGTCCCATGAATATCGGCGCAGCCGCCCACATTGCGATGGAACACCGCATCGGGCAACCGCAATTCAAAGCCGATGTCGTGGGCGCGCAGCACCTTGTTGAAGCGGTCGATTCCCCGCTGACTGTCTTGCCTGTACGACACCCGCAGGCGCTCGTTGATCGACGTCAACGCCGGCGCCTCGGCCACTATGACGCGGCCGTCGCGGATTTCGGGAATCTCATAAACCGCGTCGGTGAGCACATGATCGTCGTCGATCTTGCTCTCCTCGAAGCGCCCTTTCAGACCCATGCTGTAATAGTTGGCCGCATTGGTGGATTTTTCCGAACCGAACAGATCGAGGCAGATCGAATAATGCAGGTTGATGAATTTCTGCACCAGGGCCAGGGGAATGCCACCGAATGAGCTCACATCGTCAGTATTATGTTCCCCCATCAACTCGGCCGTTCGCTGCACGATGCGCATGATCCCGCTCTCACCCACGAACATATGGTGGGCTTCTTCGGTCAACATGAAGCGGCAGGTTCGCGACAGCGGGTCGAAGCCCGATTCCGCCAGGGCCGCAAGCTGAAACTTGCCGTCGCGATCCTGGAAGAAAGTGAACATGAAAAACGACAGCCAATTCTCGGTCCGCTCGTTGAAGGCTTCGAGAATGCGCGGCCGGTCCGGATCGCCGGCATGGCGCGCCAGCAATCCGTCGGCCTCCTCCCGGCCATCACGTCCGAAATAGGCCTGCAGCAGATAGACCATGGCCCACAGATGCCGCCCCTCTTCCACATTGACCTGAAACAGATTGCGCAAATCATAGAGCGACGGACAAGTCGCCCCCAAAAAACGTTGCTGTTCCACTGATGCCGGCTCCGTGTCGCCCTGGGTAACGATCAGCCGGCGCAGCTCGGCGCGATATTCCCCCGGCAGCTCATTCCACACCGGCTCACCTTTATGCATGCCAAAGCCGATCCGCCGCTCAGGCACCGGCGGTGCCAAAAAGATCCCCCAACGGTAGTCCTGCATACGCACGAAGTCATAGTGCGCCCAGCCCCCCGGCTCGACGCTCACGGCCGTGCGCAGATAAACATCCATCCCGCTCGACCGCGCCGGCCCCAGTTCCTGCCACCAGTCCAGATAGGCCGGCAGCCATTTCTCCAGCGCCCGCTGCAACCGGCGGTCGCCGGCCAGATCGACATTGTTGGGAATTTTCTGATTATAGTCGATACCCATACTAGACCCGTTTCCTGTCAAAGCGCGCCTGCCGCCCGCTGCCATAGAGTTTCAGAGCACCCTCTTCGCCGACGGCGTTCGGCCGCTGAAAAATCCAGTTTTGCCAGGCGCTGAGGCGGCTGAATATCTTGCTTTCCACGGTTTCCGGCCCGGCGAAACGCAGATTGGCCTCCATCCCGCTGAGCGCATCGGGCGACAATCCGGCCCGGCCTTCGACGGCGATCCGCACCTCATCCTGCCAATCCAGATCATCCGGCGCGAACGTCACCAGCCCCAACGCCTCCGCTTCTGCCGCGCCGAGCACGTCACCACCCCGCTCTTGCACCCTTGCCAGCGCAGCGTCATCACCAAAAAACCGGCCTTCCAGCCGCGACAACCCATTGACCATGGGCAGTGCGCCAAAATTCATCTCCGTCAGACCAATCTCCGCCGCGGCCTGATTCGAGCCTTCAAAACCACCATCGAGCATAAAACTCCTGTCCGCCGCCAGCACCAGTTCGAACAGGGTACCGGTAAAACAACTCCCTGGCTCGACCAGCGCCACCAGGCTGCGCGACGACACATCCAGACGTTTCAGGGTTCGTTTCAGATAGAGCGTGATCTCACGCACCAGCCAGTCCGATTGATGCGCCAGCAGCACCGTGTCGGCCAGCCGCACATGGTCGGTGCTGCCCCTGCTGCACAACACCCAGGTCCCCAATTCCGGCTCATTGAACCGCAGATGCAGAATCGCGTCGTCCAGCGCCCGCGCCAGCGCCAAGGGCCAAAATGTCACGCCGGCAGCATGGATTGCCGCCAGTTCTTGCGGCGGCGCATCCACTGGCGCTTGCACAATAAGGCGCGCCAACCCTTGTGCCCGGTCCAGTTCGATCGTCAGAAAATCATAGGCGATGCTGTCCGCTTCCACGCTTTTCGTCAGTGGTGTCAGAGCGATGCCCTGTCCGTCGCCCGGCCTGTCGCTCTGCCGGGCAAATTCCGCCGCGCGCACTTGCGCGCTTGCCGCCAGGCGCGAGCGCGGCGCCAATTCGTCCACCAAACCCCAATCCAGTGCCCGCTGCCCGCGCAAACCCTCCGTCGTCGTGCAGAAAAAATCCGCCCGGTCGCGCCGCACATGGCGTTTGTCCACCAGCCGGGTAAGCCCGCCTGTTCCGGGCAGCACCGCCAGCAACGGCACTTCGGGCAACGACACCGCACTCGACCCGTCATCCACCAGCATGATGTGATCGGTTGCCAGCGCCAACTCGTAACCGCCACCGGCACAGGGCCCATTGATCACACACAAATAGCGCTGACCGGAATAGGCGCTCGCATCCTCGATGCCATTTCGCGTTTCATTGGTGAATTTGCAGAAATTCACCTTCGCCCCATGCGAGGATTGCCCCAGCATGCCGATATTGGCGCCGGCGCAAAACACCCTTTCCTTGGCTGAGGTCAGCACCACCGCCCCGACCTCCGGATGTTCGAAACGCAGCCGCTGAACCGCGTCATAAAGCTCCATGTCCACGCCCAGATCATAGGAATTCAGCTTCAGCGAGTACCCCGCTTCCAGCCCGCCATCTTCGGCCACGTCGAGAGCCAGGGTGGCAACCCGGCCGTCAATCGATAGCCGCCAATGCCGATAGCGCTCCGGATGCGTCGCAAATTCGATCATCGAACACTCAGATTAGTTGGCCAGACAAAGTATTGCCAACACCCATTGTAAGGCAATGTCCCATGGGGCACGACACCGCGATCAACCCAAAAACGGCGGGTCGCGAGGTTCCAAGCACGGCGGGAATTAACAGAAGCCCTGGCAGAAAGTCTCCGGCTCAACCGCGTTCGGCAAGGCCGGGGTTGGCATTATTGTCATCAACCCGACGCCCACTTTTTGTCTCAGGTCCAACGGCGCGGAATCCAGGGGATTGAACAAGGGATCGGCGGCAATCGACCGCCCGTTGACAGTCGCCACTTTCGCCTCGGAGATCAACTCGAAGTTTGGAATGCTGGGCAGACGCGCCGGCTGGAGCTGCACTGCCGGGTCCAGCCATAACCACGGCAACCGGTTTTGTGATCCCCGGCTACGCGCCATTGACACTGTTTCGGTTTTGCCCGCAAAAGTCGCGTCCACCGCCGGCATCGGCCCCGCATACACGAGCCGGGTAACCGGCGTCGCCGTCGGTTTTTCCGGACCTGAAAGAAAATAGCCGCCCGGACGCTCAAGCGCACTGGCACTGAGCCCAAAACCCAAAGCCAGAACCGCCAGCAGCATTACCGGCCGCAAACCACCGCGCCGAGAAACTTCGGCGCCGGCCGGCGCCCTGCCGCCACGCGTCGTTTCCGCCCGTCTCACCGTCTCAGCCAAGAGCCGCTGGTCGCGCACACGATAACCTGCCAGGTTGAGTCCCCAAATTATAGCGTGTTCGAAGGAGGCAATGCACTCTGAAATGACGCCGAGCGTTAGAAAATGAACAAATTGCCGTGCCTGGCCGGCTTTAGTCGCCGGGCCATTTGGCGCCCACCCTCGACGCCGCCGCATAAACCGACAAGTTTGGTTTAGGCGCTGCGAACGTTGTCCAGGAATTGCTCGACTTTGGACCGCAACATATCGGCCTGTGATGCCATTGTGCCGGCGGCTTCCAATACTTGCGCCGCGACCTGTCCGGTCTCCGCGGCGGCGGCACTGACGCCCGAGATATTGTCGCTGACTTCCTGCGTTCCGCGCGAGGCTTGCTGCACATTGCTGGCAATCTCCTGGGTCGCGGCACCCTGCTCCTCCACCGCCGATGCAACATTCCCTGAGATTTCGCTAATTTCGGTGATCCGCTCGCCGATTGCGCCGATCGCCGTAACGGCCAAACTCGTGGCCGCCTGCATCCCAGAAATTTGCGCCGCGATTTCTTCAGTGGCGCGGCCGGTCTGAGTGGCCAGATTCTTGACCTCGGAAGCGACGACGGCGAAGCCCTTGCCGGCATCACCGGCCCGAGCCGCCTCGATGGTGGCATTCAGCGCCAGAAGATTGGTCTGCGCGGCTATATCGTTGATCAAACTTACAACTTCACCGATTTTCTGCGCCGCTTGGGCAAGCCCCTGCACTTCGTCATTCATACGGCCCGCCTCGGCGACCGCTGATCTCGACACTTCCTCGGAGCGTGAAACTTGGCGTCCGATCTCGGCGATCGATGCCGTCAACTGCTCTGCCGCTGAAGCCACGGTCTGAACGTTGGCCGAAGCCTCTTCCGACGCCGCTGCGACGGTTGTCGACTTCTCGCTCGCCTCCGACGCTGTTGCCGACATCGCCTCGGCTGAGCTCCGCATGCTGGCGGCACCTTCGCCTACCGCTGAGACAACTTCCCCGACCGACGCGTCGAAGGTGCTGACAAGCTCAGCCAACATCTTCGCCCGGCCCTCGCTTTCGGCATCCTCAGCCACTTGCCGCGCTGCCATCATCTCTTGTTTTTCGATTTCGTTTTTCTTGAACACCGCGACCGCTCGTGCCATAGCGCCTATTTCATCGCCGCGCCCACCGCCTTCCACTTCGGTGTTGAGATCGCCTCGGGCGAGGCCGCCCATGGCATTGGTTATGCTGGCCAGGGGCCCGACAATGCCGCGGATAACGAACACCGCTGCCGCGATACCCACGAGAATGCTGACGAGGGACAGGGCAAGGACCATGGTAAGTGTTTTTTTGCCGTCGGCCTGCGCCTGCCCAAGCGCCGCCGCGGTGAATTCCTCCACCTGTTCTCGCATTTCCAAGAATTCGCGGTCCAGCGCGACAATGTCGTCCTCGGTCCGTTGCATGGCCTCCGCCATGCCGGCCACTCGGCCTGTTTCCAGCATCTGGTAAATTTGCAGAGATTGGCCTTCAAGGGCCTTATGGGCCGTTTCGGTTTTCTCCAACCCGCCCAAGATCAGCTTGTATTCTTCACGCTCGACCGCGTTTGCCGCGTTTTCAATGGCCTGGCGAGCCATTTCCTCGGCCCTCACGATAAGCGCGCCGACTTCCTCGGAAAGCTCGATGAATTCCCCCTTATGCTCAAAGAACGATTCCTCCGCACGCACACTCGTCGCCATCGACGCGCCAAAGCGGATAGACCGTTCATAAACGATGGCTTGTCCCAGTTGCTTGACCTCGATTTCGGTGATCAGTTCCACAAGCGGCAGATCGCGCTCCGCCAGACCTTCAATCTCGACGCCGATGGACCGTATATTGATTGCGCTAAAACCGCCGATCAGAATCGACAAGAGCAGCAACACGGCGGCCATGCCCGAAACGCGCTGGCCAATGGACAATTTGGCGAACAGGGCGCTCAAGCCCGAACCGCCGCGCGCCACCGCCACCGGCTGTGGTCTCTCGGTCGCCGCGTGTTTGATAGTGTTTTCATGGGTCATGTTTTCGTGTCTTCCTATCGCACAAACAATTAATCGGATCGGCTGACGCCAAAAGCAGAACCGGCGTTTATCGTTTGCGGCGAGCCGCCGCTGGGATCGCTGACCATGATGGCAAGCCCGATGGTCGCAAACCACACGTGCCCATGCCTTGCCAGTCCGAAAATAACGCTAAACACATAGGCATAATCACCTAAGATCTAGTTAAATTAAGCTAGACTAATAATGGAGGAAAAGCACCTACATAGAGATTATATTATAGTCGGGCTAACACCTATATCTTCCAGTTTTCAGACGTCGGCGCAGGTAATCGCCAGTAGATTACTGAGGAGAGTAAGGACCTATGAAGATATTGTCGGCAGATGATCATTGGGTCGTGCGAGCAGGCCTGAGGCACTTGCTGCGCGACCTTGACGATCCGGAGGTTATTGAGGTCGCCGACTTCCCGGCCGCGATGCAAGCCGCCGAGCAGCATCCTGACCTCGACTTGGTCATTCTCGATCTCCTGATGCCGGGCAATACGCCATTTTCCGGCCTTCAGGAGTTGCGCGACGCCCTACCCACAGTCCCTGTCATTATCTTTTCGATTATCGAGTCGCGCGAAGAGGTCCTGCGCTCTATCGACCTTGGCGCCATGGGATACATATCGAAATCCACCACGGGGAAGGAAATCGTCAACATAATCCGCCGCGTCCTTGCGGGCGAGATTTGGATTCCAAAGAACCTGCTGACTCAAAGCTCTCCAACGGTCATGCAAGAGCGCATGCATTTCGAGACCGACGCCAACAAGGCCAGCTCTGTCGAGGAGCTGACGAACCGCCAGCGCGAGGTCTTCGACTTGCTGTCTCACGGCAAATCTAACCGCAACATAGCCCTCGACCTTGGCGTGTCCGAGCATACGGTCCGCGTGCACATGACCGCCATACTACGCGCGCTCAGGGTCGAGAACCGGACTCAGGCCGCTGTCCTTGCAGCCGGATTCCAATCAAACGCCGCACGCAGCCGCAGCGCGCGTCGAAACTAGATTCTAGAACAGCAGCGCATTGATCATTTTGTCGGCGATCTCTGAACGATCGGCCATGGGTCGGAACCGGCGCTAGAGCATCAGGCGTGAGCGCCAATGAACGGGCTTTGCTCTAGCTGTGCCGGCGTGAGAATCCGCGAACAGTCAACCGCAGTTCCACGGGGTTCACCGGCTTGACCAAAGCCGTCGCACCTGTGTTCGCAATTTCGGCCAACCGGTCCGGTGACGGCTCTCCGATAGTGATTATCGTGGCAATATCGTAGCCGCACACCTCTCGGATTCTCTTCGCCGCAACGGTCCCCATTTCGTCCGCCAACTGATAGTCGGCAATCAGCACATTGGGCCGGCAAGCCCCCTGCTCTATCTCGGCGACGACTGCATTTGAATTATCTGCCGAGACGACAATGGCACCCCAGCCCCTCAGCAGTTTCTCGGTCGCCTTTCGTATGCTCGCATCGTCATCCAAGACCACTATCGACGTCCCGGCGACATCGCCGCTAACCATCTGCGACCAGCGGTCGGCCTCTGCCGCCGCCCGCTCAACCGAACCTATGGGTATGTCGATGGCGAACAACGATCCCTTGCCGACTTCCGATGACACATGGATCTGGAGGCCTAGCAAATCCGCCGTACGCTTAACGATCGCCAAGCCAAGACCAAGACCGGCACCGCGGTCGTGCCGCGGCCGTCCGTGCTGATAGAATTCCTCGAATATGACCTCATGAGCCTCCACCGGCACGCCGCCGCCGGTATCCCATACCCCGACACGAAGGCACATCCCCACCCGCCGGCAACCGAACAGGATCTTGCCCCGATCGGTGTACTGCACCGCGTTTGCCAGGAAATTGCCCAGAATGCGTCCGATCAATGAAGGGTCGGACCGCACGATGGTGCCGCTTGCCACCAAGCGCAGCACAACATTTTTCTGCCTCGCCTGAGCACCGAATTCCCGCGCCAACTGGGTCATCACCCCACGCAAGCTAAAATCTGTAATTTCCGCACGCACCACCTGCGCTTCGAGCTTGCTGACATCCAGCAGCGCGTTCAGCAGGCAACCCATGGAAGCCAGGGTCGTACCGAGGTCGCCAATGATCCGGTTGCGCTCTTCCTCGTCTCGAGCCTCTGACAAGGCGGCCAGGAACAGGTTCGACGCCTGCAGAGGTTGTCGCAAGTCATGGCTGGCCGCGGCCAGAAAACTTGATTTCGCCGAGTTGGCGCGAACCGCTTCCTCTTTGGCTTTACGCAACGCCTCATGCGCGCTCTTTTGTTCGCTGATATCCGCGACGACGCCCACCCAGACAACCCCGTGATCCAGGTGATCGAAGGTCGTGAATATTCCCCGGCACCAGAGGTCCTCGCCGGCTTTTGTTACGCACTCAATCTCGCCGGCCCAGCTACCGGTTGCTTCGAGTGCTGCGAGAACCGGGGCAAATTGGCGAAATTTTCCGCGCCGCGCCAGCTTACGAACCTTACGGCCGAGCAGTTCTCCATGTTCATAGCCGAGCATCTGCTCCAACTTGGGGTTTGCATGGATGATCAGGCCGTCACGCGGATTGAACAGACCGACACCCTCCGCCATGTTCTCAAGCAGCGCCGCCTGCAGTCGCAGCGCATCGTCGACATTCTTGCGCTCCGACACATCGGTGATATAGCTCACGACACCGCGAACCACACCCGCGGGATCGACATCGGGAACGAAGACCCCCCTCATATATCGACGCGCGGTCGATTGCGTCACCGCCTCGAATTTTGTCGTCTGTCCGGCCAAGCCGCTTTCCAGCCAGGGACGGACCCGGCGATACCCCGCATCGCCGATGAGATCGCGGACATGCCGCCCGCGAAGCTGCTCTCGCGGGATACCGAAATACTCTTCATAGGCTTTGTTGTTGAACTGATAGCGCGCATCGTGATCGATATAGGCGACGAAACCAGGCAGCGCGTCGGTAACCAGGCGCAGCCTGGCCTCGCTAGCCTGCAGCGCGATCTCCGCCTCCTTACGCAGAGTAATATCGACGACCGCGGCCTGGATGGCTCTGGCACCCTCCCATTCCACCAAACCAATCGCGGCACTCAACCAGATCGAGCCGCCATCCTGGCGTCGGCCCTCGAACTCCAGATTCTGCGCCCCTTGTCCATTCAACACCATGTCGCTGATATCGCTCACCCGCTCCAAATACTCATCGGCAAACAACATCTTGGCGTCGCCTGCGGCGACCATCGCCGAGGCTTGGTCATAGCCGAACATCCGCGCTATCGCGTCGTTGCAAAACAGCAATTTCCAACGGCTACCGATAACGGCATAGCCTTGGATGGACACCTCGACCAGGTTTCGAAATTTGGCTTCGCTCTCCCGCAAGGCACCTTCGGTTTTTTTGCGGCCCGTGATGTCGCGCGCTGTTGCCATCACGGCGGGGCGGCCATCCCAGCTAACTTGACGCGCCAAAGCCTCCACATCGACCAGGCTTCCGTCGAGCCGCCGGCGCGAGGTTTCGAGTATGGGCGGACGCAAGCCGTGGTCGCGAACCGCTGCCGCGACACGCACCGCTCTCTCGCGTCTTTCCGGCGGCAGCAGATCCAGCCATTTCCTTTTTGTCAAGGACGCCACCGATTCTGCCCGATAGAACTCGGCCGCGGCTCGATTGGCGAACACGATCCTGCCCCTATCGTCATGCACGATCAGCGAGTCGGCTTGCATCTCCACCAGCTGGCGGTAACGCTGCTCGCTTTCCAAAAGCGCCTGTTCGGTTTTTTTCCTGGCCGTAATGTCGCGGCTGACACTCATATAGCCAATGGCCCGTCCCTCGTCGTCACGGAAGGGCCCGATCGTGACTTCACAAACCCGCTCTGCTCCGTCCGGCCGGTTGATCTGAATTTCCCCTGACCAACGGCCATTTGCGCGCAGTGCCGAAGTGATTTCCCTGTCTTGCATCGACCGGAAATTTGGGTTGTGCAAATATTGAACGGGCTGTCCGATCAGCTCATGTTTCTCTCGACCGAACATTTGCTCGGCCGAGGCGCTGCAGTCCGTTATGACCCGCTCGTTGTTGAGAATCAGCACGGTGTCGGTAATCTCGTTGAAGATCTGCGCCTGCCGCCGCCCCACGGTTTCCGCGCGCCACCGGTCCGTGACATCCGACACCACCATCAGGCAGCTGCCATACAGATCCGGCGGCCCAGGCACCCGATGCCCCGAGATCGACAGGCGCAAACGCTTACCGTTGGGATGCCGGTGCATCACCTCGCATGGATCTATCTCGCCTGGTTTGCCTGCCAGACGGGCCGCGGCCAGCGCTGCCTTGCCGGCCTCGTCTCCAAGCAGGAATACCGATCGCCCCACCAGCGCCTCTTTGTTGGCGCCAAGCAATTCGCACAACCGCTGATTTGCATAGGTGAAGGAACCATTCGGATGCACCAGCGCCACACCATCATGCAACACATCGAATAATTCCCGGTCCGGGGACTCGCCTGGAATAGCGGTCTGTTTATCGCCGCCATTCAGTTTCTCCAGCCACCAGATAAATCCGACAACGGCGCCCTCGTGATCGCGGCGGTAGCACCAATCGACACGGACCCGCGCCGGTTCGCCGCCGTTTAAGCTCTCCGCACAATAGAATGGCGCCGGCTTAGGCTGCTCTTGCAGCAACGAGCGCAAGAATCGTTCCTGTTCTGCCTGGGCCAGCGGTCCATCCACCAATGTCCAGACTTGGCGGCCGATCAAACCATCCGGCTCGCAGCCAAAGAGGTCGCAATGCGTCTTATTGACGTAAGTAATTCGCCATTGCGCATCCAACTCACGAATGCATGCCGACACCGGGCTCGGGCCCGGCTGAGCACTCGCCTTATCCCAGAGCGTCTTGTTTTTCTCGGTGGTCAATGGGCCGCCCAGCGTTTTGCGCAACAGCA
This sequence comes from Alphaproteobacteria bacterium, assembly GCA_003230015.1. Classification (GTDB taxonomy): domain Bacteria; phylum Pseudomonadota; class Alphaproteobacteria; order UBA6615; family UBA6615; genus SZUA-147. Next base: position 2,084 of record QIGO01000165.1, on the reverse strand, counting down.
TCCGGCCACCCCGCCCGTTGCTCGGATACCTGAACCGGGTTGCCGGCACACTGTCTTATCTCTCCCTGTGACCAACATTCGCCGACTGTAGAACCTCAACGCCTAAGCGATCCGTGGCTATGACCGGCAAACTGCTGGGCACGACACAATCCAATAAATTGCGCTTCCGCAAGCGCGTATCGTAGTGAAGGATAGCCGGACCGTCAGGATAATCAATGCCTTATAGTCTAAATCGATGGGTTTCCTGGGGAACATTTCGAAACGGCCGGCTTGATCAGCTCTGCCCCAGTCGGCACCTTCTCCACACTAGCTGGAATAGGTATTCCATACGAGCACTTCTGCACCATTTCCGCGCTACTCACCTTAAGATCCGATGCCGCTAGACTTGCGCAGTCCCTACGCGACGGACCAAACAACGATTCCCACAGCGATCGCCATTATGAACACAATCGACCTAATCACGCGCCATGCCGCCAACCGGCCCCACCACCCGGCAATCATCGCTGGCGACCGCACCCTGAATTATGGCGAACTGATTGCACTAGTGCGGAAAACAGCCTTTCATTTACAAAGCCTGGGCATCAAGCCCGGGGACCGCATCGGCATCTGTCTGAAGGACGATGCCGACCATGTCATCGCCATTCTGGCCGCCGCCAACATAGCCGCCGCCATCGTCCCCATCGATTGGCGCGCCCGCCCGGCGGAAAAACAGCGCCTCGCTCGAGCCTTCAAGGTTACCGCGGTTCTTACCGAGGCCGGCACACCGGCACCCGACGGCATTCCCTGCATCCCCCTGGACGAGACTTGGCACATTTCGGTTTCTCGCGCATCTCCTGCCCCGGCTTTCCGCACCGACGGCAGCCATACATTTATACTCAATCTGTCGTCGGGCACCAGCGGCCAGCCTAAGGGCGCTGTCGTAACCCACGACGATTACCGCTACCGCGCCGCGCGCTACCCGGCGATATACGGCCCCCAAGGCGGCGACCGCTACCTCTCGGTCTTGCCCCTATGCTTTAGCGCCGGCCGCAATTTGCTGCTATCTCAGTTGATGCAGGGATGCACAATCATCCTCTATCCGCCGCTATTCGGCCCCCAGGAATATGTCGAAGCGGCGACCCGTTACGAGGCGACTTTTGCCTATCTCGTCCCCACCGCGCTCAGATGGCTGCTCAGCCTGCCCGAACAGTCAGGCCCACTGCTTCCCCGCTTGCGGGTTTGGGGCACCGGAACGGCTTTCATGTCGGCCGACGAAAAGCGCGAAGCGGCTCGCCGCATTGCGCCCAACATGGTCGCCGGTTATTCCACCTCCGGAACCGGCTACATCAGCACATTGCAGCCTGAGGATTTAGCCCAACACGCCAACTCTGTCGGCCGGCCAATCTGGATGGTAAACCTTGAGATCGTCGACCATCAGGACAGGCCTGTCGGCGTCGGCGAGTCTGGCCGCGTCCGTTGCCAGGGTCCTGGCATATCGCGCCGCTATTTTGGCCAACACGATGGCGACACGAACGAGGGCATCTTGGGCGAATGGTTCTATACCGGTGAAATCGGCGCCCTCGATGAAGCGGGTTACCTCCACCTGCAAGGCCGCAGTTCAAGCCTCATCATCCGCGGCGGCGCCAATGTCTATCCCGAGGAAGTCGAGCAGATTATGCTTTCCCATGACGCCGTTGCCGAGGCGGCTGTCATTGGCCGGCCTTCGGCCGATTTGGGCGAGGAAGTTGTCGCCGCCATTGTCGCCAAACGGCAGATTGAACCCGACGACTTGATGCGCTTTTGCCGCATGGAACTATCCAGCTACAAGGTCCCCACTGAGATCCGCATCGTTCAGGCCCTGCCCAAGACCACTTCCGGCAAGGTCAAGCGGGCCGAAATCCTGGCGGATTTCAACAACAGCCAGCGCCCGTAAACGTCTCGGAAGTAGCACCAGGCATGGTCCGCAAATACCTGCTTTCTTTCATCAACCAGGGCTTGGTGAGCCTGTTTCATTTTGTCATCAACGTCATCCTGTTGCGCCTGTGGGAACCCGCCACCTATGGTATTTTCGCGCTTGTCCTGATCATCGTATGGACGCTGCGTTC
>QIGO01000028.1 GCA_003230015.1 Alphaproteobacteria bacterium | reverse complement strand
GTCCGGGTAAGGATACGGCGGCTGGCGCCGGACGTCATCGGCCATATGGCCGATCGCCTCCATGGCGCAGGCGAGTTGGGCGACATCGTCGTCGGCGTATTCGTCATGGAGACGCAGCCAGTCGGCGGTACCGGCATAGGCATGGGTCATGCCCCATTCGAAGCGGTCATGAGACCAGTGGATGGCCTCGGCCACGGCGTCGGGCAGGGCCTTGCCGGTGCGCTGCCAGCGCGCCAGCTCGCGCCCGATACGGGCATAGGCATGGTCGTCGAAGGCGTCGCGCAGGCTGTTCAAGACCGCCTGCTGGCGGGCCGCGGCGGAGGGCTCGCTCAAATCCAGCCATACAGCACCGTCGCGCACCGCCACCGGATAGGTGCGCAGGCGATCGCCGCCATAGACGCTGGCGCCGGTGGTCAGGTCGAATTTCCAGTTATGCCAATTGCAGGTGAGCCGGCAGTCCTCGTCGAGGGTGCCCTCACTGAGCGGGAAACCCTCGTGGGGGCAGCGGTTGTTGCAGGCGAGAATGCCCGCGGCGGTGTCCAACAGCAGGATTTGCCTGCCCTCCAGGCGAACCACCTTCTTGCCCGTGGCGGCCAAATCGCCAACAGGGGCAACCCGCGTCCAGTTTTTGATTGTGCTCATGCCCGGCCTTCCTGCAAGAGGCTTAAATCAGTCCGCCATGATGCCCGGTCAATGGCCGGCGGCCATTTTCCGCGGGGCCGTCGCGATGCCTGACATGTACAGTATGATAACCGCGCCGCCTGCTCGTGGCGCTGCCTTGCCCGGGAGAAACGACAAATGACAGCCAGCGATATTCATTGCCACAGCGCCAGCATCGCCGTGGGTGTGGCACCGGAAACCGCCTTCGCCTTCATGGCCGACGGGGTCAAACAGGGCGAATGGTCTTTTGGCAGTTGGCAACGGGCCCGCGCCGGCGACGATCTGTACACCGGCACCTCGCTGTTCACCGGCCAGCAATCCTATGTGCGGATCAAAGCCGATGCCGACAAGCTGGCGATCGACTATGCCGTGGGTGCCAGCCCCGAGGCCCTGACACCGCGGATCATGGCGCGGATCATTCCGGGTGAGGTCCTGGGCCTGCAACCCGGGCAGTGCCTGGTCACCCTGATCGTCTGGCGCACAGCGGATATGTCCGATGAACGCTGGCATCTGCTGTCGGTGTCGCACGAGACGGAGATGTATATTATTCGCCATTTGCTGGAGAGCGGCGGTTGAGCCATCCGCCCCGGGACGGGCGGCGGCACGCGCCGGCCGTTGAGCGCAACAAAGAGGCCATGCTAGCGGTTCTGGCACAGGTTTTGCCGGCAACCGGCACGGTCCTGGAAGTCGCCAGCGGGACCGGCCAGCACGCCGCCTTCTTTACCCCGCGTCTGGCGCCGCGTTATTGGCAGCCCAGCGACCCGGATTTGGGTCAGCATGGCAGTATCGCCGCCTGGGCCGCCGAGGCCCATACTGACAGACTACTGCCAGCAATGGCGTTGGATGTCTGCACCCCCGTGTGGCCGGTGGAAACCACCATGCCGCCCGAGCCCATCTGCGCCATCGTGGCACTCAACTTGATCCATATCGCCCCCTGGGCGGCCTGCCAGGGGCTGATGGCGGGTGCGGGGCGGCTGCTGCGGGGCGATGGCGTGCTATGCCTCTATGGGCCGTTCGCCCTGGACGGGGCCCATACCGCGCCCAGCAACGCCGCCTTTGACGCCAGTCTGCGTCAGCGCGATGCGGCCTGGGGGGTGCGCGACCTGGCCGAGGTCACCCGGGCCGCCGCGGCCGCCGGCCTGGCGCCGGCGGGGCGCTTTACCATGCCGGCAAATAACCTTGCGGTCCTATTCGCCCGCCAATAACGGCGTGGGCAGCAAAATTCCTCGCCCTTGACCCATTCCCGCCACTTTTGCGCGGTATCTTAATGACTTCCGAGTCGTAAGGAGATTGTGGTGCAGGGATTAACGCTTTTTGCCGCCCTGGTGGGGGGCATACCGGTTTTGGCTTTCTTGGCGGTGCTGTGGTTTTCCGATGGTGCGCCGTTTACGCCCATCGGCCTTGTCCCCGAGACCAATGCGGTCGCAGGCCAACCGGATACAGGCGAGACCCCCGCCGCGCCCGTGAGCCTCAACGAGCCTTGACGGAAGCCTGAAGATTGCCCATCTATGAGTCCTGGCGGCGCCGGTTCGGGCCGCCGATTTGGGTGCCTGGAATGGACCCGTCCGGCTCGTAGCCGCAGTCTTCCGCGGGGCTGAGACCCAAGAGTGGTGGACTGACCGGGTACTGGCCATAGCAGCTCGCTCGCAAGGAGGAGTTGGCCCGATGCCCCGCCTGTCGTTGCTCAATAGCCCACTTTTGCTCGGTTTCGATCAGTTCGAACGCACGCTCGAGCGCGTCGCCAAGGCCTCGGCCGAGGGCTATCCCCCCTACAATATCGAGCGCATTGGCGACGACCGCCTGCGGATAACCCTGGCGGTTGCCGGCTTCGGGATGGAAGAATTGGAAGTGCTGGTGGAGGATAATCAACTGACCGTGCGCGGCCGGCAGCAGGACCCGACGGACCGGGTCTATCTGCACCGCGGTATCGCCGCACGACAGTTCCAGCGCAGTTTCGTGCTCGCCGAAGGTATCGAAATCGACGGCGCGGTGCTCGACAAGGGTTTGCTCAATATCGACTTCATGCGTCCCAAACCACAACGCAAGGTGCGAAATATCAAAATCAAGAACGCCGACCAGGATGACCCGTACACAATCGACGTGGCGCTAAGCGGACCAGCCGCAGAAACGCAGCCACAATCGGGGACAACGCAGAAGGAGCCAAATCGATGACGCCCATTAGCCCGCTCATGCGGCATATGTCGGCCCGTGAATTTGCTCTGCTCGGCATGGAAGCCTTGGCCTATGTGAAGCCGAAACAGGGCGACGACAACGCCGTCATTTTCGCTATACACACCGCCGACGGCAACGAAGTCGCGGTGGTCGCGAACCGCGATCTTGCCCTCGCAACCGTGCGCCAAAACGACCTGATACCGGTCAGCGTTCACTAAAAGATTAAGTTACGGGCGGGCCGTCAGGCCGCCTGGCTGGCGGCGGGCTGGGTGAGCAGGGCGTAGATGGCATCGCGGCCGTCCGAGCCGCGCAATTTGTCGCAGTAAGCGCGGTCGCGCATCTGACGCGACACCCGTGCCAGCGCCTTGAGATGATCGGCACCGGAACCCTCAGGTGCCAGCAGCAGGAAGATCAAATCCACCGGCTGCTCGTCGATGGCTTCGAAATCCACCGGCTTCTCGAGCCGCGCGAATACGCCGCGCAACCGATCAAGCTGGGGCAATTTGGCGTGCGGTATGGCAATGCCGTTACCAACCCCGGTGGTGCCCAAGCGCTCGCGGTCCAACAGCACGCGAAAAATCGAGCGCTCATCCTGCCCGGTCAAGGCGGCGGCCGCCTTGGAGAGATCCTGCAGCGCCTGCTTCTTACTGGTCGAGCGCATTTGGGAAATAATCGCATCGGCATCGAGAAGATCCACTATTTCCATGGCACACTCATCTCCGGCTGGCGCGCACCGCGCCACGCCTGATCCTGGCGTTCATGACGACCCCGGGTCGATCCAACCGATGTTGCCATCGGGACGCCGGTAGACGACGTTCAACGCGCCGTTGCCGGCGTTACGAAAAACCATTGCAGCCATGTCGGCCAAATCCAAACGCATCACCGCTTCGGATACTGTCAGGGGCTCAATTGTCGATGTTGCCTCGGCGATAACCACCGGGGTTTCACGCGTCGGCGCATGGTCGCTCTCGGCGGCATCCGCGGGAGCCGCCAGCACATATGTCTGGGCGGACTCACCGCTATCCTCGGCGCGCGATTTGTGGTGATCGCGCAAACGCCGCTTGTGACGGCGCAGGCGCTTGCCCAAATTGGCGAGAGAAACATCGAACGCGGCGTAGGCATCGTCGGCAACGTCGTGGGCGCGAACCTGAATGCCCTTGCCAACATGGACGGTAATATCAGCGCGAAACATGCGTGCGTCACGCGACAGCACGACCGCCGCGTCGATCGCCTTGCCAAAATATTTCTGGACCGTGGCGCCCAAGGATTCATTGATGTGCGCCCTTAGGCTGTCACCCACATCAAGCTGTTTTCCGGTCACGGAGATCTGCATGCGCCACTTTGGTTCTAATGCCATTGCCGGGATGCCCCCGACCCGGCTTCGCTTGGCGTGCTGCCGCTTCCCCCGGGCGCACAGATGACGAAGCCGGGGCGACCTTAGAGAGGCCGGTCTATGCTGTCAATACACCCGCCAAAATGGTCATAACGATTTCGCAAATAGTGGTTAACCGTTTGTTTCTAAGAGTTAAATCGCCAATTTCGATGATTTCTCCCGGCGCCTTTGAACCGAAGAGGGGATGTGCATTGCCTCGCGATATTTGGCCACTGTCCGCCTGGCGATATGGACACCGTCGGCGCTGAGGGCGCTAACAATCTGGTCGTCGGAAAGCACCGCACCCGGGCGCTCGGCCTCGATCATGATGCGAATACGCTGGCGCACGGCCTCGGCCGAGTGGGCGGCACCACCATCGCGGCTGGCGATAGCGGCGGTGAAAAAATATTTGAGCTCAAATATGCCACGGGGCGTGGCGATGAATTTGTTGGTGGTGACGCGGCTGACGGTGCTTTCATGCATGCCGATGGCTTCGGCGATGTCGCGCAGAACCAGGGGGCGCAAATGTTGCACGCCCTTGGTGAAAAAATCCTGTTGCTGGCGCACGATCTCGGTCGCGACTTTCAAAATCGTCGTGGCGCGCTGGTGCAGCGAGCGCACCAGCCAACTCGCCGACTGGAACTGCTCGCTGACATATTCCCGCTCGGCCTTGCCCCGCGCCTTGCCGCTGACCTCCTTGTAATAACGCTGGTTGAGCAGCACCTTGGGCAAGGTTTCGGTGTTGAGTTCGACCAGCCAGGCGCCGTCGGGGCGCAAGGCCATGGTGATGTCGGGGACCACGGGCTGGGCCAACTCGTGACTGAATATCAGGGCGGGCTTGGGGTTGAGCTCGCGTATCTCGAACACCATGTCGGTAAGATCTTCGGCGTCGACGCCGCAGAGGCGCAACAGGCTCGGCACATCTCGTTTTGCCAACAGCTCGAGATTCTCGAGCAACGCCTGCATGGCCGGATCGAAGCGATCCTTGTCGCGCAGTTGGATGGCCAGACATTCGGCCAGGTCGCGGGCGAAAACACCCAAAGGGTCGAAAGTCTGCATGGTGACAAGGGTCGCCTCGACGGTCTCTTGGGTACAGCCGAGTTGTGCGGCGATGGCCGACAAAGGGACGGTCAGATAGCCCGACTCATCGAGGGCGTCGATCAAGCTTAGACCAATCAGACGCGCGGACGATTCAGCAACGGCCAGATTCAGCTGGGCTGTCAAATGGTCGCGCAGGCTGACCGATTCCGCCACCGTCTGTTCGAGAAAATTGTCACCGCTGAAGTCGCCGCCGCCACCGGCACCCTGGCCACCGGCGTTGGTGGGCGCGGCGTCGATGCGGGTCTCGTCACTCCAAACATTTTCGAAATCGGTATCGAGGGGGGCGGCATCCTCGGCCGGCAGGGTCTCGGCGGCGGTCAGCTTGGCGGTGTCGAGCGCGTCGGGCTGATCAGACACAGGGGTGGCGTCGTCGTCACGCGGCGCTTGTTCGCTGTTGGCGTCATCGCGTTCGAGAAGCGGATTTTGCTCGATCTCTGATTCGACATACGCCGTCAATTCCATATTGGACAACTGCAACAGCTTTATGGCTTGCTGCAACTGCGGCGTCATCACCAGAGACTGGCTGTGCCGCAGGTCCAAACGCGGGGTCAGGGCCATGATCGATGTCTACAGACTGAACCTTTCGCCCAAGTAAACGCGCCGGACGTCTTCATCGGCCACTATATCCTCCGGGCAGCCGCTCATAAGCACCCGGCCATCATGCAGAATGTATGCGCGGTCAACGATTTCCAGGGTTTCGCGCACATTGTGATCGGTGATCAGGACACCGATGCTGCGATGTTTGAGATGGCCGATAAGATCGCGGATGTCATTGACCGCGATAGGGTCAATGCCGGCCAGCGGTTCATCGAGCAAAACGAAATGGGGGTGGCAGGCCAGGGCGCGGGCAATCTCGACCCGGCGCCTTTCGCCGCCGGACAAAGCCAAAGACGGCGTGCGGCGCAAATGGGTGATGGAGAATTCCGCCAGCAAATCGTCGAGCACCGCCTCGCGGCGGTCGCGCACGGGCTCAACGACTTCGAGTACGGCGCGGATATTCTGCTCGACGGTGAGACCGCGGAAGATCGACGGTTCCTGGGGCAAATAACCAATGCCTAACCGCGCGCGGCGGTACATGGGCAATTCGGTGATGTCGTGGTTGTCGAGTGTGATGACCCCGGCATCAGGGGTGATCAAGCCGGTGATCATATAAAAACAAGTGGTCTTGCCAGCACCGTTGGGACCCAAAAGCCCGACCGCCTCGCCACGCTGCACCGACATCGTGACATCACGCACCACAGGACGTTTCTTGAAGTGCTTGGCCAGGTTGCTGCAGGCCAAACCGTCATTTTCCGAGATCAAGACCGGGCCGAAATCGCCTTGCATACGACCGCCAGCCGGGTTTCCCAAATCGGGGCTCATATCCTATTCGCCCTCTTTGGCGGCCGGCAGGAACAAGCCTTTGATGCGCTCGCTGCCCGCGGCCTGGGGATCGTTGATCATCCTGCTGATACCGGTATTCAAGTCGACTTCGGCAAGTTCGCCGTTGAGCTGGCTGTCGCCGCGGGTGATGCGCACGCCACCGGAAAGGGTGGCGAAACCGGTGTCGGGATTGTAGTCACCCTGTTCAGCCTGGGCCAACTCAGTCGGCGTCGAGATGATGACACTGCCCACGGCCTCTATGTTCTCGATCTGCGAGGCGCGCTCGCCGCCGCTTTCTTCCTTAAAACGGACCATCAGCACATCGGCCTTGACGCGGCGGTCCTGGCGTATCGCTAAAGCATCGCCACGGGCCACAGCCAAGCGGTCCTTCTCATAATATTCCAAACTCTCCTTGGCGACGATGCGATCCTCCGGGGTGTCGAGCTGGACGAGCCGCCCGGTGAGGACCAAGACGCCTTTGAGAACGTCATAAACGGCCTTGTCCGCGGTCGCCGTTTCATCCTGCGAGTAGATGCGGACGTTGCCGTCGGCATCGATGCGGTAGATCTCGTTGTCGCCGTTGGCACCCTGGCGATAGAAGGCGACCAAGCGATCAGCCTCCACCGTGGTGCCGCCCTGGCTGGCGCTGGCATTGCCGCGGGCAATGTAGAGCTGCTCTTTACGCTGCCACTCAATACCGTCATCGGCTTCGATTTGAATGGGCGAATTTCCGGCACCGCCGAAACCGAGAGACTGGGCGCCGGCCAGGCCCGCGAAAGCGTTGAAACAAAGCGCGCCAAACAGGGCTACAAATACCGATCGTTTCATGGCAAGACCCCGCCGGCGGGCTCAATGGTCATGGTGGCGCGGCCAGTAAACACAATGACATCGCCGCGCTCGAGGACCCGGAAACCTTCGGCCTCGATGGTGCCGAAGGGACCTTGGCCTTGAATCGGCTCGTCGCCCGCCGCGGTGCGCTCAGTGAGATTGATGCGGGCCGACTGGGTGGCAAATTCATAACCGGAATCGTGAAAAAGATTCACCTTACCGGACAGATACAGCATCTGCCCGACACGCTCAAAGATACCCTCGGCGGCATTGAGTGCCACCCAAGAGCCATCCTCGAGAATAATATCGGCCTTGGGCTGGTCTAATTCGTAGACCTCCAACCCGTCCTTGTCGCCGAGCCGAGATCCCATGTCAGCGGTGATCTGAAACGGCCGCGCCTGCGCGTCCAATCCAAGTAGACGCGGGTTGAGCACCTGCGGCATATCGCCGCCGGCCGGGCCAACCGCGGCGATGTCCAGTCGGAAGTTGTCATCCTTGGGCTTCAACTGGGGCCAGGCCAGCGCCATGAGCAGCAACGCGGCGGCAATCGCCGGCAGCAATACCTTGGTGGTGGAGACGAAGCGGCTGCGGCGGAAATTCAGCGAGCGCCGGCGCGGCGGAGTCGGCGCATAACGCAGCGGCGGGGCCGAGACCGCCGCCGGGGCCGGCATGGATTGGGGGTCGATCCTGGCCATCGCGGGACTAGGCCAAACCGGCACGCAGGCAATCATGCATATGCAGGATGCCAGCGGGTTTGCCGTCTTCGACAATGATCAAAACCGTCACCGGGCCGGGGCCCGCATTCATGACGTTGATGGCCTCCGCCGCCAACGCTTCGCCGCGAATTGTGCGCGGATCCGGGGTCATCAACGCGCCCACCGGCTGGGTGAGAATGGCCGGCGCGAGATGGCGGCTGAGATCGCCATCGGTGAAAATTCCGACCAGCAGGCCGTCGCCATCGACGACGCAGACACAGCCGAAACGCTTCGCCGTCATCACCAGAATGGCGTCGGCGACATTGGTCTGGGGATCGACCAGAGGTATCGCCGCGCCAACATGCATGAGATCGCGTACGCGCAGCAGCTTACGGCCGAGCGCGCCGCCGGGATGAAGGACGCGGTAGTCATCGGGCGAAAAACCGCGGCGCTCGAGCAAAGAAACAGCCAGGGCGTCGCCAAAGGCGACCATCATTGTCGTCGATGTGGTGGGCGCCAGGCCCATGGGACAGGCTTCGGGCACCCGGGGCAATAGCAGCAGATGGTCGGCCATCTCGGCCAGGGTGCTGTCCTGGCGGGCGGTGATGGCGACCAGGGGGATGGCAAAGCGCTTGCAAAAACTGAGTATGGCATCCAACTCGGCAGTATCGCCGGAGTTGCTGAGGACCAGTACGGTGTCGTCGCGGGTGATCATGCCGAGATCGCCGTGGCTGGCCTCGCCCGGATGGACAAATAATGCCGGGGTTCCCGTGGACGCCAAAGTGGCGGCGATCTTGCCGCCGATATGGCCGGCTTTGCCCATGCCGGTGACCACCACACGGCCGCGGGTACCGGCGATGGCCTCGACAGCGCTGCTATATCTGGCGCCAAGGGAGGCGGCCAGTGCGGTTAGTGCTGCGGCCTCGGCAAGGAGCACATGATGCCCGGTGGCGATGGCGCCGTCTAACAAGGCTGCTGGTTCGCTCATCAATGGGCCCGGTTCGCTGTCCAAGCTGAATAAGGTGTCCAGAACACTGTGCGGACCGCGTTGGCGCCCCCTGTTCGTGGGCCGCGCGACGTTAGCCGAAACAGTATGAAGGCGCCTTTAAGACGGGTCAACGCGGGGACTTCCGGTGGTTGGGCGCGGCAAGCCGACGCCAAAATGCTAGCTATGGGCAAAAATGTCCACATCATTCCAGCCGCCCAGGTCGAGTTCGGCCCGGGTGGGCAGGAAGGCGAACAACGCGGCCGCCAGTTGCGCACGGCCGCTGCGCGCCAGCATGGTTTCCAGGCGGCTCTTCAGATCGTGGAGATAAAGGACATCGGCGGCGGCGTATTCGAGCTGCTGGCGGCTTAATTTCGGTGCCCCCCAATCGGAGGATTGCTGGTGCTTGGACAGCTCGACTCCGAGCAATTCGCGGCACAGATCCTTGAGACCGTGGCGGTCGGTATAGGTGCGGACCAGCCGGGAGGCTATTTTGGTGCAGAAAACAGGGCCGCACTCGGCCGCCAGATGGCGGCGTATCATGGCGATATCGAAGCGGCCATAGTGGAATATCTTGACGATCGCGGGATCGGCCAGCAGAGCCTTGAGGCGCGGCGCCTGATAGGCCCCGTCGGCCAGTTGGACGAGATGGGCGGTGCCATCGCCGGCGGAAAGCTGCACCAGGCACAATCTGTCGCGCTGCAGGTTGAGGCCCATGGTCTCGGTGTCGACGGCAACACTGGCGCCAAAACCCAAGCCGTCGGGCAGGTCGCCGTGATAATGATGAATATCGTCGCTCATTGTATCCACTTCGCTACTCCCCAGGGCCGCCTGCTGTCAACTCGCCAGCGGCGCCGGCGACATTACTGGCAACAATCCAACGATGCGGTTATATAGCATTTGATTGGTCAGATGGGCTGAGGAGCGTGGCAGCAGCATGACATTTCGACGCGTCACCCTATTTGGCGGTTCAGGTTTTCTGGGCCGCTATATTGTCGAACGACTTGCCGACCGCGAGATGATCGTGACCGTCGCCGTGCGCGATACCGAGGCGGCGAAGTTTCTCGTGCCGCTGGGCGATGTGGGCCAGATCGTGCCGGTCTGCGCCAGCGTAACCCATCAGAAATCCGTCGATGCCGTGGTCGCGGGGGCCGACGCGGTGATCAATCTGGTGGGCATCCTGCATCAGCGCGGCACTCAGACTTTCAAGGCCGTGCATAGCGATGGCGCGGCCCGGGTGGCCAAGGCCGCCGCCGCGGCCGGGGCGCGGCGGATGATCCATGTCTCGGCGATCGGCGCCGACCGGCGCGCGCTTTCGGAATATGGGCGGTCGAAAGCGGCCGGCGAGGACGGGGTGCGGGCGGCGTTCGCGGCGGCGGATATCGTGCGGCCGTCACTGCTGTTTGGCGCCGAGGACCGGTTCTTCAACCTGTTTGCCGGGTTCGCCCGGATTGCGCCCGTACTGCCCCTCTATGGCGGCGGCCGCACACGGTTTCAGCCGGTCTATGTGGGCGATGCCGCCGATGGGGTCGTGGCGCTGCTGGCGCGCGAGGGCGGCAAGACCTACGAGCTGGGCGGCCCGCGGATCTATAGTTTCGCGGCGTTGCTGCGGCTCATGCTCGAGGTCATCGGGCGGCGGCGGATATTGCTGCCGCTGCCATACTCCGTCGGCGCCCTGCAAGCCATGTTCCTGGAAATGCTGCCCAATCCGCCGATAACCCGGGATCAACTGAAGCAGCTGCGCAGCGACAATATCGTCGCCGAGGGGGCCCTGACCCTGGCCGATCTGGGTATCAACCCGACGGCCCTGGAAATGGTGCTGCCGACTTATCTGGCACGCTACCGCCGGGGCGGACGTCTGGGCCGTATGAGCGTTGCCTGACCTCAGGCGGCATAGATCCAGTAGAACAGGACCGCGCCCAACAGCATGCGGTAGACCACGAACGGCGTGAAGCCGACACGCACCACCCATCGCATAAGCAGGGCAATGGCCGCGAGCGCGGCGGCAAAAGACAATGTCATGGCAAGAATCGCGTCGCGCCCGAGCACCCAGTCGCCGGCCCGGTAGATATCGAAACCGAGTAGCAAACCGGCGCCGGCAATGGTGGGAATCGACATCAGCATGGAATAACGGGCGGCATCGCCGCGCTCATAACCGAGCAGCCGCGCGGCCGTCATGGTAATGCCCGAGCGGCTGGTGCCCGGAACCAGCGCCAAGACCTGGGCCAAGCCCAACAGCAGGGCGTGCGCCAGCCCAACATGATTGATGCGCCGAATGGTCATGCCGACCTTGTCGGCAACATAGAGCAGTATGCCATATAATACCGTGGTCCAGGCGATGATCTCGGGACTGCGCAGACTGCTCTCGATGAAGTCCTTGGCAAAAAAACCGACGATGGCGGTGGGTATGCTGGCGACGACAAGGGTGCCGGCGAGCCGGGCGTCGGGGGTGACGCGGCCTTTTGCCAGCTGGGCCACGCCCAGCAGCATGGCCAGCAGGTCACGCCAGAAATACAGCATGACAGCGCCCAGGGTGCCAACATGGACTGCCACATCGATCAGCAGGCCCTGGTCCCGGCCGGAAATCTCGGCGACAAGAATCAGGTGCCCCGACGAACTGATGGGGAGGAATTCAGTGATGCCTTGAACAAGGGCGAGAATAACAATGAGCGAAAGCGGCACCGCGGGCGGTCCCTGAATTGGCGGACAAGTCCGCGGGTTTATATCATTGGCGATCGAACGCTCCACATAAAGAATTAATATCGATATGGGACAATTATGCTGCGTTGTAAAAATTCGTGGCGCCAGGCCGGGCCATTGTTGGCTTTCCTCGGTCCATAAGGGTCAGTATACGTGTCCTAAAATTCGATTTTGCTCGCCCGGACGGCGTCTTTCGGCTATAGAGGGTTGGGGTTCGCGGGGGAGCGCTCCATAAATCTGGCGGCAACCGCCATGGGCAATGTGGCAAAAACCGCCAAGGGCGGGTGCTTGCCCGAGTTCGTGTGCCGGTGCCGGCCGCCGACATATCGTCGGCATGGCGTTGTTGCGATCGACGATTCCCGAAGCTGCGGCAAGGTAAATGAGTGGGCAAATAATATGCTGAAATTCGTCACAATTGGCCGCAACATGCCGGCGAAGAGCGAGCCCAGCGCACGCCGGGACAGTTGGGATGAGATTTACGCCCGGTTCGCGCCCGACGAAGCCGCCGAACAGGCGGCGCGCTGCTCGCAATGCGGCGTGCCTTTTTGCCAAGTGCATTGTCCGTTGCACAATAATATCCCCGATTGGCTGATGCTGACCGCCGCCGGCCGCCTCGAAGAAGCCTATGAGCTGACCGCGGCCACCAACACTCTGCCCGAGATCTGCGGCCGCATCTGCCCGCAGGATCGCTTGTGCGAGGGCAATTGCGTGATCGAGACCGCCGGCCACGGGACGGTCACGATCGGCACGGTGGAAACCTACATCGTCGAAACGGCGTTCGAGAATGGCTGGGTGAAAGCCGTCAAACCGGCCCGCGAGTTGTCGCAATCGGTGGCCATTATCGGCGCCGGTCCGGCGGGCTTCGCGGCCGCCGAGGCGCTGCGCCGGCGCGGCTATCAGGTCCATATCTATGACCGCTACGACCGGGCGGGCGGGCTGCTGATGTATGGTATCCCGAGTTTCAAGCTGGAAAAAGACATCGTGGTGCGCCGCTGGCGGCTGCTCGAGGAAGGCGGGGTCACCTTCCAGATGAATTTCGAAGTGGGCCGCGATGCCTCGCTGGCCGATCTGCGCCAGCGCCATGACGCGGTGCTTATCGCCACCGGTGTCTATAAAGCCCGGGAGATGGCGGCACCGGGGTCGGGACTGGGCAATATCATGCCGGCCATGCGCTATCTGACCGCCGCCAACCGCGTCGGTCTGGGCGATCGGGTGGCCGATTTCGAGGACGGCACCCTGGATGCCGCCGGCCGCGATGTGGTGGTCATCGGCGGCGGCGATACCGCCATGGATTGCGTGCGCACCGCCGTGCGCCAAGGGGCAAAATCCGTGCAATGCCTCTATCGCCGCGACCGCAAAAATATGCCGGGCTCGCTGCGCGAAGTGAGCAACGCCGAGGAAGAGGGCGTGGAATTCGTCTGGCGGTCGGCGCCGGAGGCTTTTCTGGGAGAGAAGAATGTCAACGCGGTGCGGGCGCAGCGCATGCGCCTGGGCCCGCCCGATGCCAGCGGACGCCAGACCCCGGAGCCGATGGAGGATTCCCATTTCAATATCCCGGCCGGTCTGGTGATCACGGCCCTGGGCTTCGATCCTGAGGATATTCCGGCGCTGTTTGGCGAACCGGCGCTGAAAGTCACCCGGTGGGGGACCATCCAGGCCGAATTGGGGACGGGGCAGACCAACCTGGAGGGGGTGTTCGCGGCCGGCGACATCGTCCGCGGCGCCAGTCTGGTGGTGTGGGCGATCCGCGACGGCCGCGAAAGCGCCGAGGCAATTCACCAATTTATTTCGGCCAAAGTCGCGGCCGGGTTACGGGAGGCATCATGAGCCAAGATAACGGCCAGCAATTCGTCAAGGATTGGCAGCGTCAAGCCGCCCGACTGACGGCCGCCGGCGCCTACGACCCAGCCTGGGAGCATGGTTCCTGCGGCGTCGGCATGATCGCCGCCATCGACGGCACACCCCGGCGCGACGTGGTTCTGGCCGGGATCAGCGCGCTCGGCGCGCTGTGGCACCGGGGGGCGGTGGACGCCGACGGCAAGACCGGCGACGGGGCCGGCATCCATTTGCAGATCCCGCAAGATTTCTTCAAGGAGCATATTCGCGCCACCGGCCACGAACCGAAAGAAAGCCGCCTGGCCATCGGTATGGTGTTCCTGCCGCGCACCGATTACGAAGCGCAGGAGCGCTGCCGGACGATCGTCGAATCGGAAATTCTCAATTTCGGCCATACACTTTACGGCTGGCGCCAGGTGCCGGTGAATACCGCCGTCATCGGCGAGAAGGCGAATGCGACGCGGCCGGAAATCGAACAGGTGATGATTTCCAATGACCGCGACGTTCCCGACCCGCGTTTCGAACTCGACCTTTTTGTCATCCGCCGGCGGATCGAAAAGCGCATCGCGGCGGAGGGCATCAAGGATTTTTATATTTGCTCGTTGAGCTGCCGCTCGGTGATTTACAAAGGCTTGTTTCTGGCCGAGCAGTTGACGGCTTTCTTTCCCGACCTGCTGGACGACCGTTTCGTTTCCAATTTCGCGATCTATCATCAGCGCTACTCGACCAACACATTTCCCAGTTGGTCCCTGGCCCAGCCCTTTCGGGTGATCGCCCATAACGGCGAGATCAATACTTTGCGCGGCAACCTTAATTGGATGACCGCCCATGAGCCGCGCATGGCCTCGGACAGTCTGGGCGACCAGATCGACGATGTGCTGCCGGTAATACCGCCGGGCAGTTCCGACAGTGCCGCCCTTGACGCCACCTTCGAGCTGATGGCGCGGGCGAGCAGCCGCGAGCTGCCGATGGTCAAGGCGCTGCTGATCCCGCGCGCCTGGGAGGGTAACGCGGTGATGCCCTCGTCGCATCGGGCAATGTTTAATTATTGCAGTGCTGTGATGGAATCCTGGGACGGGCCGGCGGCGATTTGCGGATTCGGCGGCCGCTGGGCCGTCGCCGGCATGGACCGCAACGGCTTGCGGCCGCTGCGCTACACCATCACCCGCGATGGCCTGCTGATCGTCGGTTCGGAGACCGGGATGGTGCGCCTGGACGAAACCGAGATCGTCGAAAAGGGCCGCGTCGGTCCGGGCGAGACTATTGCCGTGGAACTCAGGGAAGGGCGGCTCTACCGCAATAACGACCTGCATGAGAAGCTGGCAAACCTGCATCCCTACGAGGCCTGGACGCGCCATATCCGCCGCCTGGACAGCCTGATCGCCCCCGACCATCCCGAGCAGGTTGAATTCGACAGCGGCGAATTGCGCCGCCGGCAGCTGCTCTACGGCTGGTCGATCGAGGAGCTGGAGCTGATCCTGCATCCCATGGTCGCCGATGCCAAGGAAGCCACGGGCTCCATGGGCGATGATGCGCCGCTGGCGGTGCTGTCCGACAAATATCGCGGCCTGCATCACTTTTTCCGGCAGAATTTCAGCCAGGTCACCAACCCACCCATCGACAGTCTGCGCGAAACCTCGGTGATGTCGCTGACCACCCGGCTGGGCAATCTCGGCAATGTGCTGGAAGAAGATGCCGGGCAATGCAATCTGCTGCAGATCGACTCGCCGGTGCTCACCAATGCCGAATTCCAGGCCATGTGCGCGGCCATGGGCGACAGTTCGGTGGAGATCGACTGCACATTCGACCCCGGTGGCGGTGAGAACGCCCTGGCCGACGCCCTGGAAAGGATCAGTACCGAGGCCGAGGATGCGGTGCGCGGCGGGGCGGTGCATCTGACCTTGTCGGATATCAAGGTGGGACCCGAGCGGGCACCGGTGCCGATGATCCTGGCGACAGCAGGCGCGCACACCCATCTGGTGGGGCAGTCGCTGCGGACTTTCACCTCGCTCAATATTCGCAGCGGCGAATGTCTGGATGTGCAATATTTCGCCGTGCTGATCGGGGTCGGCGCGACGACGGTCAACGCCTATCTGGCCCAGGAGGCCATCGCCGACCGCCACGGGCGCGGTCTGTTTGGCGATTTGTCACTCAACACATGCCTGCAGCGTTACAAAAAGGCGATCAATGCCGGACTGCTGAAAGTGATGTCGAAGATGGGCATATCCGTGCTCAGCTCCTATCGCGGCGGCTATAATTTCGAAGCCATCGGCCTCAGCCGCTCCCTGGTCAGCGACTATTTCCCGGGCATGAGCAGCCGTATTTCCGGCATCGGCCTGCCCGGTATCGAGCGCAAAGTCCTGCGGATGCACGCGCGGGCCTATGACGAGACCGCCACCACCCTGCCGGTGGGCGGGCTTTACCGCTACCGCCGCGGCGGCGAGACCCATGCTTTCAACGCCGCCATGATCCATGCCCTGCAACATGCCTGCGCCACCGACAGCTTCGGCGCCTATAAGCGCTATGCCGCCGAGGTGGCCAAACAGGCGCCGGTGAATTTGCGCGATCTGCTGGATTTCCGCCCCGGACGGCAGCCGATTTCCGTCGACGAGGTGGAATCGATCACCGAGATCCGCAAACGCCTGGTCTCGCCGGGTATCTCGCTGGGGGCACTCTCCAAGGAAGCCCACGAGACGCTGTCGATCGCCATGAACCGGATCGGGGCGAAGTCGGATTCCGGCGAGGGCGGCGAGGACCCAAGCCGCTACAAACCAAAACCCAACGGCGATAATCCGGCCAGTGCGATCAAGCAGATCGCCTCGGGGCGCTTTGGCGTCACCGCCGAATATCTCAATAATTGCCGGGAAATCGAGATCAAGGTGGCCCAGGGCGCCAAACCCGGCGAGGGCGGGCAATTGCCGGGCTTCAAGGTTTCGTCGATGATTGCCCGGCTGCGCCACTCCACCGAAGGGGTCACCCTGATCAGCCCGCCGCCGCATCACGATATCTACTCGATCGAGGATCTGGCGCAGCTGATCTACGATCTCAAGCAGATCAACCCGGAAGCCAAGGTTTGCGTCAAACTGGTGGCGCGCAGCGGTATCGGCACCATCGCCGCCGGCGTGGCCAAGGCCCATGCCGATGTGATTCTGGTTTCGGGCCATGGCGGCGGTACCGGCGCCTCGCCGCAATCCTCCATCCGTTATGCCGGCCTGCCGTGGGAGATGGGGGTCAGCGAGGTGCATCAATTGCTGACCCTGAACCGCCTGCGCCACCGTATTCGCCTGCGCACCGACGGCGGCATCAAAAGCGGCCGCGACGTGGTCATCGCGGCCATGCTGGGGGCGGAGGAATTCGGCATCGGCACCGCCAGCCTGATCGCCATGGGCTGTATCATGGTGCGCCAGTGCCACTCCAACACCTGTCCGGTGGGTGTCTGCACGCAGGATTCGCGGCTGCGGGAGAAATTTACCGGCTCGCCGGAAAAGGTGGTCAGCCTGTTCACCTTCATCGCCGAGGAGATCCGCGAGATCCTCGCCTCGCTGGGATTCCGCACCATCGACGAAGTGGTGGGCCGGTCCGATCTGCTGCAACAGGTCAGCCGCGGTAATCCGCATCTCGACGATCTCGACCTCAACCCGATCCTCGTGCGTGCCGACGCCGGCGACTATATCGCGCGCTGCACCGTGGCGCGCAACGAGGTGACCGAAACCCTCGATGCGCAGATGATCATCGATGCCGAGCCGTTGTTCCGGGACGGCGAGAAAATGCAGCTGGCCTATGGCATCCGCAATACCCATCGGGCCATCGGGGCCAAGATCAGTTCGAAGATTACGCGGCAGTTCGGCATGGCCGGTCTGGCCCCGGGCCATATCACCGTGCGCCTGCGCGGTTCGGCGGGCCAATCCCTGGGCGCCTGGGCGGTGCAGGGCCTGAAGATCGAAGTCTTGGGGGACGCCAACGACTATACGGGCAAGGGGCTGTCGGGGGGTACCATCGTGCTGCGGCCGCCGGCGTCCAGCCAGCTGGTGACCAACGAGAACACCATTGTCGGCAATGTGGTGCTGTATGGCGCGACCGCCGGCGCGCTCTATGCCGCCGGCCTGGTGGGCGACAGATTCTGTGTGCGCAACTCCGGGGCAAAAGCCGTGGTCGAGGGCTGCGGCTCCAACGGCTGCGAATATATGACCGGCGGCACCGCCGTTATCCTCGGCCGGGTCGGCGATAATTTCGGCGCCGGCATGACCGGCGGCATGGCCTTCGTCTACGACCCAGACGCGGTGTTCGAGGCGCGGGTCAATCCCGACGCAGTGATGTGGCAGCGCATCGCCTCGCAACATTGGGAAAGGGTCGTGCGCGAGATGGTGGCGAGCCATGTGGCGGAAACACATTCGGCCTATGCCGAACGCATCCTGGGCGCTTGGGACCGCCATGTGGGCCATTTCTGGCAGATCGTGCCCAAGGATATGCTCGACAAGCTGGACCACGCGCTGAGCGAGGATGAGGCCATTGCTGCCATCGGGGCCGCCGAATGACATTTCGCGGCGGGCGCTGTCTGACGACTAGGCCGGGGGCGCGCGCTGAGGTAGGGTCGCGGCATTATGCGTACCCTTTACCATCTCTGGCTGTGCCCTTACGCGCGTAAAGTCCGACTTGCACTGAACGAAAAGAAGCTGGAGTTTCAGCTGCAGCGGGAGCGTGTGTGGGAGCGGCGCGAGGAATTCCTGGCCTTCAACCCGGCGGGCGAAGTGCCCGTTCTGGTGGAAGAAGACGGCACGGCGATCGCCGACTCCACGGTGATTTGCGAGTATCTGGATGAGGTTTGGCCGGATACGCCGCTGTTGGCCAAGGACCCCATCCGCCGCGCCGAAGAGCGACGCTTGTCGGCGTGGTTCGATCTGAAATTTCACGCCGAAGTAACCCGGAATCTGATTGACGAGAAAATCACCAAACGCATGCGCGGTTTGGGCCAGCCCAATTCAGACGCAATCCGGGCGGGCTTTACCAACCTCACCCATCATCTGGGTTATATCGACTATCTGATCGAGCGGCGCAACTGGCTCGCCGGGGACGATTTTTCCATCGCCGATATCGCGGCGGCGGCGCAAATCTCCTGTATCGATTATCTCGGCGACGTGCACTGGGACGATCATGGGCCGGCCAAACAATGGTATGCGCGCATCAAGTCGCGGCCCAGTTTTCGCCCGCTGCTGGCCGACCATATCCCCGGCGCGCCGCCGCCCAAACATTACGCGGACCTCGACTTTTAGCGCTCCCGCACATCCAGTCTGGCGATGTTGTCGCGGGCGATGTCGCCGGCGGGTGAGCCCGGGGCAACCTGCAATATACGAAGCCAATCGGCGCGGGCGCCGGCCGTGTCGCCATCGAGGCGGCGAACCATGCCACGCTCCACCAGGGCGTCGGGATTGTCGGCGTCAAGAGCCAGGGCGCGCTGCAAATCGTCGCGGGCCAGATCCAGGGCATCGACATAACGATAGGCGGCGGCCCGGAAAATCAGCGCATCGACGCGGTCCGGGGTGCGGGCCAGGGCTTCGTTGAAGTCATCCAGCGCCTCCCAAAAATTAGCCGCGCCGGCCAGCACCTCGCCGCGGGTAACCAACAGGTCGACATTGTCCGGGTCGAGATCCAGCGCCGTGGTCAGGGCGGCATAGGCGCGGTCGGTGCGCCCGGCCTGCCACCAAGCCGCGCCGGCCTGGCCGACCACGGCGGCGCGCGCCTGGGGCGCCAAATTGGCCATTTTGTCGGCGAGTTGCTCGAGCCGCGTCGCCGCCTCCTGGAACTGGCCAAGTTCGGCCAAGGCGACGGCGGTGCAATGGAGTGCTGCGTTGCCACCGCCGGTGTCGCGCCAGTCGATTGCCGCCTCGAACCCCTTTTCGGGGTCGGTGCGGGTCAGTGCCAAACATTGTTCATAGGCTTGGGCCGCCGGCAGATCGGTCAGAGCCTGTGCCCAGGCGGCCTGCGCCGTGGCCAAGGAAGCCAGCGACCAGGCCGCGGCGAAGGAGGCTGCTTGTTGCCATTTCATTGTCTGGATAGAGTTGCCCCGGCAACCGACATAGCACAAGCCCCGGCGACCCAACATGACCTCTCCCGGTAAATTCTTTTGCTTTGGCCTCGGTTTTACCGGATTGGCCATGGCGCGGGCGCTGCAACAGCAAGGCTGGTGCGTTGCCGGCACCTGCCGTGACGAGGCCACTGCCGACGCGCTGCGCGGCGAAGGCATCGACGCGGTGGTATTTGGCGCCGTCGCGGAGCCGCTGGCCGGGACGACCCATCTGCTGAGCACCGCGCCGCCGGGGGATGGCGGCGATCCGGTGCTGGCGCGATATAGCGGAGAAATCGCCGGATTGGCGGCGCGCCTCGATTGGGCCGGCTATCTGTCGACCACCGGTGTCTATGGCAATCGCGACGGCGCGCTCGTGGATGAGACTTCGTCGCTGCGCCCGAGTAACGCGCGCGGCGAGGCCCGTGTCGCCGCCGAGGAAACCTGGAGTGATCTGCATCGCCGCCATGGTCTGAAGCTGCATATTTTTCGACTCGCGGGCATCTATGGGCCCGGGCGCAATGCCCTGGCGGCCCTGCGGACCGGCACCGCGCGGCGAATCATTAAACCCGGGCAAGTGTTTTCGCGCATTCATCTCAGCGATATTTTGGGAATCCTGCAAGCCTCCATGGCCAAACCTCATGGCGGGGCGGTCTATAATGTTTGCGACGACGAGGCCGCGCCGCCGCAGGATGTCGTCACCTTCGCCAGTCAATTGCTGGCGTTGCCGCCGCCGCCTGAAATAGCCATCGACGATGCCGGTGTCAGCGCCATGGCGCGGAGTTTTTATAACGACAACAAGTTGGTTTCCAACGACCGCATCAAAAAGGAGTTGGGGGTGGTCTTGCGTTACCCCGACTATCGCCGCGGCCTGCAGGCGCTATTGGATGCGGGCGAGGGCCGCGACGGCTAGGTTTCTCGGCGGCAAAGTTCCGCCACCGCCGCCGATAGGCGGGCCAAATGCGCCGGCGAAGACAACCGATGGTCGCCGCCCTTGATGAGGGTCAGGGTGACGTCGGTGCCGGTGAGGCGGGCCAAGAGGGTCGCCGAGATCCGCCAAGGGACGTCCTGGTCATCAGAGCCATGTAAAAGCCGTACCGGCATGGCCAGGGGGATGGGCGCGCGCAGCAATAAATGGTCCCGGCCTTCCTGGACCAGGTGGCGGGTATAGAGGGTCTCGCCGGCGCCGTCGCCGGCGGGTTGGCGGTGGGCACCGGTTGCCAGCAAGGCGGCCCGTTCGCGGGCGTCCATTTGGCCCCATACCAGATCCTCGGTGAAATCGGGGGCGGCGGCGACGGCGACGAGGCCAGCGACCCTGGCCGGCCGGGCCAGCGCCGTCAGCAACATGATCCAGCCGCCCATGGATGAACCGACCAGGAGCAGAGACTCATCGCCGCAGGCATCGATCATGGCCAGGGCGTCATCGGCCCAGCGGCCGATACTGCCGTCCTCGAAGCGGCCCGCCGACAGGCCATGGCCGGTATAGTCGAAACGCAGGAAAGCTTGACCCCGATCTTGCGCCCATTGATCCAAATGGGTTGCCTTCTGCCCTGTCATGTCGGATGTAAAACCGCCAAGAAAGACGATTCGCGGCAAGCGGCCGGCGCGCGCCCTGTAGGCGAGGCGATCGCCGTTGCCGAGGTCGAGAAAATCTGGCCCGGTTTCGGGTGAGCCGGAGGGCGTCTCTATCAGGGGCATGATGTGATACCGAAAGCCAGCAGCCGAGCCGTTGCCAAATGTGACAGTGCCGATGGAGTCTAGCAGCGAAGGCCATGGGGTCAACGCCACGGGCCTGCGGGTGTTGCAAGTGGTGCCGTCATTGGAACGAGGCGGCGGCGGGGTCGAGCGCAGTACCATCGATGTGGCGGGCGCCCTCACGGCGGCGGGGGGCAAAGCGGTGATTGCCTCGTCGGGGGGGCAACTGGTGCGCGAGCTGGAGCGCGTCGACGCGCTGCATGTGACCTTGCCCCTGGCGCGGCGCAACCCGTTGGTCATGCGCGCCAATGTGGATCGCCTGTGCGACCTGATCAAGCAGCATGACATCAATATCCTCCATGCCCGCAGCCGCGCCCCGGCCTGGAGCGCCCTGGCGGCGGCGCACCGCACGGGCACCCGCTTCATCACCACCTTCCACGGCACCTACAGCCACGGCAACCGGCTGAAACGTTTTTACAACTCGGCGATGCTGCGCGGCGATCTGGTAATCGCCAACTCGCATTTTATTGCCGATCACATAGGCAAGGTTTATGGCGTTGATCCGCGGCGCATACGAACGATCCCGCGCGGCGTCGATCAAGAACGCTTCGCGCCGGAAAAAGTCAGCGCCGAACGGGTCATCCAACTGGCGCAACGCTGGAACCTGCCCGACGACGCGCCGGTGATCATGCTGGCGGGGCGGCTGACACGCTGGAAAGGCCATAACGATTTGATCGACGCGCTGGCGCATCTGGGGCGGCAGGATCTGCGCTGCCTGCTGGTTGGCGCCGACCAGGGCCGCAACCGCTATCACCAGGAGTTGCAAGAGCGTATTGCCGGCCATGGTCTCGATGGCGTGGTGCAACTCACCGGTCACAGCGACGACATGCCGGCGGCCTATATGCTGGCCGATGTGGTGGTGTCGGCCTCGACCGAGCCCGAGGCCTTCGGCCGGGTCGTCGGCGAGGCGCAAGCCATGGGCCGGCCGGTGGTGGTGTCGGGGCATGGCGGGGCGGCCGAACAGGTGGTGCATGGCGATACCGGCTGGCTCTATCCGCCCGGCGACGCCGTCGGCCTGGCGGGCGCCCTGGCCGAGGCGCTGGCGCTGAACAGCACCAGCCGCGAATTGCTGGCGGCGCGGGCGAGCGCGCGGGTGCGTAAACACTATACCAAAGCCGGGATGACGGCGGCGACGCTGAGGACCTATGGCGAGCTGCTGGCGTGTCATCCCCGGCCGGCGGCGGGCACCGGGCGGCCGTGAGTGGCAATCAACGGCTGCTGGTGATCAAACTCGGTGCCCTGGGAGATTTTGTGCAAGCGAGCGGGCCCTTCGCCGCCATCCGCGAGCATCACCGCAAGGCGCATATCACGCTGCTGACGACGACACCCTTTGCCGAATTCGCCGAGGCCAGCCCCTGGTTCGATACTGTCTGGTGCGACCGCCGGCCCAAGCGCTGGAACCTGGCGGGCTGGTGGGATCTGATGCGGCTGCTGGCGGCGGGGCAGTTCGATTGGGTCTATGACCTGCAAACCTCCGGGCGCTCGGGGGCCTATTACCGGCTGATGCGCTGGCCGATGCGCGCCGGGCCGCCGCCCCGCTGGTCGGGCATCGTGCGCGGCTGCTCCCATCCGCACGCCAATCCCGCACGCGACACCTTGCACACCCTGGACCGCCAGGCCGAAC
>QIGO01000033.1 GCA_003230015.1 Alphaproteobacteria bacterium | reverse complement strand
GACGCGATCTCGGTTGGGAACCGAAATATGATTTCGACCGAGTAGTTGATTTGTTCAAATCGGATGCGTATCCGGGCAGCGATCTTGCGCGCACCGTTGGTTCAAAGGGGTATCATTCGCGGGGGTTTTCGGAAGGGCCTTATCCGGTGGGGTGAAGAACGGCGGCCAGTGAACCGAGGCCCTGTATCAGCACGTTCCTCAGAGGCACATCAGCCCGCGGATATGGCCGGATAATCATCTAGGGCAGTCGTGCTTGCCGCCTTGGCGGGGAACGCGCTGGTCGCCATGACAAAATTTGGCGCTGCTTTTACTACCGGCAGGTCGGCGGATGACGTGCATTTGGAGAAATGCCAATTGACATGTTATTAATAATGCGTATCATTCGCATCTCCATCTGGAGGAGATGAGTTGATGCATACGAGGAGCAAGCGGGCAACAGTCACCATCGGCGCCGCCCTCACCATGATGGTGGTGCAGGCGATTGGCGGTGTTGCTAACGCAGAGATAATCGAGGTGACCGACCTTGCCGGTCGAACCGTATCCGTCGAGATCCCGGTAGAGCGGGTTATCCTAGGCGAAGGCCGGCAGATGTATGTCGTCGCGACCTTGGATACGGAAGATCCATTTGGGCGGATCGTTGGTTGGCGCGACGATCTGAAACGCGCGGACCTGGACAGCTACAATCAGTATTTGGCCAAATACCCGGAAATCGAAGACATACCGCTGTTTGGCAATCCAAATTCTGGCGGCTTTAGCGCGGAGCAGGCCGTGACGCTAAATCCAGACGTGGTGATCCTGAATCTCGGTGTCCGCGAGGCGGTGGCGGAAACCGGCCTAATCGACCAACTGGCAGCCGTTGGTATTCCCGTCGTCTTCATCGACTACCGGGAACGACCGTTGGAAAATACAATCCCGAGCACCTTGCTGATGGGTAAACTCTTCGGCAAGGAAGACCGTGCCAGCGATGTTGTCTCGTTCTATATGGCGCAAATGAACCGGATCTATAACGCCACGGCCAAGATCGACGACAAACCGACTGTCTTCGTGGAACGGGCAGCCGGTATTAGCGACGAGTGCTGCCGTACTTGGGGGCGGGAGAGCCTAGGACTGCTGGTGGAGCGAGCCGGCGGGATCAATTTGGGCTCAGACTTGTTACCCGGTGCGACAGGCACGGTGAGTGCGGAAAAGGTACTAACTGTGGATCCGGATGTGGTCATCGTTACCGGTTCGAACTGGTCCTTGATCAACCCGGAAAATACGGCGGTCAGCCTGGGTCCCGACGCCAATGGTACCGCGGCAATCGATCGATTGAAGGGGCTTGCAGATCGGCCTGCATTTGCGACGACAACCGCGGTCAAAAACGGCCGGTTCTACGGGATCTGGCATCAGTTCTACAACTCGCCGTATCAATTCGTGGCGTTGCAGTTTTTTGCAAAATGGCTGCATCCGGAAGAATTTGCAGACCTGGATCCAGACGCGACATTCGAGGAATTCCATAAGCGCTTTCTACCGCTTGAGTACAAGTCTGGTTACTGGGCTAGCCTGAAGCCGCAGTCCTAATCCTCCGATCTCCGGGCGCCGGTCCCGTGCCTGCCAAGGTCCTTGCCAGCATCCGGAGCGCCCCCCCCCGATTACTCTTGCGAGCGCCGGGCCCATGGAAGCTGCGAACACCGTGAACTCGAACCTGCACAAAGGCAGGGAAGTCTATCGGGCGATTACACGCCGCAAGGTTATTACCTTAAGTGTTCTCACGACCGCACTGATTTTCAGCGTCTTGCTGGACATCTCCCTGGGACCGGCCTCGCTCTCCCTGGCGGGGGTTTTCCAAGCCATCGTAAGGCCCGGTACGGTCGACGTGGCGAGCCGGGTCATTGTTTGGGATATCCGGATGCCGATCGCATTGATGGCCGTGGTCGTAGGCGGCGGTTTGGCGATCGCCGGTGCGGAAATGCAAACCATCCTGAATAATCCATTGGCCAGTCCGTTTACCCTCGGCATCTCCGCTGCCGCCAGTTTCGGGGCGTCTTTGGCGATTGTTCTTGGCATCGGCGTCATTCCGGTCGCCGGCGCATTCTTGGTGTCGGCCAATGCTTTTGCTTTCGCCATGCTGGCATCGCTGCTGATCTATTTTCTAAGCCGGCTGCGCGGTGTGACGACGGAAACGGTGATCTTGTTGGGTATAGCGTTGGTTTTCACCTTTACCTCCATGCTCTCCTTTCTACAATTCATCGCGACGGAGCAAGCCCTGCAGGAAGTTGTTTTCTGGACCCTTGGCAGTCTCTTGAAGGCGAGTTGGACCAAGATCGGCATTGCCGTCGTGGTCATTGGCGGTGTCATTCCGTTCATGACGCGACAGGCGTGGGCGCTGACCGCCCTGCGCCTGGGTGACGAGAAAGCACGCAGCCTGGGCGTCAACGTCGCGCGGCTAAGGATCCAAATTCTGTTAATGGTTTCACTGATCGCTTCTGTCGCGGTGGCGTTTGTGGGGACGATTGGGTTTATCGGGCTAGTGGGACCGCATGTGGCCCGGATGCTGGTCGGCGAAGATCAGCGTTACTTCCTACCAACGGCCGGTGTCGCTGGTGCCTTACTACTCTCCGTCACATCGATCATCAGCAAGTCCATCATTCCAGGCGTCATCTTTCCGGTCGGCATTATCACGTCGCTGGTGGGGGTGCCGTTCTTTCTCAGCATCATCCTTTCTCATCGCCGGGAGGTGTGGTAATGACGATTTCAGTTAAATCCCTATCGTTCAGCTACGGCGCCTCGCCCACCCTGCGAGAGATTACGGTGGATGTCGCAGAACCGGGACAAGTAACCGCGGTTATTGGGCCAAATGCGGCCGGCAAATCGACCTTCTTCAAGTGCCTGGCCGGTCTGCTGGTGCCAACCGGAGATGTCATGCTGTCGGGTTGTGCGTTGGCCGAGATGCCGCGATACATGGTTACCGAACAAGTCTGTTACCTGCCGCAAGATACGGCGATAAACGCTATCCTTACCGTATTCGAGGCGGTGTTGTTGGCGCACAAACAAGCGGCCACCTGGCGCATTGCAGATGAGGACCTGGCTTCTGTTTCCGAGGTGCTCTGCAAACTGGAAATAGAAGACTTGGCCCTGCGTTATCTCAACGAGCTTAGCGGTGGTCAGCGCCAAATGGTTTCAATTGCGCAAGCCCTGGTGAGAAGCCCGTCGATCTTGCTGATGGACGAACCGACCAGTGCGTTGGATCTGCAACATCAGTTGGAAGTGTTGGACCTGGTCCAGGAGGAAACCCGTAGCCGCGGTATCGCGACCGTCATCGCGATGCATGATCTGAATTTGGCAGCCCGTTTCGCTGACCGTTTCGTCTGCTTGAAGTCAGGGAAAGTCCATGCGGCGGGACTACCGGCGGAGGTGCTAACACCAGCGACGCTGTATGAAGTTTATGGTGTGCACGCGAATGTCACCCTGGACAGCACGGGGACGCCCCATGTGGTGCCACTGCGATCGGCGCGCAAGATCGCCAGAACCGCCGCTTGAACCACGGGTGTTTTTCTCCCGGCGGCAATTGCGATAGGTTCGTCCTGCTCTTTCGAGGGGTTTGCATGAGCCTTATCACGACCGCGGCGGTGTTGGCGGCGGTGCCGCCGACGGCGCTGATTTCGGGTGTATTCGGGATGAGCGGCGGGATGATCCTGATGGGGGTCTTTACCTGGCTGCTGCCGGTGGCCGTGGCGATGATGCTGCATGGCATTACGCAAGCGGGGTCAAACGGCTATCGCGCCTATTTGCACCGGCGCCATATATATTGGCCGGTGCTGCGCGGCTATGTGTTGGGGTCGGCAATCAGTGTGGCGTTGTTTGCCTGGGTCGCCTATGTGCCCAGTGCTGCGGTGGTGTTTTTGGCGCTGGGGTCGTTGCCGTTTATTCACCGGCTGTTTCCGAAGGCCGCCGCGATCGAGATCACGCGGCCCGGTGCGGCAACCGCCAGCGGCGTGATCGTTACCGCTTTTCAACTGCTGGCCGGGGTGTCGGGGCCGGTGCTGGATATTTTCTATTTGAAGAGCCCGATGACGCGCCACCAAGTGGTGGCGACAAAAGCGATGACCCAGACCATCGGTCATTTGGTGAAACTGGGGTATTTTGCCGCCGTTGCGGGTTTTCTCGGGCAGATGGACGATACAGTGCCGCTGTGGGTGTTCGGAGCGGTGATCCCATTGGCCTTCCTGGGCACCGGGATGGGCGGCTGGATATTGAACCGGCTTACCGATGCCCAGTTTCGTAATATAACGCAATGGCTGGTGCTGGGGATCGGCTCGGTTTTCCTAGTACGGGGCGCGGTCCTGCTGGCGGGCTAACGGGTGGTAAATGTGAAAGGCACGCTGCGCCGGACATGTTCGTCAATGCGCAACTGGTGGTTTAGAGGCGGATAGGCGCGCTGGGCGCAATCGAGGCGTTCGCAGACGCGGCAACTGACGCCGATGGGTATGGCGCGGGGGTTTTTGAGGTCTATGCCGTCGGCGTAGACGAGGTTTTTCGCATCGTTGATCTCGCAGCCCAGGCCGACGGAAAATTGCGGCTGCAAGGCGTCGAGGCGGCTGCTGACGAGATCCAAGGTGCGGCCGATGGTGAAAAATGTGGTGCCGTCGGGCATGACGGCGACCTGGGTTTGCACCAGACCCGGGGTGCGGAATGCGTCATGGACGATCCAGCGCGGGCAGGTGCCGCCGAGCCGGGCGAAATGGAAACCGCCGCCACTGAGGCGTTTGGAGATGTTGCCGGCGTTGTCGACGCGGATAAAGAAGAATGGGACGCCGCGCGCGCCGGGGCGCTGCATGGTGGTGAGGCGGTGGCAAACCTGCTCGAAACTGGCGCCGAAGCGGCGGCGCAACAGGTCAATGTCGTAACGAAGCTGGGTCGCGGCCTCCAGGAAGCGGTCATAAGGCATCATCAGGGCGGCGGCGAAGTGGTTGGCCAGAACGATGCGCAGCATGGGGAGAGATTGCGGGTTTTGCAGGTTCGCCTTGGCCGCCTCGCGGTCGAGTAACTCGCGCTGGCTTATCAACGCCACCTGAACAGCCAGCTGGAAGGCGCGGCCGGAGGGCGGCAACGCCTCGGACAAGAGGATCCGGCGGCCGTGGTGATCGTAGCGGCGCAGGGTGTCCTGCAGGACATCGACCGGCATGATCTTGACCCGGGTGGCGTGGATGGCCTCAAGATAGCCGGTCAGGGCTGCGAACAGGTCCCGGCCGGCGAAGTCGGCTTCTTCGGCGAGCCGTTCGGCGGCGGTCTCAATTTCGGGGAAATGGTTGGCCTGTGCCTGCTGATAGTCGCGGATTTCCTCGACCGGCGGTGGCTGGCCGTCGCGAGGCCCCTGCCCTTCTTCGCCAGCGGCGCGTTCGTCCCGGGCCTGGGCTTCCTCCCAGAATCGGCGGTAGGCGTCGTAGAGGGTCACCATGGCCTGTGAAGCCGTGGGGCTGGAGGCGACGAGTTCGCGGATCTCCTGCTGGGGTACCGGCTGGCCGGCAAACAGGGGATCGCTGAAAACTTCCTTGAGACCGGCGGCCAGGCGGGTATCGTCGTCGCCGGCGAACTCTCGCAAATCGAAGTCGAAGGCCTGGCCAAGCTTGAAGAGCAGAGGCACGGTCACGGGGCGCTGGTTGTGCTCTATCAGATTGAGATAGCTGGGGGAAATGCCGATCCGTTCGGCCATTTCGGACTGCCGCAAACCCTGGTCCTGGCGAAAACGCCGGAGCTTGTTGCCAAGCATGATCTTGCGATCCATGACAGTATCCTTTACAGACTTTTCTACTTTACAACTCCTGAATTATCAGGATTTTCCGTTTAACCTTATTACTTACAAAGGCTTATGGACTTCTGATATGTAAGTCAAATAACATGCCCGTATAAACGAAAGATGTAGCCGGGCGTATTATCGCCCTTGCTCAGCGGAGTTAGTGATGGGTCACATATTCAAGAATATTCCAGGCGGCGGGATTGCCCGCGACTTTTCACCTGGTGACGTGGCGGCTTTGCGCGGTTCGGTCCATATCGAGCATTCACTGGCCCGGCGCGGGGCCGAGAGGCTGAGGGCGCTGCTGGAGAGCGAAGCCTATGTGCCGGCATTGGGGGCGGCCACCGGTAACCAGGCCATGCAGATGGTGCGGGCCGGCCTGAAGGCGATTTATTTGTCGGGATGGCAGGTGGCGGCGGACAATAACAATGCCGGGGCCATGTATCCCGATCAGAGCCTCTATCCTGTCGATAGCGGACCGGAACTGGTGCGGCGCATCAACCGGACGCTGCAACGGGCGGATCAGATCCAGCATTTGGAAGGCGACGGCGATACGGATTGGTTTGCGCCGATCGTCGCCGACGCGGAAGCGGGTTTTGGTGGGGCGCTCAATGCCTTTGAGCTGACGAAGAGTTATATCGAGGCGGGGGCGGCGGCGGTGCATTTCGAGGACCAACTGGCGTCGGAGAAGAAATGCGGGCATATGGGCGGCAAGGTGCTGGTGCCGACGCAGCAGCATATCCGGACACTCAACGCGGCGCGGTTGGCCGCCGATGTGATGGATGTGCCGACGCTGATCGTGGCGCGTACGGATGCGGAAAGCGCAAGATTGCTGACCAGCGATGTGGATCCGCGCGATCATCCGTTCCTGACGGGCGAACGCTCGCCCGAGGGTTTCCACCGGATCAAGGAAGACTGCAATTTCGAGCGCTGCGTGGCGCGGGCCATCGCTTTTGCCCGCTATGCGGATCTGGTTTGGATCGAAACCTCGCGGCCGGATTTGGACCAGGCGCGGCGCTTCGCCGAGGCCATCCATCGCGAAGTGCCGGGCAAGATGCTGGCCTATAATTGTTCGCCATCCTTCAACTGGTCGGCCAATCTGGCGCAGAGCGACATCGACCGCTTCCAGCGCGAGCTGGGCGCCATGGGCTACAAATTCCAGTTCGTCACCCTGGCGGGGTTCCATGCGCTGAACCACAGCATGTTCGAGCTGGCGCGCGGTTATCGGGACCGTGGCATGGCGGCCTATAGCGAACTGCAGAATGCCGAGTTTGCCTCGGAGGCGGCGGGATACACCGCGACCCGGCACCAGCGTGAAGTGGGGACAGGCTATTTCGATGCCGTGGCGACGGCCATTGCCGGTGGGCAATCGTCAACCACGGCGCTGACGGGCTCGACGGAAGAGGCGCAATTTGCCGCGGCGGAGTGACACCACCGAGGCGCGGATTATTTTTCAGGGAGAAATATTATGACGACACAATATTGGGTTGTTGGCGGCGAGTACACGGATACGGCATTCGAGACGCTTATCACGGGCTCCGAGCGCCTGGTGGGGCCGTTCGAGAGCCGCGCCAATGCGATGCGCAAATGGCGGGAGATGGCGACGGAGACGCGCAGTAACTGCCACGCCCGCTATACGATCGTCGGGGATTAAGCGAGCGGCTAACCGGGTTTGGGCGGGACGAAGGTTTCAGGCCGCCCTGACGGCAGGGTCTCGATGTAGAGGGACTGGCTGGGGAAAGCGAAGCCGGTTCCGGCCTGCTCGATAATGTCCTTGATCCGGTAGGCGAGATCCTCCTTGATCTCGAGCCATTCGCCCCAGTCCGTGGTGCGGGTAAAACAATAGAGCATGATGTCGATAGAGGAATCGTTGAAACTATCGATGCGGACGAACGTCGAAACCTCGGGCGGGTGAGCGAATTTGTCGCTGCCGAGGACAAAATGCTCGATGGCGTCGCGGATCTGGCGTAGCTGGTCAATGGTGGTGCGGTATTCGACGCCGATTATCCAGTAGATGCGGCGGTGGGTCATGGCGGAAAAGTTGATGACCGCATTATCGGATAACTCCGAATTGGGGACGAATACCGGCGCCTTGTCGAAACGACGCACCAGGGTGGAGCGGAAGCCAATGCTCTCGACCGTGCCTTCGACGGTGCCCTCGGCCTTGATCCAATCACCCTTGCGAAAACGCTTCTCACCCAAAATGAGGATGCCGGCGATCAAGTTCTTGAACAAATCCTGGGCGCCGAGGGCCAAGGCTATGCCAAACAGTCCGGCGCCGGCGATAATGGGGCCGATGGCTATGCCCCAGGTCTGAATTATGGTCGCGGCGCCGACGAGGGCGATGGCGATGCGGATGGATTTTATCAGCCATTCGACGAGGTCGTGGGTGAAAATTGACTCGAGGCGGGTGAGGAAAAAACTAAAGGGCGCCACGAGCCGATACAGTGCCCAGAATATGACAAAGGCGATCAGCGAACTAACGAGGTTATTGGCGATGTCGGCATAAATGTCCTGAACACCGAGAAACTGTGCGGCGAAAAATATGCCAATCGTCGGGGGCACCAGTTTGAAGGGCGGCACGAGGGCATCAACCATGGCGTCATCGATCTTAGTTGTCGATCGACGGGCCAGCGCGCGCAGGCGACCCTCGAAGAGCCGGGTCATCAGGTCGCGGATGACGACGAATACGGCCAGGATAAGCAGGGCGCCAATGAACCTGCCGATATCGATACCGGCGAACCCGTTTTGCCAAACGTCGACGACGAGGGCCCAAAATTCAGCTAGATTTTCCATATATCGATCAATGCCATGGTTGCCACCGCCGGGAGGGCTTCAACAAAATGCCCAGGACTGGCCATGTAGAACAGTTGGCGGGTCTAATACAACCGCTCACGGATACCTGATCAGGCGTCCCAGAGGGCGATGATGCGGCTGTAGTTGTCGGCGATACGGGAAATTGCGGCGGCGTCGTCGATCTCGCCCGCTAACCAATCCTTGGCAGGGCCGGCAAAAATGCTACGGCCGATGGCAAAGCCGCGGCAGATGGGGTGGCGGCGCGCGAGAGCGAATGAGCGCCTCAGATCTTGCTCCGAGGCGTCCAAACCAAGCAGCAGGACGCCGCGGCAGTATTTGTCGTTATGGGCGATGGTCGCGGATATTTTGCGCCAAGCCGCTTCATCGGGCGGCGGTTGCAGCTTCCACCAATCCGGGGTGATCGCGGCCTCATACATGGTTTGCAGGATCGTGGCGGTGGTATTGTCATTGACCGGCCGGCCCGGCGGGATCACTATTTCGACAAGCAGTTCGCGATTGGTGGCGATGCAAGCCGATTGGAGCTGGCGCAGTTTGGCGATCTGTTCCCGCTGCAGGTTTGCTGGGTCATCGGGATGGAAAAAAACCAGGCATTTGGCGACTTGCTCAACTGGCCATTCGCGCAGGGTCAGGCCGATATCCGCACCGGCATCGAAGCGCAGGGGCATGGAACCGGGTCGCTCCACGGGCCGGGCAATCCAGGTATCGCCGCCCGTGGCCGCAAACAGGACATCCTGGCCATAACGGCCGTCGACAATGATGCCGGCGTCGGGGCGACCCGCGGCGACCCGGGAAGCGGCGGACCAAACGAGTTTCTTGAATTCAGCGATCTTTTCGAATGGCACCTGGGACTGGGTCGCGAGGTCTTCCAACTGGCTGCGATGGTCGAAAGCCAGGGCGCGGATATTGTCGGGACCGGGCCGGCGGGTGGTGGCCCAGTGGATGTGATTGATGCGGGCATCCTCGCGCAGGCGGAAATGCGGGCTGCCCTTTTCACAAAAATAAATCAGTTCGTCCCAACTGGGGATGGCCGGCGCGCAGCCGTGACGGGAGACGGCAAAAGCACCGCAGGCATTGGCGTAGGTACTGCAGGTCTCAAGCGACTCGCCGCGCAGCCAGCCGCGCAAAAAGCCGCTCATGAAGGCATCGCCGGCACCGAGGATGTTATAAACCTCGATGGGAAAACCGCGGCCGACGATGCCATCGTCCAAGCTATCGGGTATGGCATCGGGAAATACGCTGCAGCCCATGGGACCGCGCTTGACGACGATCTGCGCCCGGGAGAGGGCGCGAATGTTGCGCAGGGCCGTGATGGTGTCGGTGCTGCGGCCGGCAATGTGCAGCTCTTCCTCGGTACCGACGACAAGATCGCAGTCGGCGACGATGGATTGGAGGTGGGTGCTTACCGTGTCACTGGCAACGAACCGATCCTCGCCCTCGCCGAGGCCGGTGAGGCCCCATAGAACCGGCCGGTAGTCAATATCGAGCACTATTTTGGTGCCGGCCTCGCGGGCGTAACGCATGGCGGTGCGGGAGGCCCGGTCGACCTGGGTGGTGGAGAAATGGGTGCCGGAAAGCAGCAACGCCTTGGATGAAGCGACAAAAGCCGGATCAATGTCGGCGGCGTCGATGGCCATGTCGGCGCAGTCGGTGCGGTAAAATATCAGCGGGAAGATTTCGCGGTCGCGGATGCCCAGGACAACCAAGGCGCTGAGCCGATCCGGGTCGGTCTTTACATGACTGGTGTCGACGCCCTCGCGCCGCAGGGTCTCGAGGATAAAGCGCCCCATATG
Source organism: Alphaproteobacteria bacterium (assembly GCA_003230015.1). Lineage (GTDB taxonomy): Bacteria > Pseudomonadota > Alphaproteobacteria > UBA6615 > UBA6615 > SZUA-147. The sequence continues at coordinate 13,263 of QIGO01000033.1, read as the reverse complement.
CTCGTCGCCGACGCGGGTAATGATGGCCGCGCTAAGACCCAGCCGCGCGGCGCCAATGGCCGTGTTGGTGGGGCTGCCGCCAATATATTTGGCGAAGGACGCCATGTCTTCCAAGCGGCCGCCGATCTGTTCGCCATAGAGGTCGACCGATGAGCGGCCCAGGCCAATAACATCCAGGGGCTTGTCAGGCATCGTCGCCTAGTTCGGCGGGCCGCCAGAAATCAGCGTCCTCTTCCATGGTCCAAATATGCTCGCGGGTGAATTCAGGCACGGTGTAGGGATTGCCGGGCAGGTTGCGAATGACCCAGGCGTAATACATGCCATAACCGGGGGCAGCGCATTGGGCGTGGTCGTAGCCGTCGAATATCTTGACGGTGTCGTACTGACGCACCTTCAAGACCGTCTCGCCGAGTTCGGCATGGCCAAAGCCCTGGGGCTTGGTGAAACGGTAATGATAGATCTCGGGCTGCGGGTGGTGGTGGGGGGGATAGCTCGACCAACGCCCCGGCATGGTGATGACCTCGCCCAGAACCAGTTCGGCATCGGGGTGAGAGGTCGTGTGATCGAAGATGGTGCGCACGAACCGGGTGCAGGTGCCGCCGACCTGGCCGGCACCGCGATGTTCGTTGGGCACGTCCGATGGCTGGAATATACGGGACGGAAAGGGTTTTCCGTTCGCCGTGCTGTAGACCGTAAATTCGACCTCGGTGCCGGTATCGAAGGCTATTGTCTCGCCGGCCGCAACGTGGATGCAGGTGGCGCTTTCGTCAAACAAGGATTGGCGCGAGAGAGAGACCTTTTCGCCGCCGACGGTCGCCGTGACCTGGCCGTTCATCAATAGCCATGCCGTTTCATGCTCAGCCTCGACTTGATATTGCTCACCCGGGCCAAGCCGCAGGGAGGCAAAACCGATGCCGGTATTGTCCTCCGTCTCGTCGAACCGAGTGATCTTAGTCAGGCCCAGCTGGAACCCGTCGCGATGTTCGCTAAGATGCAGAGCCATTGAATTTCCCCCGATCCCGCTCGTGCCGATACCGAGCCCGATGCGCCGTGCAAGGCGGCGATTGAACGTTTGTTCTATTCTTACCACAATACAGATTTTTCCTGCCATCGACAAGCTGGCAGGCAACGTTTAACAAGCCGGCGGATCGCCGGGATCAGGGAGTGCGGTATCGGTATATTGCCGCGCTGTCAGGCCGACGAGGCGCCGCGCAGGGCGCGTTCATAACGCTCGCCCACAACATCGGGATCGAGGCCGAGGAAATGGGCATAGGCTCTGACGCTGGTTAAGCGGCTGGCGGACGGCAAATCCGCCGGGTTGCCTTGCTCGAGCGCGCGCAAGTGGCGAAAAGCCACGGGGAGACCGGCAGCCACGTCGCTTAGCTTCATGCCCAGCGACTGGCGCATACATTCAAGTTCTTGTCCGACCGACAATACCGTGGCCGTATCAAAGGGGTAACTGCTCATGAATAGGAATCACTCTTACCGGGCCCGATGAGCCCAAGGAGGTGGCGCATCCTAGTGGCCGGCACGGGCGAGGGAAGTTGCGCGAATGGGTGGACCGGGGGGAGCAGGCGGGGTATCCCAAAGGGACTATCGCGACGCGGGCGGCAAACATCTGCCGAGCCCGATAAAGGCGGTATAGTGTAATAAATCAGGTTGTGGACTGTCGTTATGGATCGCCGGGAAACGGCACGCATCTTTCGTGTAAGACTGAGTGAGGCGCTGGCGCGCGCGGGTGTTAACCAATCGGCCCTGGCGCGGCGCACCGGTATCGACCGTTCGACGCTGTCACAGTTGCTGTCACCGGATGAGACGAGGCTGCCGCGGGCAGACACCGTGGCGGCCATCGCCGGCGCCTTGCAGATCAGTCTGGATTGGCTTCTGGGGATCAGCCAGGAGGCCAAACTGGGCGCCGACATCCTGCATGAGTCGCTAAAGATCACGCCGAGCGCCCACACCCCGGTGGATGAAGGATTGCTGCGGTGGCATGAGGAGGCCGCCGGGTACAAGATTCGCTATGTGCCAACAACCCTCCCCGATCTGGTCAAAACCGACGCGGTGATCAGGCATGAATTCAGCGAACCGGTCAGGAAAACACCGGATCAGGCGCGGGCGGCCTCAAAAAGCCGGCTGAATTACACAAGGCTGCCCGAGACCGATATGGAAATCTGTATGCAGCAGCAAGCGCTGGAATCGTTCGCCGCCGGTGCGGGGATCTGGACCGACTTGCCCCTGGACGCGAGGCTGGAGCAGCTGGATCAAATGGCGGCGCTGCTGGAGGAGCTTTATCCCTCGTTGCGGCTTTATCTGTTCAATGGGCTTAGTTATTTCTCGGCACCCTACACAATCTTCGGAACCATGCGCGCGGCGGTCTATGTGGGGCAGGCCTATTTCGTGTTCAATACCACCGGCCATATCCGCGATCTGACGGCGCATTTCGACGAACTAATACGTGCCGCGACGGTGCAAGCGCATGAGGCGGCGGCATTCATTCAAGAACAACGGCGTAAAGCCGCCGCGGGATACTGGGCCGCAGCCAAACACAGATGAACCTCGCCAGCCTGCCGATGTATGCGCTGCCGGCGCTGAAGGAGGTTACCGAAGCCTGGTGGTCGGGGCTGGCAGGCCATTTCGAGGAGGCGGGGCTGGAAGACGTGCCACGCCGCCTGACCACTCCAATAGACCCGGTGGTCCATTGGCGCGACCCGGACCTGCTGTTCAGCCAAACCTGCGGCTATCCCCTGACTCATGCCTTGGCCGGAACGGTCAGACCGCTGGGCACGCCCTGCTATACAGCGGACGGGTGCCGCGGGCCCTATTATCGCAGCGTCTGCGTCGTGGCGGCATCTTCGACGGCCCGAGACCTGGCGGATATGCGCAACGCACGATGTGCCGCCAACGATCCGGCCTCCCATTCCGGCTATAATATCCTGCGGGCAATGGTGGCGCCGCTGGCCGTCGGGGGCCGGTTCTTCGGCGATGTCCTGTTTAGCGGCAGTCACCGCCACAGCATCGAGATGATCGGTGCCGGCGAGGCGGATATCGCGGCGGTGGATTGCGTGACCCATGGCCTGCTCGAGGCCCATGACGCGGCGGTGCTGGCCGATACGCGCGTGCTGTGCATGAGCCCGGCGGCGCCGGCATTACCGTTCATCGCCGGGGGAGGCGTGAGCGATGACGGACTGAAGAGGCTGCGGGCCGGCCTGTGGGCGGCCTTCGCAGACCCAGACCTGGCCGAACTCAGGGCGGCTTTGCTGCTTGGCGGGGTGACGGCTCTCAGCCGCCAAAGCTATTCATGCATGGACAAGTTCGAGCGTGACGCGATCGATCGCGGATACCCGCAACTGGGCTGAAAATGGACACGGCAGCGGAAAGTGCCTCCCAAGACATCGGGTCGTGGGAGGCGGTCTTTCACCAAGCGAAGTCACGCGCGGTTGCAGCGAATATCCGAAGCAATGACTCCCTGTCAGCGGCCCCGCCCTGGTCGCGCACCGCCTCGTCGATGCGCCGGGCGGCGTTGTATCCCATCGCCGCCTGGGCGGAGGGCTTGCTGCCGTAAGCGCTTTCATAGGCGGAAATAAAGGCGGCAACCGCGGGCTGATCAGGCTCGGAAAAGGGAGACTGGCCCGGCAGGAGCAGGGCGATATCCTTGCCGTCGAGAAGCGCGCCGACCTGGGACAGGGTTTCCTGCGAACCGAAGGCGGCGACGATGTCGATCTCGCCCGCCGCCAAGACACCCTCGATATCCCCCAGAGCGTCGATGACGGTGACATAGACGTCGAGGCCGCCGAGATGGCCGTCGGATTCCTGGCCCGTGTGGGCGTCCCGCTCGGCCGTCGCCAGCATGAAACCCTCGCGGATCTGTTGGCCCTCAATAGAAGTGCCGCCGGACGGGGGTAGGACAAGGGCGACATTAAAGCGATGGGCAAGAGCGGGATTGCTGGCAAAGGCAAGCGACGCGATCATCGTCAGGAACAGGAAAGCAGCCTTGTTTGGGATGTTCATGTTAGTCCTTTTCGTCGTTTTTTGCACTGTAACGGCTTGGCTTATTTAAGTTTTTGGTAACCGTTATGCGATAGGAGCAACCTGTCAGCGGCCATTTTGCGGTTGCTGTTCTGCATAATCTCACAGGAGAGATGTTATGGCTGCAACTGCGAGGGCGAAAAAGTCCTCAGCCAAGAAAAGGTCGACTGCTCGTAAGCCGGCCGCTCGTAAGAGCACCGCGCGCCGCGCTACGGCCCGCAAATCCACCGCTCGCAAGAGCACCGCTCGTAAGACTGTCGCGCGTAAGAGCACGGCCCGTAAGGCCGTTTCCCGCAAGACGGCAACGCGGCGCACCGCAAGCCGGAAGGCTCCGGCTCGTAAAGCGAATCCAATGGCGGCGGCGATCAAGGCCCTGCAAGCGGATATCCGCCAGCTTACCAGCGACACCAACAAGATGATGCGCACCATTAGTTCCGACGTGAGCAAAGTCGCATCCAAGGCCAAGAAGGTCAGCGAGAAAGTCGCCGCGGCGAAAAAAGCCGCTGCGAAAAAGCCCGCTGCCAAGAAAGCCACTGCTAAGAAGAGCAAGGCCAAAAAGAGAGTCGCCAAGAAGTCGACGGCTCGCAGGGCCACCGCACGCAAGACGACGGCGCGGAAGACTACCGCCCGTAAGACTGCCGCTCGCAAGAGCCCGGCTCGGAAGAGCACGGCTCGGAAGAGCACGGCTCGCAAGGCCACTGCTCGGAAGACCGTCGCTCGCAAGAGCACGGCCCGGAAGAGCACGGCTCGCAAGGCTACTGCCCGTAAGAGCACCGCTCGTAAGGCTGTTGCCAAGAAGACCGTAGCGAAGAAGGTCGCTCGGAAAGCCGCCCCGAAGAAGGCTATCGCCCGTAAGGCCGTGGCCAAGAAGACCGTCGCCAAGAAGAAGGTCGCTCGGAAGGCTGCTCCGAAGAAGGCTATCGCCCGTAAGGCCGTGGCCAAGAAGACCGTCGCCAAGAAGAAGGTCGCTCGGAAGGCTTCTCCGAAAAAGGCCGTCGCTCGCAAGAGCAATGGCGCGAAGAAAGTTGCAAAGGCTGCACCGTCCAAGGCGTCCTCGCCTATGGTTCCGGCGATGCCGATGCATCCTCGCTCAAACGGCTCCTGGGCAAATCCGTCCGGACGCTAACGTTCAGTTGGACGGGGGCGCCATCCGGCGCCCCTATCCGACCCCTTCCAGTGACCATGGCCGCGGTTCGCACCGGCGGCCCGTTGTCGTTTCCGGCCCAAAATGCGCCGGCCGGGTCGTCCCTTCGATCCGCTTTGCATGGGCCAAATTGTCTGATATAACGCCCGCGTCCGATGCGGTCCGCCACGCGGAACGCACACTGGTCCGCGGTAGCTCAGTTGGTAGAGCAGGTGGCTGTTAACCACCTTGTCGCAGGTTCGAGTCCTGCCCGCGGAGCCACATCTCACGGTGTCCGGCTGGTCAAGGCCTGGTGAGCTTGATGGGGTTGTTGCGATACATAAGCGGCTTGGGGCCGGCGCAGAACTAGGTGTTGGCCAATATTATTCGAGAAGCCGTTCTAATAGGTGGGACAGATCGTGCTGCAAATCCGCCAAGCCCTGATGGGATAGTCCCTGCAGACCGAGCAACGCGCCGTATAGAATATTTGCATTGGTTCGGCATGGTTTCGGCTTAACGCCGCATTTCTGAAAAAGGCCTTCGAGATACGCGATGCGCCGCTTGTCTACAGATTTTACAGACGATGCTGCCGCGGGTTCGTATCGGCCCCAATCGCGTATTGCCGATTCTACCAGCACACCGCCGTAAACGACATCGCCATCGCCGGTGGCGATGCGAAGCAACAGTTTCAGTTGGTCAGCGGATGAGACATCGCTGCCCTCAACATTGGCGATGACGGCGTCGGTCGCGCCAACTTTCCAATGCCGCAACATAGCCGCTTTGAAAGAAGGTATGTCCTTAAAGTGCCAGTAAAACGACCCTTTGCTGACCTTTAACTCACGCGCAATTGTCTCGGCCTTTATGGCTCCGGGTCCTCCGGCCGTGAGGGCGCGAAAACCAGCTTTGATCCAGTCTTGCGCCGAAAGGGTCTTTCTATCCGCCATGAGGTTTCCATACGCTAGCGTATTGACTTGGCCATTGGACAGCTATACATACGCCACCGTATGGAATCAATCGGGAAATTTTGGCCGATGAATAGGTGGATCGCGGCCGCCGGTGTTTTGTCAACAGCGACCCTGTTGCTTCACGTTATTGGCGGCGGCGCGGATGTCCATGCACCAATTCTGCAAGGAAATTTGTCAACCCTGCTGAAGGCTTATGCGTCGATCCTCTGGCACGCGATCACGGTCGTGCTGGTGATCAACAGCGCGGCGCTGCTCGTCGCCGCTGTTCAAACGGGGCCCAGGCGAATCATCGTTTGGTTGGTTGCCTGCCAATATCTCGGCTTTGCCGGGTTGTTTATTTTCTATGGTATCGGCCGGCTGGGAACTCTTTTCTTAATGCCCCAGTGGATCATCTTCCTGGCGATTTCTGGTTTTGCCTTATTGGGTTTGAGAGCGGGGTCCTCGTCAGTTGACGCTAAAACAGATCCAATGCCGATGAAACTGAGATAAATTATTAGGACCCGTCATCGCCCAATTTTCGATTGCCCCGTGGCGGTACTTTTTTGACCTCGTGGGAAATGGGAGTGCTGCGGTTTAGGTCTCCTCAAATCCGGTTAGGAACTTGCTGAGCAGTCGGTTGAGTGTCGCGCTGTCTTGCGTTGACAAACCGGATATCAAGCTGGCCTGGGTCTCGACATGGGCGGTGACCGCTGCATCGACCGTGGCAAAACCTTTTTCGGTGAGCGCTATGATGACGCTCCTGCCGTCCTTTGGATTGTGTATGCGTTCCACGTACCCGGCTTTTTGCAGTTGGTCGATGCGATTGGTCATGGTGCCGGAGGTCACCATCATGGTGGCCAGCAGGTCACCGGGCGAGAGACGGTAGGGCTGACCGGCGCGGCGTAGCGTCGCCAACACATCGAAGCTCGCGCCATTGAGGCCGTGGGAGGCCAGGGTCTTGTCCATTGCGAGCGACAAGTGCTGGCCTATCCGTTTGAAGCGACCGACCAGTCCCATGGGTGCAACATCCAGGTCAGGCCGCTCGCGGTTCCATTGGGCGAGAATTTCGTCGACACGATCCATTGTTTCATCCTGTTAAAATAATGCCTTGACGTCAAGATATATGGTACTATCTTGACGTCGAGATAAATGATAAGGGTAAACAATCATGGCTCGCAGCACCGACCTGTTGCTGACGGCGATCGCGCCGGCGATCTGGGGCAGCACCTATATAGTGACGACCGAGTTCCTGCCGGCCGGCTATCCACTGACGGTCGCCATGCTGCGGGCGCTGCCGGCGGGCCTGCTGTTGTTGCTGCTGGTTCGACAACTGCCCGCCGGGGCTTGGTGGCTCAAGGTACTTGTGCTCGGGGCGCTAAATTTCTCGATATTCTGGTGGCTGTTGTTTGTTGCCGCCTATCGGCTGCCAGGCGGCGTGGCGGCGGTGGTTCTTGCGATCCAGCCTTTTATCGTGATCGTTCTTGCACGCATGCTTTTGGGGTCGGCTATCCGCGCCCTTGCCATTATTGCCGCGGTCGCCGGAATGGGAGGGGTCGGCCTGTTGATCCTGACACCGCAAGCAGCACTCGATCCCATGGGCCTTGTGGCGGGGCTTGCCGGGGCGGTGTCGATGGCCGCTGGAACGGTTCTGAGCCGCCGATGGCAACCGCCGGTATCACTTTTGACATTCACGGCCTGGCAGCTCACCGCAGGCGGGGTTTTGTTACTGCCGGCGGCGATTTTGCTTGAACCGACATTGCCGGATCTCACCGGGACCAACATTCTAGGGCTAGCCTATCTTGGCCTGATCGGCGCGGCGATCACCTATATCCTCTGGTTCAGAGGCATTGCGCGATTGGAACCGTCGGTGGTCGCCACGCTTGGCTTCCTCAGCCCGATGACGGCGGTCGTTTTGGGCTGGTGGGCTCTCGGCCAGACCCTGAGTCCATGGCAGTTCCTGGGCATGCTCATGGTTCTCGGAAGCGTCTGGCTGAGCCAGCGTAAGAGGCGTTCGAGGCCGACTGCCACGCTAGCCCAAGAGACGCGATAGCAGTATCGTTCACGCCTATCCGATCTAACCGTTTGATGAGGGAGACAATCTTGGCGCGCCGAACCACGGGCAGACCGGGCCATGCCCGAGCTTAAAAGACTGGCGATTAATCAGGCCACAACCCGCACGCAGTGGTCCCTGCGCCAAGCCATCGAAGGGTATGCCCGTCACGGCGTGAAGGGGATCGCCGTTTGGCGGGACAAATTGGCGGAATGCGGCGTCGCAGAGGCGGCCGGTATGCTGAATGACCACGCCATGACGGTGACCGGGCTGTGCCGGGGCGGCATGTTTCCCGCCGCCGATGGGCCCGGCATCCAAGCGGCACTCGACGATAACCGAAGGGCCATTGACGATGCCGCGGCCATTGGTGCGCAATGTCTGGTGCTGGTGGTGGGTGGGCTGCCCAAAATCTCGCGGGACATCGCCGGCGCCCGCGCCATGGTGCGCGACGGGATTGCCGCCATCCTGCCCCATGCCCGTGGCGCCAACATGCCGCTCGCCATCGAGCCCTTGCACCCGATGTATGCCGCCGACCGCGCCTGTGTGAATACCATGGCGCAGGCCAATGATTTGTGCGACGAACTGGGCGATGGTCTGGGCATTGCCGTCGATGTCTATCATTTGTGGTGGGACCCGGACCTTGAAAAACAGATCGCGCGCGCCGGCAAGAAACGCATCCTGGGCTTTCACATCTGCGATTGGCTGGTGCCGACCCGCGACATGCTGCTGGACCGCGGCATGATGGGCGACGGGGTTATAGACATTGCCAGAATTCGCGGTTGGGTCGAAGACGCCGGGTATGACGGCTATCACGAGGTCGAAATATTCTCGCAGGAGAACTGGTGGAAACGCGATCCCGACGAGGTTGTAGGCACCTGTATCGAGCGCCATCGGACGGTGTGCTGAGCGTGCCGGCGGGTACGAATGCAGCCTATGCCCCGGCAGATCGGATTGCCAAACCTTGCGATGGCGGCGTCTAGGATCTACTAATACTGGTATGATAACCAAAGCAGTTCCTATCAGCCGCCGAAAGCTCTCAGACGAAGTCGGCGACAGGCTGCTCGCCCTGGTTCACGAAGGCGGGCTAAATCCAGGCGATGTGCTGCCATCCGAACGCGAACTGATGGCCGCGTACAAGGTGGGACGCCCGGCGATCCGGGAGGCAATGCAAAACCTGCAACGAAACGGGCTCATCGAAATCCGGCACGGAGAACGACCGCGGATCGCCGAACCATCAATGGATGCGATAGTCGATCAAATGGCGCAATCGATGCGCCATCTTTTGACGCATTCAGAATCCAGTTTGCAGCACCTAAAAGAAGCGCGGTTAAGGTTCGAAACCGAAATGGCGCGCGTCGCCGCACATAAACGAACCGATGCCGATATTGACCGCCTGAAAAACGTCCTCGGGCAGCAAAAAAGACTGCGGAATAACTCGCGTCAGTTTTTAGAGGCCGACGGTGCGTTTCACCAAACCGTGGCTGCGATCAGCGGCAACCCGATCTATGAACTTCTGAGCGTTTCCTTGTTCAATTGGCTAGCGCATTTCCATAAGGACCTGGTCCGCAAACCCGGTTTGGAGAAATTGACTTTGGACGAACATAAGATGATTCTGAATGCAATTGCCGCAGGCGACCCGGATGCTGCGGGCAACCATATGGCGGATCACCTCAACCGGGCAAATGTTCTCTATCATCAGAAGTTTTCGCGGGTCTCTGGCGTCTAGCTCGGCCGCCAGCCGGCGCAACCAAATGCCACGGCCACGGAAGCGTGTCTTCCTGCGTGCTATACTATTGATTCCGAATGCCCCATAGTGATTGGCAGTGAGCTGATTTTCCGTCGGCTCGTACATTCATTCCATGTGAGGGGGCTCGTTATATGGAAGACCTTAAGGCCCATTGGGGCAAATACCTAAAAGGCGGTATCGGCGGTGCTATCGTGGTTCTCATAGTCGGTTTTGCTTTCGGCCCGCTGACAACCAACGGCAGCGCCGACGAACTCGCGTCCTTGGCGGTCGCCGACAGGGATGTCAGCTATTGCGTCGCCAATGCATTGAAACTCGTCAGCGTGGGCGACCAAGCCGCCCCAACCAGCAGCACGGAGCGGACAAATCTGGCCAAAGCCTCGTTTGCCAGCCTGCTGCCGGACGTGTCATTCGGCAACGCCCTATTCAGGAATTGCTCGCGCGCCTTTCCAAGGGATTTCTGAGTAGCCGGCTGGATCACGAAAACGGGGCCGCGCTAAAACGCGCGGTCCTCTCCTATTGCGCGACAGATTGTTCAGTGCTTGCCGGGCAGCCGGGTCAGAGCCAGCCTCGCGGCGGCGCGGGCCGGTGGTTGGCGCTCGCCGGCGACGGGGGCCGGATCGGCGATAATTTCAGCGATCTCACGTGCGAATGCCTCGCGGATCAACGGATGCGAAGAGGCGCCACCGGTGAGGGCGATCGATTTGGGCCCGACATGGGCGACGAGAGTCCCTACCAGGCGCGCAAGCTCCGCCGCGGCGCCGGTTAAGATGGCGATGGCGTTCTCGTCGTCGGCGGTCGCGGCGGCGGCAACAGGGTGCGCCAGGTCGGCGACATTGGCGCGGCTGTCGCTGTAGGCATAACGACGAACCGCCGGCCAGTCATTGCCGCCAATATGGGCGTGGAGTGTGTCCGCCAAGATGGACGGGGCCAGGGGTGGGACGCCCTCGGCGCGGCGTACCAGCCATTGCAGGGCTTCGCGCCCGATCCAATAGCCCGAGCCGCCGTCGTCGATCACCGCCCCATAACCGCCGGCGCGGGTGACCCGGGACCGGCTATCGAGATGGTAGGCGAAGGAGCCGGTGCCGCTATAGACCAGAATGCCCTCGCCCGGATCGAAAGCCGACAAGTAGGCGATCCGGGCATCGTCAAAGGTGGCGACATGCCGTGGCTGAATGCCGAGGCCCTTGCTCAGAGCCCTGGTGAAATTCTCGGCTTCGGGGGAGGCGTCGCTGAGGCCGGTGACACCGGCAATTGCGGCGTCCGCGGCGAGGCCCGTTCTAGCGATTTCGGCGCAAATCGAGGCCATTGCGGATTCGAACCGCCGTTGTTGCTCGGCGGTGAATATAAGACCGGAGATGCCCGGTCCCGACCCCTCGGCCAGGGTCGCGCCCGTCTCGTCGAGGGCGAGCCAGCGCGTTGCGGTGCCGCCGCAATCGAGACCAATTCCAACCGGCATTATGACTCCTGTTGCGCCGCCGCCTCGACAAACCGGCGGGTGATGGCCGCGGGATTGGTGATGGCGGTGCCAACAACCACGGCATAGGCACCGCGATCGAATGCCTCGGCCACGGTCTTGGGGGTGGAATAGCGCCCTTCGGCGACAATGGGAAGCTCGGTCATGGCCACCAAGGTGCTGACCAGGGCCAGGTCGGGTTCGTCCGGCGGGGGCTTGCCGGTGGTGTAACCCGACAGGGTGGTGGCCAAATAGTCGGCGCCGTGGTCAGCGGCGGCCAAGCCCTCGTCCACGGTGGCGATATCGGCCATGACCTGCTTGCCATAGGTGTTTTTGGCCAGGGCAATCAGCTCGTCCAGGGGCGCGGCGGGGCGGGGGCCGGCGGCGGCGCCAAGGGCGATGATGTGGGCGCCGGCCAGGGCTGCTTCTTCAACGGCGGCGCGGTCGGGTGTGATGGCCATGGCGGGCCCAAATTCATAGCGCTTGACCAGGCCGAGAATGGGCAGGGTCGTGGCGCGGCGAATGGCCGCGATGTCGGCGCCGCCGTTGGCGCGAATGCCCCCTGCCCCGCCCTGCTGAGCCGCCCTGGCCATGGCGGCCATGATTTGGGGGCCATGGAGGGGGTTGTCCGCCCGCGCCTGACAGGAGACCACGAGGGTGCCCCGAGGCAGGATATTGGTCATTTGACGCTGCCGTAGGTCATGCCGGCAATGAACTGCCGGGAGAGCAAGATGTAAATAAAGATGATGGGGAGCGCCGATAACGAGAGACCGGCGAACAAAGCGCCCCAATCGGTGCTGAACTCACCCATGAATGTCGTCAGGCCTTGGGGCAGGGTCTTGTTGGCGTCGGTGTGAATGAACACCAAGGGAAAAAAGAAATCATTCCAGATGGGGACGGCGTTGTGGATGCCGGCGATGACCAAGGCGGGCTTGGTCAAGGGCATCATGATGAGGAGCATGATTTTGGGCTCGCTGGCGCCGTCGATGCGGGCGGCGTCCTCCAACTCGCCAGGCAAGGTGCGGAGGAAGCCGGTGAGGATGAATACCGTCGAGGGCAGGCCCATGGCGGTGTAGAGCAATACCAGGCTAAGCCGGGTGTCGAGAATGCCGAGATCGCGAAACTGGATGAAGAGGGGAATGATCGCCAGTTTCAGGGGCACCATAAGGCCGGCGAGAAAGAACAGGAACAGGAACGTCGCGCCGGGGAATTTGTAACGGGCGATGGCGTAGGCGGCCATGCTGCCGAAAATCAGGATGGCGGCAAGGGAAGCGGTGGTCACCAGGATGGAGTTGGAGAAATAGGTCAGAAAATTGGTTTCGCGGATGATGCGGGCGAAGTTATCGAAATTGGTGAAATTCGGCAGCGCGAAGGGCTTGGTGAAAATGTCCGAGGTGGGTTTGAACGCCGAGAAGAACATGATGAGGATGGGATAGAGCATGAAAATCGTATTGCCGATCAACAGCAGTTGAATGAGCATGGTGTTGCGGCTGACCGAGCCGAGAATACGCCAGGGGCTGCGGGCTTCACTGGCAAGAACGGTCATATCTCGATCTCGCGGCGGCGGAGATAGATGGTCCAAGTGGCGGCGGCGACGAGGATGAAGCTGAAAATCAGCACCGCCAAAGCGCTGCCCATACCGAAATCCTGGACGCCGGCGCTCTGATTGCCAAAAGCAGTGCGGTAAAAATAAAGACCGAGGACATCGGTGGAACCGAAAGGCGAGCCATCGAGCCCGGCCATGATGAATGGCAATTCAAACCAGTTGAAGGCGCCGATGAAGGTGAGAACAAAAATGATCGTGGTGGCCGGGGCGACCAGGGGCCAGATGACGTTTCTGATCACCTTGAGTTCGCTGGAGGTGTCGAGGCGGGCGGCCTCGATCAAGTCCTGGGGAATACGCTGCATGCCGGCGAGGTA
>QIGO01000228.1 GCA_003230015.1 Alphaproteobacteria bacterium | reverse complement strand
GAACACCTATTAGGAATTGCCTTAAAGATCTGTACGAGTGACAGGGTCCTTATGGGCTAGCGAAAAAGGCCCATCCCCATGCACCTCGATACCTGCAAGCAAGCACCCGAACACTGGGGCCTAATACTCTTTATGCAACTTCCCGAACCGACCAAAAACTCGCAACGCGCTCTAATCCCCCACTCCCTCGCGCCACCGCAACACTGGCTTGCGCGCCGCCGCCGTCTCGTCGAGCCGCCGTCGCGGAGTCAGCCGCGGCGCCGCCGCGAAAAAATCCGCTTCGCCGGCCTTGGCCCGCGCCGCCAGATGCCGCATCACACTGATGAATTCGTCGAGCCCGCGTTTCGATTCCGTCTCCGTTGGCTCCACCAGCATCGCCCCATGCACCACCAGGGGAAAATACATCGTCATCGGGTGATAACCCTCGTCGATCATCGCCTTGGCAAAATCCAGGGTCGTCACGCCGCTGCCATTCAGGAAACGGTCGTCGAACAGCACCTCATGCATGCACGGCCCATCGAAGGACACGGTCATCACATCCTCGAGCGAGGCCAGCACATAATTGGCGTTGAGCACCGCGTCTTCGGCGACTTGCCTGAGGCCGTCCTTGCCGTGGCTCAGCATGTAGGCCAGGGCGCGCACGAACATCCCCATCTGGCCGTGAAAACCCTTCAGCCGCCCAAACGGTTTTGCCTCGCCGACACCCCCTTCATGCTCCACCAGATCATAGCCATCGCCACCCTGTACCACCCAGGGCCGTGGCGCATAGGCCGCCAGCGCTTGCGACAGCACCACCGGCCCGGCCCCCGGCCCGCCGCCGCCATGGGGTGTCGAAAAGGTCTTATGCAGATTGATATGCATGCAATCGATGCCCAGATCGCCGGGCCGCACCCGGCCCATCAGGGCATTGAAATTCGCCCCGTCGCAGTAGAAATAGCCTCCCGCTTTATGCAGATCCTCGGCGATGGCGATAATGTCCGGCTCGAACAGCCCGCAGGTATTCGGATTGGTCAGCATCAAGGCCGCCACGTCGTCGCCCAGCTTGGCCCGGAACGCCGCCAGATCCACCCGCCCCTGAGCATTCGCCGGAATCGTATCCACCGTGAAGCCGCATTGCGCCGCCGTCGCCGGGTTGGTGCCATGGGCCGACTCCGGCACCAGCACCCGCCGGCGCCCGGTTTCGCCCCGCGCATCCAGGGCCGCGCGGATGCACATCATCCCGCACAATTCGCCATGGGCCCCCGCCGCCGGCGACATCGCCACCGCCGGCATGCCGGTCAACTCTTTCAGCCAATGGGCCAACTCGTCGATCAGCGCCAACGCCCCTTGCACCGTCTCCACCGGTTGCAGCGGATGCGCCCCCGCCAAACCCGGCAGGCGCACCATGGCTTCGTTCAGCCGTGGATTATGTTTCATGGTGCAGGAGCCCAGCGGATACAGCCCCATATCGATGGCGTAGTTCTTCTGGCTCAACCGGGTGTAGTGGCGCACCACCTCCGGCTCGGACAACCCCGGCAAACCGATTCGGCCCTGCCGGCGATGGCTGCCCAGGCGATCCGCTGCGGCCGGAGCCGCCGGCAGATCGACGCCCGTCGCGCCATCGCTATTCTGCTCGAAAATGAGCCCCTCTTCGAGCTGCAGACCGCGATTGCCCAGCACCGTCTCGCCCCCTGCCGCACCGGCACCAGGCGCCGCGCGCGCGCTCAAATCCGACGAATGATTCATCCCAAGACCTCCGCCAGCCCATCGGCCAAGGCGATACACTCGGCTTCGATATTACATTCCGTTGCCGCCACCAGCAGCACATTGGCCAGCGCGGGATCGTCGGGATAAAGCCGCGACGCCGGCACGCCAGCCAGAATGCCTCGCTCTGCAAGAGCCGAAACCACCGCCCCGGCCGGCTTCGGCAAAGCCAACGCGAACTCATTGAAAAAATAGTTGTTTAGTAACTCGACCCCGTCGATCCGGCGCAATCGGTCGGCCAGCGCGCTCGCCGTGGCGTGGTTAAGCTGCGCCAATTCGGCAAACCCGGCCTCCCCCAGCAAGGCCGCGTGGATCGTGAAGGCAAGCGCACACAGGCCGGCATTGGTGCAGATATTGCTCGTCGCCTTTTCCCGCCGGATATGTTGTTCCCGTGTCGACATGGTCAGCACCCAGCCGCGCCGCCCGTCATCGTCGACGGTTTGCCCGCACAGCCGCCCCGGCATCTGCCGGACGAATTTTTGCCGCGTCGCGAACAACCCCACATAGGGCCCGCCAAAGCCCAGCGGGTTGCCCAGGCTCTGCCCTTCGCCGACGACAATATCGGCACCCATCGCCCCCGGCGGCTGCACCGCCCCCAGCGACATCACCTCGGCCACTACCACCACCAGCAAGGCGCCTTTCTCATGGCACTGGGCGGCCAGGGCGCTGTAATCATGCAGATGGCCGAACACCGACGGATTTTGCACGACGACGCAGGCCGTACCGTCGTCCACCAGCCCGCTCAGATCTTCCTCGCCGCGCAAATCAGCGGCGGCACCAAGGATTTCCGTGCCCAGATAGCCGCTTTGGGTTTCCGTAACATCCCGGTAATGGGGGTGCAGGCCGCCGGACAGCACGACCTTCTTGCGCCGCGTCACCCGCCGCGCCATCAGCACCGCCTCGGCACAGGCTGTCGCGCCGTCATACATCGAGGCGTTTGCCACCTCCATATCGGTCATCAGCGCCACTTGGCTTTGGAATTCGAACAATGCCTGCAAGGTGCCTTGGCTGATTTCCGGCTGATAGGGCGTATAGGCGGTCAGGAACTCCCCGCGCTGAATCAGATGGTCCACCGACGCCGGCACATGATGCCGATAGGCGCCCGCGCCCAGGAAACTCGGCACCGAACCGGCGGCCATATTGCGCGCCGCCAGGGCGCTGATATGCCGCCCCACTTCCATTTCCGACATATGGTCAGGCAAGTCGTAACCGCCGTCGAACCGCGCCGATGGCGGCACATCGCAGAACAGCTCATCGATAGAGGACACGCCGACCCGCGCCAGCATCGCCTGACGGTCGCTGTCGGTGAGCGGCAAATACCGCATCTCAATCCAGCCCTTCTACAAAGCTCTCATAGTTGGCCTCGTCCATCAGCTCGTCGAGCTGGCTGGCATCGCCAATCCGCATTTTCAGGAACCAGCCAGCACCGGTGGGATCGGTATTGACCAGCCCCGGTTCGGCGGCCAGAGCCTCGTTGATTTCAAGGATTTCGCCATCCAAAGGCGCATAGACCTCGGCCGCCGCTTTCACCGACTCGACGACCGCGGCCTCGTCGCCTTTCGCCAGCTTGTTGCCGGCATCGGGCAAATCCACGAATACCACGTCGCCAAGCTGTTCCTGGGCATAGTCGGTGATACCGATGACGGCACTGTCGCCATCGACCCGGATCCACTCATGATCGGTAGAGTATTTGACGTCGCTCATCTTATTCTCCTAGCCCCGGAAATAATTGTGCGGCACGAAAGGCAATTTGGCGACCCGCGCCGCCAGAGCTTTGCCCCGCACCATTAGCTTTAGCGGCGTATCTACGGCGCTGAACGCCCGCAGCACCATACCCATGGCCACCGGCCCGCCGACGCTTGGCCCATAACCGCCACTGGTGATTTTGCCGATCGCGGCCCCGCCTTCATCGGTGATTTCCGCCCCTTCCCGCGCCGGCGCGCGGCCTTCGGGCCGGATCCCCACACGCCGCCGCAGCGGGCCGTCCGCCATCTGCTTGAGGATCGTTCCGGCACCGGGAAAATCGGCCGCCTCACGCCGCCGTTTTGGGATCGTCCAGCGCAAACTGCCCTCGACCGGTGTCGTCGAGCGGTCGATATCATGGCCATAGAGGCATAGTCCGGCCTCAAGTCGCAGCGAGTCCCGGGCACCCAACCCCACCGGCGCCACCGCCGCTTCATCCAGCAACCGCGCGGCCAGACCCTCGGCAGCATCACTCGGCACCGAAATCTCGAACCCATCCTCGCCGGTATAGCCCGAGCGCGTCACGAAGCAGCCCACACCGTCGACGGCCATTTCGGCGCCGTTCATGAATGAGAGGCTCCCCGCCCCTGGTGCCAGCCGTGACAGCACCGCACCCGCTTGTGGCCCTTGCAGCGCCAGCAGCGCCCTGTCTGGCAGCCGTTCCAGCCGGGCCTCACCCGCCAACAGCGCCTCGATATGAGAAAAATCCGCATCCTTACAGCCCGCATTGACCACCAGAAACAGGGTTTCCGGCTCATCCGGCAGGCGTGTCACCATCAAATCATCGAGAATCCCGCCATCATCGGCCAACAGCAGAGTATAGCGCATCTCACCGGGCGCCAGCCCGACGATATCCCCTGGCACCAGCCGTTCCAACGCCACTGCGGCGTCGCCGTCGGCGACCAGCCGCGCTTGCCCCATATGCGACACATCGAACAACCCGGCGCTTTTGCGCACGTGCATATGTTCGGCCATGATGCCGGCCTTATACTGCACCGGCATCTCATAGCCGGCGAATGGCACCATTTTGGCGCCCAGCGACCGGTGCAAATCATTTAGCGGTGTCTGCGTAAGGGCAGGATCGAAACCGTTGGCGGCAGCAGTCATGCGGCTCTCCTTGGCAAAGCACGCGACGACGCGACGCGCGATCCTGCGCCACGTGCCCCCTCTGTCCAAAACCTGAGAGAATCGCCGGTTTTAACGGCCGGGATCCAAGGTGCCCGGCGCCGGTTTACCCCTTCGGTGAGTCACCGCCCGCCTCAACTTCGGTCGATGCCTGCTTTCCAGAGTGTCATCCCTTAACGGTCCATTTGCCTGAGAGTTTCCGGGGCGGTTGCTCCTTCGGCGCCGTTTCGGCCCTGTTCGGACCGACAACGATCTCTCCCGCAAAGGTCATCTGACCTCTCGTCCCACCGGGACGGCGCCTAGGTTAGCTTCCCCCGCCCGATTGTCAACCGGACCCGCGCGTCGGGATCACCGCAAGCCCTGTTGTCGGCGGGCGTAGACAAGTTCATCCGCGGTCAATTGAAAGCCGATCAAGATATCGTAATCGGCGCCATTCTCCCCCGGCCGCAACGGGATCATCTGGGTCAGTTCCTCCTGCGCCGCGACCCGATTCCGGTTGCCTTCGAACACCACCTCTCCCGGGAAAACGCGCTTGGCGATGACCTCGCCCTCGGTCTCCGCGATGGCGATAAAGAAATCGTAACGCCCTTGGCGATCCTCGTTTGCCGGGCCACGGGTTGCTTCCACGACCAGCACCAGATCCACCGCCACCTGGCCGTTTGCGCCGGCATCGAAGTCGGTGACGCACTCGCCGTCGAAACTGGCGATCGCCACTTCCAGCACCACATCGGTAAGGTCACGGCCCGGACCGTCGAGAAACTTCGTGACCTGCGCGATATCGTCGACGATGACCACATTCGGGCAAGGCGGAACACTGCTGATATCCGGGGCGCTGCACGCCGCCAGTGTAAAAGCGGCGGCCGTGCCCACCAACGCCATTCGCCGATATCGCCCAACGCCTTTAGTTTGCATCACATCGCACCGCCAAATTATTGTCCCATCGACCGCCCCCCAAAGGCACCCCTGTCTTCGTCTAACCGCTCCGACTGCCACCTATAAAGTCTGCTTCTTGCCCAAAAACTTGCGCGCGCGGCGGCGGCTGCGATATTAGGGGTGACCGAGTCGGCTCCAGCCTCGGCCGAACTTTAGTGGAGCCCATTTGGCAGAACAAGGCCGGCGTTTTGCCATCCCGCAGCACCGGAGCGACACCGCCGTGAGCGATCGCCCTCGATTGACAATCCTGCTTGCCGGCCCGCGCGGATTCTGCGCCGGCGTGGACCGCGCCATTCACATTGTCGAAACGGCCCTTGCCCGTTACGGCCCGCCGCTTTATGTGCGCCATGAGATCGTTCATAACCGTCACGTCGTCGCCGCCCTGGAAGCCAAGGGCGTGATTTTTGTCGATGAAATCGACGCTGTGCCCGCCGACGGCCGTGTCGTTTTTTCTGCCCATGGCGTGCCCAAATCGGTGCCCGCGCAGGCCCGGAGTCGCGATCTATTCCATCTCGACGCCACCTGCCCCTTGGTTAGCAAGGTCCACCGCGAGGCCGAGCGCCAACATCGCGCCGGCCGGCTGATCATCATGATTGGCCATGCCGGCCATGCCGAGGTCACCGGCACCATGGGCCAGCTCCCCGGCGGCAGCATCCTGCTGGTTGAGAATATTCAGCAGGCTGAAGGCATCACCATACCTGACCCGGACAAACTCGCCTACATCACCCAAACGACCCTGTCCGTTGACGATACGGGCCAGATTGTCGCCGCTCTTAAGCGGCGTTTTCCGGCCATCCATGGCCCCAAACAAGAAGACATTTGTTACGCCACCACCAACCGTCAACAGGCCGTCAAAACGATCGCCCCGCGCTGTGACGCCGTCATCGTTATTGGTTCCCCCAATTCCTCCAATTCCAACCGCCTGGTCGAGGTCGCGCGCCGCAACGGCTGTCCCCTGGCCATGCTGGTCGACGGCGCCGCGGATTTGGATTGGACCCGGCTCGCCGCGGTCTCCACCCTGGGCATCACCGCCGGCGCCTCGGCGCCTGAACTTCTCGTCGAAGAGGTTATCGAGGCCTGCCGCAAGCGCTTTGACCTCACTGTCGAGGAAGTGAGTGTCACTGTCGAGGACATCGAATTCAAACTGCCCCGTGCTTTGGTCGTCTAGCAAGCTGCGAACCCGTAACTAAAGAGCCCGAGCATCTCACATGGCCGTCTATACTGAGGTTTCCGATACCGACCTGCGGGATTTTGTCGGCCGGTATGATATTGGCGAGGTCATCGCCTGCAAGGGCATCGCCGAAGGCGTCGAGAACTCCAACTATCTCCTTCGAACCACGCTCGACAGTTATATTTTGACCCTCTACGAGAAACGGGTCCGGGCGCAAGATCTGCCCTATTTCCTCGGTCTCATGGAGCATCTCGCCAATGCCGGGCAAGCCTGCCCGACACCCCTGCACAGCCGCGACGGCAAGACCCTTGGCCATCTGTGCGGCAAGCCGGCGGCCATTATTACCTTCCTCAACGGCATGTGGCCCAGGCGTATCCAGCCCTATCATTGCGCCGAACTCGGTGCCGCCTTGGCCGAGTTTCACCTGGCCGGCCAATCCTTCCCCATGACCCGCGCCAACGATCTGTCTTTGCCCGGCTGGCAGCCGCTTCTTGAGGCGTCGGCCCCCCGGGCTCATGAGATACGCCCGGGTCTCGCCGAAGACCTTGCCGAGGAACTGAAATTTCTTCGCGACAACTGGCCAAGCGACCTGCCCGGTGGGGTCATCCACGCCGACCTCTTTCCCGACAATGTATTTTTCATGGGCGAAAAACTGTCTGGCATCATCGATTTCTATTTCGCCTGCAACGATGCTTTCGCCTACGACTTGGCCATATGTCTTAACGCCTGGTGTTTTGAAGACGGCAACAACTTCAACATCACCAAGGCCCGCCAGATGCTCGACAGCTACCGCCGCATCCGTCCCTTCTCACCGTCGGAGCTTGCCGCCCTGCCCATCATGGCCCGCGGCAGCGCCTTGCGCTTCCTGCTCACCAGGCTTTATGACTGGTTGCACCATCCCGAAGGGGCCCTGGTAAGCCCCAAAGACCCGCTCGAATATTTCGCCCGGTTACGCTTTCACCGCCAGGTGAGCGGCCCCGGCGCCTATGGCCTCGACTAGACGGATCAAGAACATGCCCAACCCCCAGATCGTTGAAATTTTCACCGATGGCGCCTGTTCGGGCAATCCCGGCCCCGGCGGCTGGGGCGCCCTGCTGCGCATTGGCGACAAGGAGCGCGAAATCAACGGCGGCGAATCCCAGACCACCAACAACCGCATGGAGATGATGGCCGCCATTCAGGCCCTGGAAGCCCTCAAGCGAGCCTCACAAGTCCACCTGCACACCGACAGCACTTATGTCCGCAACGGCATCACCAAATGGATTCACGCCTGGAAGGCACGCAATTGGCGCACCGCCGACCGCAAACCGGTCAAGAATATCGACCTGTGGCAGCGCCTCGACCGGGCGGTGGCCACCCACCAGGTAAAGTGGTTTTGGGTTAAAGGCCACAGCGGCCATCCCGACAATGACCGCGCCGACCAGTTGGCCCGCGACGGCATCGTCAAACGCTAACTACAGTGCCGCCAGAACGCTCTCCGCACTGGAAACATCCAGCACACCGGGACTGTCCTCCACCGCGACATGGGTTACCGTGCCGTCATCGACGACCAGCGCAAAGCGCTTGCTCCGCATGCCCAGGCCGGCAGCCGACAGATCCGCTTCCATACCCAAGGCCCTGGTATATTCGCCCAGACCGTCGGCAAGCAGGCTGACTTTTCCGGCCACCGACTGATCCTGTCCCCAGGCTTCCATGACAAAGACATCATTGACGGCCATGAAGGCCACAATGTCGATCCCCTTGGCGCTAAACGCCGCCGCCGCTTCGACATAACCGGGTAAATGTTTGGCTGAGCAAGTCGGCGTGAACGCCCCTGGAACGGCGACCAGGACGACTTTCTTGCCGCCAAACAGCGCTTGCGTAGTGATCTCGCTAACCCCTTCGGCGGATTTTTGTTTGAACGCGCCCGCCGGTATTTTTTCGCCAACCTGAATTGCCATAACGCTCCCCGTCCCCATACAGATAAAATCACGCACAACGCGCCACCCGGCAGAACATAGGTGCCAGGTGGCGGCGGGACCAGCTTGCTGCTGATATTTGGTTGTTAACCGCCGCTAACTGGCGGCTGGAGGATATCCAGGAAAAAGCGGGGAAATTGCCGTTTTTTGGAGTTGCCGTACAATTCCGTCGCCAAGATCCGATCCAAATTAACCAAAGCCAAAGGCGACTTTTGTATAGCTTGACTTGGCGGAGAATTAACTTGTGTGGCACTCGCCAGGAGTCACAATCATGTGCCCCCTGGCGGCAAAATTATCGGGCGGAGCTTTTGCTGGCATAGTATGCTGTGTGATGAGATTGAGGGTTCGGCGATGGCGGAAAACAAAGGCGATATCACGTCCGGTTATCTCGAGGGCCACTTGCTGATAGCCATGCCCAGCATGCGCGATTCCCGCTTCGCCCGTGCCGTGATTTACATCTGCGCCCACAGCGCCGATGGCGCCATGGGCTTGGTCACAAACAAGTTACTGGGTGCCACCACCTTCCCTGATTTGCTCGAACAATTGGGTTTGCCCGAGACTGAGCCGCGCCGCGATATCCGCGTCCATTTTGGCGGTCCCGTTGAGGTCGGCCGTGGTTTTGTCCTCCATGACACCAGTTATCGCCGCGACGGCACCATGGTCATGGATAATGGCATCGCCCTCACGGCCACCATCGACATCCTGCAGGAGATCGCCGCTGGCGGCGGCCCGCAAAGCAATATCCTCGCACTCGGCTATGCCGGCTGGGGCCCCGGTCAGCTGGAGAGCGAAATCCAGGACAATGCCTGGCTGCACGTGACCCCCGACGCCCAGCTTCTTTTCAACGAAGATATCGACAGCATGTGGGACCGCGCCGTCGCCAAGATCGGCATTGACGTAAACATGCTATCGGAAACCGCCGGCCGCGCCTGACCCGGCACCGCCACCCCAACCAACTAATCCGCCCGAGTAGATCCGACCAGGATCTACAAGACGGCCGCGAACGCGGCCCGCCCGCGCAGACGTGGGTCCACTGCCGCGAGTATAAAACGCCCCGAGTAGATCCGACCAGGATCTACGAGACGGCCGCAAGCGCGGCCCGCCGCCCCTGCGGCGCACCCGCGTAGGCGTGGGCCGCGAGGTCCACTGCCGCGAGCGAAAAAGACTCTTCCCTCTTCCCTCTTCCCTCTTCCCTCTTCCCTCTTCCCTCTTCCCTCTTCCCCTATCTTCGCGCGTGGTAGTTTTCGGCGAGCAGCGCGAACAACAGATGGTCCTGCCAATTGCCTCTGATCTTTAGGTATTTCGGGGCATAGCCTTCTTGCTCGAACCCGGCGCGCTTGAGCAGCCGCTGGCTGTTCTCGTTGGATGGCAAACAGGCCGCCTCCATCCGGTGCAGTCCCAATTGGTTGAAACTGTATGCCAGAATATTTTGCAACGCCGCGGTCATATAGCCTTTGCGCGCGTGCGGCGCCCCGATCCAATAGCCCAGGGTCGCGGTCTGCGCCACGCCGCGCCGCAGATTGCTAAGGCTTATGCCGCCCACCAACTGCGCCGACATGTTATCGAAAACGAAGAAACTGTAACTCTTGTCATTTCGCCGATCGCCGGCATAGCGCCGCAGCCGTTGCTGGAAAGCCTCCCTTGTCAGCGCGTTGGGTGCCCAAGTCGGCTCCCAAGGCTCCAGGAAGCGTCGGCTTTCCGCCCGTAACTCCGCATAGCCGCGCCAGTCCCGTTCCAGCGGCGGCAGCAAATAGACCCCGCCGCCTTCCAAACGGAGATTTCCCGCCCCCCCATTTTGTGTCCGAAAGAGCCGTAACATTCGATCCGCCCAACTATGCCGCCAACCGCCCGGCGACGGCGTCCAGTCTCTCCACTTGCGCCAACGGCCCCATCACGGCCAAGGTTGGGCGACTGGCGAAGACCGTCCGTGCAACCCGCTGCACCGCGGCTAAATCCACCCCATCCATGCGCCGTGATATTTCTTCCACGCCCAGTATCCGGCCAAAAACCAGCAGATGCTGGGCCAGTTGTTCGCACCGCGCGCCGGTCGACTCCAGACCCATCAGCAGGCTGGCTTTCAGTTGCGCGCGCGAGCGCGCCACTTCGATTTCCATGACGCTATCCGCCAGCCCGGCGATCTGGTCGCACAGCACCGGGATCAACTCAGCGACCTCGCGTTCCCCGGTGCCGGCATATATCCCCAGCATACCATCGTCGCTATAGGACGCGTTGAAGCTGTGAATAGAATAGACCAGCCCGCGCTGTTCCCGGATTTCCTGGAACAGCCGTGACGACATGCCGCCGCCGAGCAGGTTGGACATCACCATCAGCGGATAGAAATCCGCATCGCCGATGGCATGGCCTTTGAAACCAAGCGCGATATGGACTTGCTCCAGATCGCGCGCCTCACGATATTCCCCGCCCTGATAGTCCGCTTTTTCGAAAGCCGGCCGTTTTTCGCTGCGTAGATTGGCGAACACTGTCTCCGCCTGGCTAACCAGCTCTTCGTGATGCAGATTGCCTGACGCCGCCAGCACCATTTCGCCGGCCACATAATGTCCTTGCTGATAGCCGATCAGCACGTCCCGCGGCATCGTCCCCACCACCTCCGCGGTGCCCAGCACCGGCCGGCCCAAGGGCTGTTCGGGATAGGCCGTGGCCTGAAAATGATCGAAAATAATGTCATCGGGCGTATCGATCGCCTGCCCGATCTCTTGCAGCACGACCGACCTTTCGCGGCTAATTTCCTCTGGATCGAACACCGAATTCTGCAATATATCCGCCAGAATATCGACGGCAAGCGCGGTATCGTCCTTCAGCACCTTGGCATAATACGCCGTGTGCTCCCGCGCGGTATGGGCATTCAGATGCCCGCCCACGGCTTCGATTTCTTCAGCAATATCCCGCGCGCTGCGCCGCTCGGTCCCCTTGAACGCCATATGCTCCAGCAGATGCGCCACGCCGTTGATTTCTTTGCTTTCGCAACGCGTGCCCGCCCCGACCCAAACGCCCACCGACACGGTTTCCACATGCTCGACCCGGTCTGTCACCACCCGCAGGCCATTCGCTAATGTCGTGATCTGCGGGCCGCTCATACGGTTGCCGCCTGGCCCACACGATCGCGCACGAAGTTTTTCACGCTCGTCAAATCATTCTCCAATATTGTCATATGTTCTTCCCGTTCATAAAGATCCGCCAGCCGCGCTGGCAATGCCGGCCGCACGCCGGTCGCTTTTTCCACCGCATCGGGAAACTTGGCCCCATGGGCGCAGGCCAGCGCCACCAGCGGACCCGCCGCCGGGGACCGCGTCCCGGCCATCGCCGCGGCGACACCCACCGCCGTGTGCGGGTCGATCAACGCCCCGCTCTGCTCATAGACTTGGCGAATGGTTTGCAGCGTCGCCGTGTCATCGGCGCGGTGGCCGCGGAAGATGGCCCGCGCTTGTTGCCAGCACGCTGGCCCCATATCCAGCCGGCCGGTTTCCCGCAACCCATCCATGGCCGCTTTCACCGCCCCGCCATCGCGCCCCAGCAGATCGAACACCAGCCGCTCGAAATTCGAAGAAACCTGGATATCCATGCTCGGCGACAGGGTCGGCGCAACCGTGCCGATCTCCATGACACCGCTGTCCAGATAACGTGTCAGGATATCGTTGGCGTTCGAGCCGATCACCAGCTCGCCCACGGGCAGGCCCATTTTCTTCGCCCCATAGGCCGCGTAGACGTTGCCGAAATTCCCTGTCGGCACGGCGAACGAAACCGGCCGCCCCGGCCCCCCCAAAGCCACCCCCGCGACCACGTAATAAACGATCTGACCCATGATCCGGGCCCAATTGATCGAATTGACCGCCGATAACTGCACTGAATCCCGAAACGCCCCGTCATTGAAGAGTCCCTTGAGGATGTCTTGGCAGTCATCGAAGGACCCTTTGAGGGCAATATTATGAATGTTCGACGAAGTTACCGTGGTCATCTGCCGCCGCTGCACCTCGGAGGTGCGGCCATGAGGATGCAGTATGAACACCTCGATCCCCGCGCGGTCGCGGCAAGCCTCGATCGCCGCCGAGCCCGTATCTCCCGACGTCGCCCCGACCACGGTCATCCTCTGCCCGCGCCGCGCCAGCACATATTCGAACAACCGGCCGAGCAATTGCAGCGCGTAATCCTTGAAGGCCAATGTCGGCCCATGAAACAGTTCCAGCAGCCACAAATCCTGGTCGATCTGTTGCAGCGGCGCCACCGCGCGATGCCCGAACACGCCATAGGTCTCGTCGACGATATTGGCAAAATCCTCGTGCGGCAGCGCCCCCTCGACAAAAGGCCACATGATCCGCGCCGCCTGCTCGCCATAGGGCAGCCCGCGCAAGTCGGCCAAGGCCTGGTCGGAGAATCGCGGCCATTTTTCAGGCACATAGAGCCCGCCATCCCGTGCCAAGCCGGTCAACAGGACATCTTCGAATTCAAGGGTCGGGGCCTCGCCCCGGGTACTGATATAGCGCAAACTCAAGCCTTTCCCTGGCCGGCACGTACCCTATCGTGACGGCGCGCCTGCAAGCAACCGTGTCCGCGGCCCTGGTCAGGGCAGATAACGGTCCTTCAAATGGGCCTGAAAGGCGCCAGGGTCCAGCGACCTGCCCGTGGCCTGCACCAACAGCTCATCCGCGCTCAGCCGCGATCCATGGCTATGCACATTAGCCCGCAGCCACCCTATCATCGGCGCGAAATCCCCGCGCCCGATACCCGGCAAAATCTCCGGAACCGCGTCCTTTGCCGCCGCGAATAATTGCGCCGCCGCCATCGCCCCCAATGTATAGGTCGGAAAATATCCCCAATCTCCGCCCGGCCAATGAATATCCTGCAGGCATCCGAGGCCATCATTGGGCGGCGTGATCCCCAGCAACTCTTTCATGCCGTCATTCCACGCCCCCGGCAGATCGCCAAGATCCAGATCGCCGCCGATCAACGCCTGCTCCAGCCGCGTCCGCAAAATGACGTGCGCCGGATAGGTCACCTCGTCGGCATCGACGCGAATAAAGTCAGGCTTCACCCAACTGTAGAATTTGTGCAGGTTGCCGGGTTCCCACGCCGCGTCATCGCCGAAGACCTCGGCCAGGATAGGCGCCACGAAACCAACGAATTGCTCTGTCCGGCAAGCCTGCATTTCCACGATCAGCGACTGGCTCTCATGCATCGCCATGCCCAACGCCGCTCCCACCGGCTGATAGCGCCAAGCCGCCGGCAATCCCGCCTCATACAGCGCATGTCCGGTCTCATGCAGGACGCCCATCAGCCCCGGCAGAAAGCCGTCCTCGTGGTAACGGGTCGTGATCCGCACATCGTCGCTGGCACCGCCACAGAAGGGATGGGCGCTCACATCCAGCCGGCCCTTGTCGAAATCGAAGCCCAGGACCGCCATCAAGCGGTGCGCCACGGCTTGCTGTTTGGCTTGGCTGAATGGCCCCTTCGGCGCCACGGGCTCAACCAGCGACGCCTGATATTGCAAAACCTCAGCCAGAAAATCCGGTAGAAAATCCCTAAGATCGGCAAAGATCGGGTCGATCTGCGCCGACCGCGCCGCCGGTTCATAACTGTCCAGCAAGGCATCATAGGGCGACAGACCCAGCGCCTCTCCCTTCACCACCGCGATTTCACGGGCCAACCGCAGCACCTCGCGAAAACTCGGCAACAGGCCCAAAAAGTCATTTTCTTGCCGCGCTGTCCGCCAGCGCATCTCGCAGCCTGCCGCGGCTTTCGTTTGCGCCGCCACCAGATCCGACGGCACGGCACTGGCATGGGCCTGCATATGCCTCATGCGCGCCACATTGGCGCTCTCCCAGGGATCGTCCACCGCCGCCGCCGCCAACAAATCCGCCATCTCCGGCGCTGTCAGCATTTCGTGACGCAACACACCAAGGGTCGCCATCTGTTCGGCCCGTCCATCGGCACTGCCTTGCGGCATCAATGTCGCTTGATCCCATTGCAGCAAACCCAGGACATCGCCCATCACCCCGATGCGCTGGAACCGGGTCGCCAACGCCCCGTATGCCTCGTTATGCCCGGACATGGCTCACACCTCGTCACGCCGCAGATGATAGATGCCGTATATCACCAGCAAAACCACGGCCAGCGCATACCAGGTGATCGCGTAGATCAGGTGATTGTTCGACAGATTGCTCCCGGGTATTCCACCGATCGGCAATGCGCTCGGGTCATCCCCCGGGGACGCGGTGACAAAAACCGGCGCCACGTCGCCCAAACCCACGGCCGCCGCCATCTCCGCCTGGTTCACCATAAACCAGATATTGCGCTCCGCATCATTGTCTAGCGTGAAAAATCCCGGCTCGGGAAACAGCCGCGCCATGCCTGCCACCTGCACCACGCCGCCCGCGGTGACCGGCGCCCGCCAATCCGCCGGCACCCACCCCCGATCCACCAGCACCACGCCGCCGCCGTCCTGGCGCACCAGCGGCGTTATCGCGTGCTGGCCGACCCTGCCGTCGAGAGTCCGGCTGGTGAGATATAGTGTCTTTGGGTGCAGCAATCTGCCAGTGACGCGGACCCGCACGAAGTCAAAAGCCGGCGGGTCTTCCACTGTCCCGGGCAGCGGCACCGCCGGGCTCGCGACCGCCCGCTCGATCCCTTCGATCAGCCCGGTCTTCCACTTCAGCCGTTGCAATTGCCAGTTACCCAATGCCAGCAAGATCGCCACGCAAACCAGCGCCGCCAAGCTTGCCCCGATCTTCGGTCGGAAGCGCAGCCGCCCGCGTCCCCCACGCGTCGGCCCGGATTCAGCCCGAGGCATCCTCACTGAACATGTTATGTTTGTATTGCTGCGCCAACATCCAGGCTTTCAACGGTCGTAACAAAAAAATCGAGCCGCCGATAACCACCGGCACCCAAACCACGACATGCACCCAAAATGGCGGTTCAACCGCGAATTCGAGCC
The DNA here is from genome assembly GCA_003230015.1 of Alphaproteobacteria bacterium. Taxonomy (GTDB): domain Bacteria; phylum Pseudomonadota; class Alphaproteobacteria; order UBA6615; family UBA6615; genus SZUA-147. Next base: position 8,894 of record QIGO01000228.1, on the reverse strand, counting down.
AGACTGCCAACGGGATCACCATGGCGCTGTAGAGTACGATAATAAAGAACGCCGCGCCATCCTGGCTGTCCAGCCGGCTAAAGTCGAGGCCGCAATGGTCACACGCATTGCGTGTTTCCAGCACTTTGTGAAAAAGCTTTCCACGGCCGCATCTTGGGCACGCGCAACGCAGCCCTGTCGTCGACGACGAGAGCGGCGGGTAGTCGTCGCTCATATCGGCTCCGGCCAACCGCCAGCGCTCAACCGCCCCACCAATAGACGAATGTATAGAGGAACAACCACACCACATCGACGAAATGCCAATACCAAGCCGCCGCCTCCAGGCCGAAATGATGATCGGGCTTAAAGTGGCCTTTCGACGTCCGGACCATACAGACCGCCAGGAATATGGTGCCGACAATCACGTGAAAACCGTGAAAACCGGTGGCCACATAGAACACCGAGGAATAGATGCCTTCGGTGAAGCCAAAGGTGGCCTCGCCATATTCCCAGGCCTGCAACGCCGTGAAGGACACGCCCAGCGCCACCGAAATGGCCAGCATGAACACCGCATGCTGCATCTTGTTGGCACGAACATCATGGTGGGCCCATGTCACCGTGAAGCCTGAAGTCAGCAGGATCAGGGTATTCAGCAGCGGCACATCCAGCGGGTCGAAGACCTCGATCCCCAGCGGCGGCCACATGAAACCGGTGGCCTCCTTGGGATACAGACTGGCGTCGAAAAAAGCCCAGAAGAATGCCGCGAAGAACATCACTTCCGAGGCGATGAACAACCCCATGCCGTAACGCAGGCCGATCCGCACCACCATATTGTGGTGACCTTGCACCGTGGCCTCGAGAATCACTTCTCGCCACCAGCCCATCATCGTCATCATCACGACGACAATGCCCGGCAGGATCGTCCACAGGCCAAGCGCCTCGATGGCCGGCTCCAGACCGCCGCCAAGAGTGCTCGGATGCATGTACAACACCAGCCCGAAAGTCGAGAGCAAACCGCCGAACGCGCCGATAATCGGCCAAGGGCTTGGTTCGACCAGATGATATGGATGGCTCTGAGAAGTACTCATGACTGTCCCAAGAAATTAGTTAACGGAGGCCGTCGGCGTCCCCGCCGTCACCAGGCGGGTCACCGTCTCGGTTGCGATCGCCGCAATCTCTTCTGGAAAGAAAGTGTAGCTCAGCGTGATTGTCGTCAATTCATCCAGGTTTGGATTACCGGCGATCTCAGGTTTGACAAAGAAGGCCACCGGCATCTCCGCGGCCTCATTCGCCGCCAACACTTGCTGATCAAAACAAAAACAGGCGGTTAACACGAAATAAGGCGCCGCCTTCAATGGCGTCACATTGAACGCCGCCCGGCCGGCTAACGCGTAACCTGCGCGGTTGACTGCCTCGAATGAGGTCTGACCGGTTTCGCCGACTCGGAAAGTCATCGAGCGCTGCATCGGCTTGAAGTGCCAATTCAACTCAGCACTGATATCCGAATTGAACCGCACCGTGATTTCCCGTTCCAGCACCGCGCTCGGTTCCGGCACCTCGGTCCCAACCAACGGAATGCCGGCAAAGCCAACCGCCTTGGTAAATGCCCGGTAAGCCGGCGCCGCGGCGAAGGCCAGGACATTCATCGTCACCGCCGCGCCAACCATGCCCAGCACCAGCCAGCGCGTCCGGCCCTTGCTTTTGTCTGCCGCCTTGATCGGCAAATTCAGAACCCTCCGGAACGAGCGATGAACGACAGATAGAGCAACACCATCACCCCCAGTAGTAGCAGAATCATGGCCCGGTTCTTCCCGCGTTGCTGCCTATGCCGATCGCTATATTCTGGTCTTGTCACGGCAATCCTCCCACGCCCCCGTCAACCGCCAGCAGCGCAAATAACACAAACAGGTAAAGAATCGAAAAACCGAACATCTGCCTTGCCGCGCGATCGCTCTTCCCCGGGTCGACCTCGCTCAGGACGCGCCAAGCAGCCGCCACGAACAGCAGTCCCATAACCAACGCCACAATGCCATAGAGCGCGCCGGCAAATCCCAGCGCCGTCGGCGCCACCGCCAACGGCAGCAGCAGCAGGGTATAAATCAACATCAGCCGCTTGGTCGCCCGCTGCCCCCGCACCACCGGCATCATGGGCACCCCGGCGCGGGCATAATCCCCACTGCTGTATAGAGCCAGGGCCCAAAAATGTGGCGGTGTCCAAAAGAATATGATCGCGAACAGCACCAGCGGCGCCAGGCTGATATCGCCGGTAACGGCGACCCACCCGATGATTGGTGGAAACGCCCCGGCGGCGCCGCCGATGACGATATTCTGCGGCGTCTTGCGCTTCAGCCATATGGTGTAGACAAATATGTAGAACCCGATCGACAGCGCCAACAGAGCCGCCGCCAGCCAATTTGTCGCCACCGCCAACAGCACCACCGCACCCAAAGCCAGAAAAACCCCGAACGAGAGGGCATTGTCGGGCTCCATGCGGCCTGCCGGAATCGGTCGGTTGCGCGTCCGCGTCATCAAGGCGTCGATGTCGCGCTCATACCACATGTTGATCGCCCCGGCAGCACCGGCGCCCACGGCGATACAAAGCACCGCGATCCCCGCCAGCACCGGATGCAGATCACCCGGCGCCAGCGTTAGACCGACGAACCCGGTGAACACCACCAACGTCATCACCCGGGGCTTCAGCAGCGCCCAGAAATCGCCAACCTCGGAGACGACCGCACCCGCCGCCGTACCGCGCTCGGTTGCCTCGCCACCCAGCACTGCCGGATTGACTACCGTGTCCGTCATCTTGTTGTCCATGGCTCAGGCGTCATACACGCACCCATTCTCACCTCAATGAGCCTCCGCCTTGATCTCCGGCAGCTCCTCGAACGTATGAAACGGCGGCGGCGAGCTCACCGTCCACTCCAGCGTTGTCGCGCCTTCGCCCCATTGGTTAGCTTCAACCTTGGCGCCGCGGGCGAGTGTGTGCCAGACGATATAGAGGAACAGGAACATGCCGATGATCGAGAGATAGGATCCCAGGGACGACACCATGTTCCAACCCCAATAGGCATCCGGATAGTCGGGGATACGGCGTGGCATTCCCTGCAGTCCCAAGAAATGCTGCGGGAAGAAAGTCAGGTTGACGCCGATAAAGGTGATCCAAAAATGAATCCGCCCCAGCGTCTCGTTATATTGCCGACCCGACATCTTGCCGATCCAATAGTAGAAGGCGGCAAAGATGGTGAAAATCGCCCCGACGCTCAGCACATAGTGGAAATGCGCCACCACGAAATAGGTGTCGTGCAAGACCGTATCGATCCCGGCATTGGCCAGCACGACCCCGGTCACACCACCGACGGTGAACAGAAAAATAAATCCGATCGCCCACAGCATTGGCGTGTCGAAACGAATCGACCCGCCCCACATGGTGGCGATCCAGGAGAATATTTTGATCCCGGTCGGCACCGCGATGACCAACGTCGCCGCTGTGAAATAGGCCCGCGTATCCACATCCAGGCCCACTGTGTACATATGGTGCGCCCAAACGATGAAGCCGACGAAGCCGATCGACACCATGGCATAGGCCATGCCCAGATAGCCGAACACCGGTTTGCGCGAGAAGGTTGAGATGATTTGGCTGATAATCCCGAAGCCCGGCAGGATCATGATGTAGACTTCCGGATGCCCGAAGAACCAGAACAGATTCTGGAACAGTATCGGGTCGCCGCCGCCGGCGGGATCGAAGAAGCTGGTACCGAAATTACGGTCCAGCAGCAGCATGGTGATCGCCCCGGCCAGTACCGGCAATGCCAGCAGCAGCAGGAACGCGGTAACCAATATCGACCAGACGAACAACGGCATGCGATGCAGGGTCATCCCCGGCGCCCGCATGTTGAATATGGTTGTTATAAAGTTGATCGCCCCGAGGATGGAACTGGCGCCGGCCAGATGCAGCGAGAAGATCGCCATATCCACCGCCGCATCGGGCGACCCCAAGGCCGACGACAGCGGCGGATAGATCGTCCAGCCTGTACCTGGTCCGGCACCGACAAACGCCGAGCCCGCCAGCAGCAGCAATGCCGGCGGCAGCAGCCAGAACGAAATATTGTTCATCCTTGGAAACGCCATGTCCGGCGCGCCGATCATCAGTGGCACGAACCAATTGCCGAAACCGCCGATCAGCCCCGGCATCACCACGAAAAACACCATGATCAGGCCATGCGCCGTGATCAGCACGTTCCAGGCCTGCCCGTCGAGCTCGCCATCCGGTCCCACCAGGAACTGGCCGCCGGGATTCTGCAACTCCAGTCGCATCACCAGCGACAGCAGGCCGCCGATCACGCCCGCGACAATGGCCAGGATGATATACATCGTGCCAATGTCTTTGTGGTTGGTTGAGTAGGCGAACCGGCGCCATCCGCGCGGGTTGTGTTCGCCAGCATGTGCGTCGCTTTGCACGTCGGCCATGTTATTCTCCTGCCCCCAAATTCGCCGGATCTTCAGCGCGGCGCTCGACTTGCGCAGCGCTTACCCGCAGCGGACGCTGCACCGGAATATTGTCGTCGGCGGCGGCGAAATTCACCCGCGCCTCTTCAACCCAGGCGTTGAACTGCGCCTCGGGTACCGCTTCGACGACCACTGGCATAAATCCATGGCCGGCCCCGCACAGCTCCGAACACTGCCCATAATAGACGCCTGGTTTGGTGACTTGGAACCAGGTTTCATTGAGCCGCCCGGGCACTGCATCGATTTTGACCCCGAATGCCGGCACGGCAAATGCGTGCAGCACGTCCGATGCCGTCGTGATCAGGCGCACTTTCGCGCCCACCGGTACCACCATGCGATTGTCCACCTCGAGCAGCCGCAGCTGGCCTTCCTGGATTTCGTCATCCGGGATGATGAAGGAATCGAACGCGAAATCGCCATTGTCGGGATATTCATAGGTCCAGTACCATTGCCGGCCGATGGCCTTGATTGTCATATCGGCATCGACCGCGGCGTCGGCGAAATACAGCAACCGGAATGACGGCACCGCCAGCAGCACCAGGATCAGCACCGGCACCGCCGTCCACAACACTTCGATAACCGTGCTGTGGGTTGTCTTCGAGGGCACCGGGTTGCGCTTTTCGCTAAACCGCCACATCACGTAGACCATCAGGCCCAGGACAAACACCACGATAGCGGTGATCACCACAAGCAGCAGGTTATTGAAAGAGGTCGCCATCTCCATAACCGGCGTGGCCGCCTCTTGCAGTCCAAGTCTCCAGGCCTCTGGCTGTTGCGCCCACGCACTCGGCGCAACAGCCAATGACAGGAGCGTCAACGCGGTACGCTGCGCGAGATTCACCATACGTTTTCTCGTGATCAATTGAGGGCTCCCCCGAGTCCGGCCACCTGGCGCCCGGAAAATACACTACGTCACGGCGCTGAGCCAAGCGAAAGCCGCAGACAGTTCCGAGACACCATGTCGCATCGGCCTGACACGGCGCCCGTGACACGCGCGCACCTGTATCGCCTCTGGCAATGCGCCCCTTTGATCCCATATCCTGACAAGACAGCATATCCGGCTTCGGACCGCCTTTTCCGGCACTGCGACGGGAGTATTCTATGACCGACATCGCCGCCACCGACGACTTGTTTTTTACCCGCACCGGTATGGACCAGGCCCGGGTTCACACTGAAGTGACCGCTGCCCTGGCTGCTGCCGACGACGGCGAGCTGTTTCTCGAATACCGCCAGTCTGAGGGCATCACCTTCGACGATGGCCGCGTCCGCAGCGCCAGTTTCGATACCACCCAGGGTTTTGGTTTGCGCGCCATTGCCGGTGAGGCCACCGGTTATGCCCATTCCTCTGAGTTGTCGGAAGCCGCGATCAAGCGTGCGGCGGCCACCGTCAAAGCGGTCCAGACCGGCCATGGCGGCAGTGTCGCCGACGGCCCCGCCCGCACCAACCAGTCCCTTTACGATGACATCAATCCCCTCGGCGACATGCCCTTTGACGAAAAGGTACAGCTGCTCGCTGCCATCGATGCTTACGCCCGGGCCAAGGATTCACGCGTCCGCCAGGTCACCGCGACCCTTGGCGGCAGTTGGCAGGCGGTCCAGATCATTCGCGCCGACGCCAGCCGCGTCGCCGATATTCGCCCCCTGGTACGCCTCAATGTCTCCATTGTCGCCGCCTCGGGCGAGCGCATGGAATCCGGCGGCCATGGCGTCGGCGGCCGCGCTTCCTACGCCGCCTGGATCGACCCCGCCGCCTGGCAGGCACAGGTTGACGAGGCTTTGCGTCAGGCCTTGGTCAATCTCGAGTCGGTGCCCGCCCCGGCGGGCGAAATGCCCGTTGTCCTGGGCCCCGGCTGGCCGGGAATCTTGCTCCATGAAGCCATCGGTCACGGCCTTGAAGGCGACGCCAACCGCAAAGGCACATCGGCTTTTGCCGGCCTCATGGGCCAGCGCATCGCCGCCCCGGGGGTCACCGTTGTCGACGACGGCACTATTGCCGACCGCCGTGGCTCCCTGACCATCGACGATGAAGGCACGCCCAGCGCCTATAACGTCCTCATCGAGGACGGTATTCTAAAGAATTTCATGCAAGACCGTCTCAACGCCCGGCTCATGGGGGTCGCCCCCACGGGCAATGGCCGCCGCCAGTCCTACGCCCACCATCCCATGCCGCGCATGACCAACACCTACATGCTTTCCGGCCAGGCCGACCCGGCGGAAATCGTCAAGGCGGCGGGCAAAGGCATCTACGCCGCCAATTTCGGCGGCGGCCAGGTCGACATTACCTCGGGAAAATTCGTCTTTAGCTGCACCGAGGCCTACTTGATCGAGGACGGCAAGATCGGCGCCCCGGTCAAAGGCGCCACCTTGATCGGCAACGGCCCCGATGCCCTCACCAAAATCAAACTGATCGGCAACGACACCAAGCTCGACACCGGCGTCGGCACCTGCGGCAAGGCCGGCCAAAGCGTCCCCGTCGGCGTCGGCCAGCCCACCATGCTGGTGGACGCCCTAACCGTCGGCGGCACCGCCGTTTAACAGCCAGCGGCCCATCGCCACATCCGCGCCCCGCCTGCCGTGCGCGATAGGGACTCCCACCCACAAAGCCACCCCGAAAGGACCAACCCCCGCACGAGGGAATCCGACCAGGATCCCCGAGACGGCCGCAACTGCGGCCCGCCGGCCCTCCGGCGCCCTCGCGGAGGCGCGGACCCGAAGGGTCCGCCTGCCGTGAGCGCTAAAGACTCGCTTTCTAGCCCTTGGGCTAGAAAGCATACTCCTCGAACGCCGCGTCTATATTGCTGCCCCAACGCCCGTTGAAAGCCGCCAGCTTGTGCTCGGCCGGGCTGATACCGCTATCGACGATCTGCTCCAGGGTCGACAGATATTGGCCCTCGTCCTCGCCCCAATCATTCATCCGCGCCCGCGCCCGCAGCCCCTGCCGGGAGATACAGACCGCCTGCCGGGCGATATCGAGGACGTTCCGGCCTCGGAACTGGCCACGCAACCCGTCGCTGGCAACGCTCTCGCGCAATGCCGCCACTTCCTCCGCGCTCCAGTCGGCGATCAGGTCCGCCGCGGCACCGATGGCCTCTTCGTCATAGAGCAATCCCACCCACAAGGCCGGCAGGGCGCAAACCCGGCGCCATGGACCGGTGTCGGTCCCGCGCATTTCAATGAATTGTTTCAGCCTGACTTCTGGAAAGGCCACCGACAACTGATCGACCCAGTCGCTGAGGATCGGTTTTTCCCCCGGCAGTGCCGGCAATCGCCCGGCCATGAAGTCGCGGAACGACTGGCCCCGCGCGTCGATATATTGGCCGTCGCGATAAACAAAATACATCGGCACGTCGAGGATCCAATCCACGTAATGCTCGAAGCCGAATCCCTGTTCGAAGACGAACGGCAGCACCCCGCAGCGGTCCGGATCCGTATCCGTCCAACAATAGCTGCGGTAGGATTGGTAACCGCTGTCCTTGCCCTCCACGAAGGGCGAGTTGGCGAACATTGCCGTGGCGATGGGCTGCAACGCCATGCCGATGCGCATTTTGCGTGCCATATCGGCTTCGCTGCCATAGTCCAGATTGACCTGCACGGTACAGGTCCGCAGCATCATGTCGAGGCCGTGCTGGCCTTTGGTCGGCATATACGCCCGCATCAAGTCATAGCGTGCTTTTGGCATCCAATGCATGTCGTCGCGGCGCCATTTCGGGTTGAAGCCGATACCGATCATGCCGATGCCCAGTTCGCGTCCCACTTCGCGCACTTGATGCAGATGGGTCTGCACTTCCCCGCAGGTTTCGTGCAAGGTCGCCAGCGGCGCCCCGGAAAGCTCCACTTGGCCGCCGGGCTCCAGGGTGATCGCCCCGTCGCGCCCGTTCAGGGCGATAACGTTGCCGGCTTCATAGACCGGTTTCCAGCCGAACCGCTGCATCGCCGACAGGAACTCCCGAATCCCCGGATTGCCCTCATAGGCCAGCGGCCTGTAGTCGTCTTTGCGGAACGCGAATTTTTCGTGCTCGGTGCCGATCCGCCATTGCTCGCGCGGCTTGCAGCCGGCCTCGAGATAGGCGATCAGATCGTCCTTGCTCTCGAGCGGCGCGGATTCGGGCGTGCTGGGTCCAGCCATGGGCAATATTTCCGTTCGGGGCCTCAATCGGTGAGAATGCGCGAATGTCCCCAATCGCCGCACATTGCCTGACACACGGCCAGCAGTGCGATGGCCGCCGTATCGGCCCGCAAGACCCGGGGTCCCAGGCCGACGCGCCTAACAAAGGGCAGTCCCGCCAAAAGGTCAAGTTCACCGCCGGCGAAGCCACCTTCCGGTCCCACCAACACGGCCCCGGGCCGCCCAGACAGGCCATTTTCTGCCAACACCGCCGCGATTGGCGTAGCACTACCGGTCTCGT
>QIGO01000199.1 GCA_003230015.1 Alphaproteobacteria bacterium | reverse complement strand
TTGCAATATTTGCAGCACCTCGACGATGACGTCGGGATTCTCCACCAGATAGTCGCGGACGATTTGGCCGATCTCGCTACGCTGCGCCCCTGTAAAGGTCTGTTCTATGGGCGCCGCCGTGGCACTGGGCAAGGTCAGGGCCCCTTCCGGAATCGCTGTCTGGTTTGCCTGGCCCAGCGCAATCCCACTCACGCCGGCCGACAACATCAACGCCGTGCCGGCAGCCGCCAGCAGCCTTTTCGCCAAGAGCACGGGGCAACCTCCAATATCAGAATGTTATGGCCGAATCGGGCGCGATCATGAGCCCGCGCAAACGCACGACGCAAATCACGGTTCTTCACGCGCCGGTGACGCCCGCCAAAATCCTGAATCAACAGCATTTTAGCCGGCATCCCTGAATCGATATCTAACGTTTCCGGTTCAACTGTTGTTGCAAATCCTGGGCCCGCAGCCAGCCCGGAGACCCCAGGGGCAACTCTCGTTCGGCCCGCTCCGCATGAGCTTTGGCGGCGGACTTGTCGCCGATGATCACCGATAGTTCGGCCTGCGCCAATGCCATCTCCCCGATTTCTCCAAGCCGCCCGTTGGCGATCGCCAGGTTGCGCCAGACGGAACCAAGTTCTGGTTCGGCCTGCGCTGCCCGTTCCAGGTTAGCTTTGGCGGCCACGAGCAGCTCTGGGTCGTTGGATTCTAGTTGAATCTGCGCCAGGTTTACCCGTATGAGGGGCTCTTCGGGCGCCAACGCGACAGCCGCTTCGTAAGGGGCCATCGCGTCCGCGCCACGCCCGTTCTCGAACAGCATTTGCCCTTTTAGTTCAAGAAAATAGGGGTCCTCGGGGTGCTCCTCGATCAAACCGTTGATCAGGCCCAGGGCTGGTTCCAGATCGCCGCGCCTGAATTGCGCGATGGCGCGCGCGTATCTCCCGGCCACGCTAATATTCGCCTCTGGATAGCGCTCGAGTACCTTATCGTAGGGCCATAGGAATCCCACCAGTTTCGCCACCATGCGCGCATGGCGGATCACCAGGTCCGGCGCATCGGGGACATCGGCATAGCGTGACAGTGCCAGATGATTGGCCACCGTGGCGCGCCGGGTCGAGGCCAGCGGATGGGTCCCTGTATATACCGACCGGCGCCCCACCGTGGTTGCCTGTTCGCGACCGAGCAGATCGAAGAATTCCAAGAGACCTCGCGCCGACTGCCCGGTGCGGTCGAGCAGGGTCAGCGCCGCGGCGTCGGCAGCCGATTCCTGGGCCCGCGAGTAGCGCAGCAAGCCTTGCACGGCGACCTGCTGGCCACCGACGATGACCGCTGTCGCGGCTTCGGCGTTGCCGGTCGCGATGCCGGTGGCCGCACCCAGAACAAATGCCAGGATTGACTTTGCCGTGGCATTTCTCAATTCGTCCTGCAGCCGCACCAGGTGGCCTGCTTGGATATGACCGACCTCATGGGCGATCACGCCGATCACCTGACCTGGGCTCGCCGCGCGGGTCAGCAGGCCCGTATGGATGAACAATTGCTGTCCACCCGCCACGAAGGCATTGAGTGCGGGATCCGAGACCAAGTGTATGCGCACCGAATCGGCATCGAGATTGGCGGCGTTGAAAATTGGCGTGGCATAGGCTCGGATGGTACTCTCGATTTCCGCATCGCGGATAAAGGAGATATTCCGGCCTTGTGCGGCCGCTGGCGCCATTGGCGCGAGGAGCAGGAGCAAGGCGCTTCCAACGATGGTAAAAGTTCTGAACACCCAAATATCCTCCCATCCCCCAGCAAGAACGTAGGCCGACAGTGCAGACACGTCAATCGAGGCTCGCCCTGGGATCGCGGTTTCTACCCCGCTATGCCGGGCTCGCCCTGACCCTGATACTGGCCGGTTGCGCCGCGTCGGGCCAACTGGGCCGGCAAGGCTTCGTCGAGGGTTTTCTTGGCGGCATCGTCGCCAGCGAGCCCCGCGCCTCCCTCATCGGCCGCGACGTTCTCGGCGCCGGCGGTACGGCCGCGGACGCCGTCGTCGCCGCCTATTTCTCCATGGCCGTGACCTTCCCGGCCGGGGCCGGCCTCGGCGGCGGCGGCGCCTGCCTGATAGCCGATTTTGCCACTGGACAAACCGAGGCCCTTGAGTTCCTCGCCAAGGTACCGGATCGCTTTCCGCCTTCTCAGACCCAATTCAACGTCATACCTGGCAACATCCGGGGCATGTTTGCCCTCCACGCCCGCTACGGCGTACTCGAGTGGCTGGCATTGCTGGCCCCGGCCGAGCGCCTCGCCCGTGAGGGCAGTCCGGCATCGCGAGCCTTGGTGCGGGCCTTTCAGACGGCTTCGGCGGCCGGCGGCGGTAGCCGCGATCTTGCCGCCATCTTCGGCCTGCCACCCGACGTCGAGTTGCGTGAAGGCGACAGGCTCAACCGGTTCGAGCTCAGCACGATGATCTCGGCCTTGCGTCGTCGCGGCCCTGGCGATTTCTACGGTGGCCAGTTAGGTACTCAATTTGTCGACGCCGTGGCGTCCCTGGGCGGCGAGCTAACACTCGCCGACTTGCGCGACGCCAGCCCGAGCCTTCGCCAGTCCCTGCAGATTCCCCTGGGCGACAACATCATGCACTTCCTGCCGCCACCGGTGTCGGCAGGCGCCGCCACGGCCCAGATCTGGGCCGCGTTGGAGGCCGGCGCGCGTTACGACGACACCCCCGCCGACGCCCGCGACCACCTGCTGGCCGAGGTCAGCCGGCGGGTCTATGACGCGCGCCGCCAATGGATGCGCAGCGACGGTTCCACGGACCTCGCTTCATCCGAGCTATTGGCATCCCAGCGCATTCAGGCCTTGATGCGCGGCTATAACCCCGACGGCCGGGACGCCTTGGCGGCCCCGTCTCCCAGCCTGCCGGAAGCCGGCGGCGCCATGATCCTCGCCGTCGACCGCGACGGCCAGGCTGTCGCCTGCGCCTTCACCATGAACAGCCCCTTTGGCCAGCGCCAGGTGGCGCCCGGTACGGGCATTCTTCTGGCCGCTCCCCCCGATCCCCGGGAACCGGCTGCCTTGAGCGCCATGCTCTTGGTCAATCCCAACACCCGCAATGTCTACTTCGGCGCCGCTGCCGCGGGTAACGCCGCGTCCGGCGCCATCGTCAAGTTGGCCCTTGCCTCTCTTGTCGAGGACCTGTCCCTGTCCCTGGCCCAGGCCCGCCCGCGGCTCCACCATGGCGGCACGCCCGATGAGGTCATTGCCGAAGCCGAGGAGGGTTTAAGCGCGCGCGGCCACCGTGTCCGCGCTGTCGAGCGCCTCGGCCGGGTGGCTGCCTTCTCCTGTCCCGACGGCTTGCCGCGCTCCAATCTATGCGATTTCCAGGCCGATCCTCGCGGTTTTGGGCTCGCCGCCGCCGCTGACGAACAATAGCGTCTGGTGAGGCCGTCTGCATGATCAAGGTCGCCCAACGCGGCAATATTCCTTCATTCATCGTCATGGACGTCATGCGGGCCGCCAACGAGCGTGAGAAGGCCGGTGCCGAGATACTGCATATGGAGGTCGGGCAGCCCGGCACCAGTGCCCCGGCCGGTGTCATTGCCGCTGCCCACAAGGCGCTCGACAGCCAACGCCTCGGCTATACCGAGGCCCTTGGCATTCCCGAATTGCGCGCCCGCATTGCCCGGCACTATCGGGATTTTTATGGTCAAGCGGTGAGTGCGGAAAATATTGTTGTAACCACCGGGTCCTCCGGCGCTTTCCTGGTCGCCAGTTTGGCCGCGTTTGAGGCCGGCGACCGCATCGCCCTGGCCTCTCCCAGTTACCCGGCTTATCGCAATATGATGACCGCATTGGGCATTGAACCGGTGTTATTGCCGACCACTATGGCCGAGCGTTTCCAGCCCACCGTCGAGCATCTGTCCCAGCTTCCCGACATTGCTGGCCTCATTGTCAACAGCCCAACCAACCCCGCCGGTACGATGGTCTCGCCCGCGCAATTAGCCTCCCTGGCATCCTACTGCCACACGCACGGTATTCGGCTCATCTCCGACGAGATCTATCACGGCATAACATTCACCATGCCGGCTGCCACCGCGGCGGTCTATGACGACGCCATCGTCATCAACAGCTTCTCCAAATATTTTTCCATGACCGGCTGGCGCATCGGTTGGGCCGTATTGCCTGACGATCTGCTCAGGCCGGTTGAGCGTTTACTGCAGAATTTCTTTATCTCCGTGCCGACGCTGTCCCAGCTGGCCGCGTTGGCTGCATTCGACTGTCATGACGAGCTGCGGGCGAATGTGTCGGTCTATGCCCGCAACCGGGAACTGTTGCTGGACTGTCTGCCCAAGGCCGGTTTCGAGCGCCTGGCGCCGGTCGATGGCGCTTTTTATATCTATGCCGATGTCAGCACCCTGACCAACGACAGCACTGACTTTTGCGCGCGCATGCTGGATGAAATAGGCGTCGCCGCGACGCCGGGCCTGGATTTCGACCCGCAGCGTGGCAATCAATTCGCGCGTTTTTCATTTGCCGGATCCGAGCCGGAAATAGCCGCGGCGGCATCGCGGCTGATCGCTTGGCGCCGCTAGGCCGGAACGAAACGCCGCTAGGCCGGAACGAAACGGTGCGTTTTCGCGCCGATGCGTTCCGGCAATTAGAGCTTCTTCTCGTTCAAACGGGTCCGTTTGAACGAGAAGAAAATGCGTCAAAACAACAAGCTAGAGCACATGGAGTGAACGCAAATGAATGGAATTTGCTCTAGCGAATAATCCGGTTCCACCAGCCCCGGCGTGGTTCTGCGTCATCATCCGTGCCGTCCGATGAAACCACGCTGTCAACGGCCTTCACCGGGCCACTGACGCTGCTAACCTGGCCTCCGCCTCCCGGTAAGGCCACGGCCCTGGGCCTCGGCGGTGCGGGGGCAAAGGCCGGCGCCGGTGTGTAAGGTTCGGCGCTATTTTGGCTGACCGGCTCTGGTGCTGGCACTGGCTCGGCGGTGTCCGGCTGTGGGCCTGCCACAGGGGTATCAGACGACGGCGCGCTGGCCGCCGTAACGTCTGCGCCGTTTCCCGGCTGGTTCTCCTCGCCAGCGCCGGTCTTTGCCTCATCCTGCGGCCGCCTGGTACGTGGGCTGCGCCGCCGCCGTCGCGGTTTCGGTTTTGCCTCCGCTTCATGGCTCCCACCCAGCGCCTCTGTTGCGGCTTCCTGGCGCGGCTCGGCCGTTTCGACAGGTGTGTGTTGAGCCTCGGCTGGTGCCTCTTCTGGGCCGGCGCCGGCATCGCCGGTGGCCACCGCTTCGGCCGGCGCCTCGGTGCTGGACTGACCCTCCGCCGCTGGCGTCGCGCTCGCGTCTGACTTCGACCGCCGCCTGCCGCCGCGGCGGCCCCGCCGCCGCCGGGCTTTCTGCTCGCCGCCCTCTTCCTCGGGGCTCGTGGCGGCAATCTCCTCGCTTGCCGGTTTGGCCTCGACCTTGGCCGTCTCGGTTTCCGATTCTTGTGACCGGCCGGACCGCCGCCGCCGTTTCCGTCCCCGCTCGGGCGCTGCCGCGCCGTCACGCTCCGACGCGCGTGTCGGGCTCACCTCGCGCTCTTCCTGGGCACCCTCGGCACTCACCCGGTCCATTTCGAACGCCGGTGGCACAAGCGCGTCGTCGGTATTGATCAGCACCCGAAACTGGTATTTGGCTTCTGCCGCGCTCAGGGCGCTGCGCTTTTGGTTGAGCATATACAGCGCCACCCCACCCGGCACCCGCACCGTGATCTCTTGGGAGCGGCCGCGCAGGCCCTCTTCCTCGATCGCCCGCAATACCCGCAAAGCCGCCGATTCCGTGGAACGTATCATGCCGCTGCCGCCGCACATCGTGCAGGCCAGCGTGCTGGCTTCCAGGACACTCGGCCGCAACCGCTGCCGCGATAGTTCAAGCAGCCCGAACGGGCTAATCCTGCCCACTTGGATGCGTGCCCGGTCGAGTTTCATCGCTTCCTTGAGGCGGCGCTCCACGGCCGCGTTATTTTTCGACTCATCCATATCGATGAAGTCGATCACCACCAGACCGGCCAGGTCTCGCAGGCGCAACTGGCGCGCAACTTCCGAAGCCGCCTCCAGATTGGTTCGCAGCGCCGTCTGCTCGATATTGCGTTCTCGTGTCGCGCGGCCGGAGTTAACATCGATGGCCACCAGCGCCTCGGTTAAACTCAGCACGATATAGCCGCCGGCCGGTAGATTAACGATATGATCGTGAATCTCGTCCAGCTGCGCTTCGATCTGATAGCGGTGAAACAGCGGCACGCTGCCGTCCGCGTAACGCTGAACCCGCCGTGCATGGGACGGGATCATCGTCTTCATCAACTCTTTGGCTGTTTTGTACGCCTCCTCGCCATCGACCACGACTTCTTCGATCTCGCGGGTATATAGGTCGCGCAGCGCCCGCTTGATGACATTGCCTTCCTCATAGATCAGGGAAGGGGCGGTGGATTTGAGTGTCAGCTCGCGTATTTCGTCCCACAGCCGGCGCAGATAATCGTAATCGCGCCGCATTTCCGCCCGGCTGCGTTCCACCCCGGCGGTGCGCAGGATAACCGCCATGCCGTCCGGCACATCGAGGTCGGAAAGGATTAATTTGAGGCGCTTGCGATGGGATGGGTTGGTGATCTTGCGCGAAATACCGCCGCCCCGGGCCGTATTTGGCATCAGCACGCAATAGCGCCCGGCGAGCGAGAGATAGGTCGTTAGCGCCGCGCCTTTGTTGCCTCGTTCTTCTTTGACCACCTGCACCAGCAGAATCTGCCGCCGTTTGATAACTTCCTGGATTTTATATTGGCGCGTCAGATTGCGCATGCGATGGCGTTGTTCCTCGCCCACGCGCTGGATATCGTCCGCCTCGTCTCCGCCGACGGTCTCGACGCTCTCCCCGCCCCCTTCGACCGGTTCGGTCTCGTCGCCCTCGTCGGCTTTCGCCGACTCGGCAAGCAACGCCTCTCGGTCCTCGATCGGGATGCGGTAATAGTCCGGATGGATTTCGTTGAATGCCAAGAACCCATGGCGGTTTCCGCCATATTCGACAAAGGCCGCCTGTAGCGACGGTTCGACTCGGGTTACTTTCGCGAGATAAATATTACCTTTCAGCTGTTTTTTTGTTGACGTTTCGAAATCGAATTCTTCGAGTTTGTTCCCCTGTGCCACCACCACTCTGGTTTCTTCGGCATGGGTCGCATCGATTAACATCCTTCTGGTCATTCTTACTTCTGCCTCGGCCGCCTTACCGGACAATCCGCGCGAACATACGGAGAGGACGGTAGGCGCCTGAATCGAATCCGGCGGTGGCTACCTTGAACCGTCGAACGGACAACATATGTGCCAGGACGGCAAGGGTTGGGGCCCCGCACCCAAGGCCTCTGCCGTGGGGTGGCTTCGATGGTTTCACATACACTGCAAGACCAAGCCCCTGATCGGAGCGCTATGGCGATCTTTGTTATTGTCGCCACTCGATCTCCACTACCGCGGAACTCTTTGTCCCGAGCCAGGGGTCCTCGACGAATCGCAGCGGTTCGCTCGGCTAAGATAGCGACGGTCCCTGTCGCGGACAACGTCAATTGAATATTGTCACAGATACCCGATGCTTGTTGCTGTGCAGCCACAGTAAGGATATATGTAGCCTAGCGCAAAAGGCGAGGCGCGATATTTTGAAATATTTTCAAAGACTTACAGTTAGGTGCTGCCTGCCGGCTTTGCTCATGGCCGTGGTTGGGACTGGCTTGTTTGCGCCGATTCAGGCCCGCGCGCAGCTCCAGGTTCACGATGTGCGAATCGGTGTCGATTCCGAGCGCACCCGATTCGTTGTTGAGCTTTCTCGGTCCACGGAGCCCAAAATATTCGGCCTTCCGGACCCTTATCGGGTCGTCATTGACCTGCCCGAGGCCAATTTCGCCCTCCCTGCCGACAAGTCCGAAGCCGGCGGTGGAGTCATCGATCGTATGCGTTATGGCCAGTTCCAGCCGGGCACCAGCCGCCTGGTTCTCGATCTGTCCGGGCCCGCCAAGGTCGCCCGCAACTTTATCCTGCCCCCCGATGGCGACAAGCCTTGGCGCCTGGTGGTGGATTTGGTTGCCACCGACCGCGATGATTTCATCACCGCCATGCGGCCCACCGCGGCCCCTCGCCGGCCTGCCGAGGTGCCCCTGGGGCTTGGTGCCGGTTCCGATGACGTCGATGTGATCGTCCTCGACCCCGGCCATGGCGGTATCGACCCAGGCGCCAGCGGCGTTAGCGGTGTCCTTGAAAAGACCATGGCCCTCGATTACGCCAAGGAAATAAAGCGCCAGCTTGAAAAGATTGGCAAATATACGGTTATTTTGACCCGTGACCGCGACGTGTTTTTGCCCTTGCGTGAGCGTGTCCGCATCGCCCGCGCCGCCAACGCCGACCTTTTTCTCTCCCTGCATTTGAACGCCAATGGCGGCAGCAAGGTTCGCGGCTTCTCCGCCTATACTTTGTCTGAGCAGGCTTCCGACCAGGAGGCCGCCGACCTTGCCGAGGCGGAAAACAAGTCCGACATCATTGGCGGTGTCGATTTGCAGCGCTACAGCACCGATGTTGCCAGCATTCTCATCGATTTCGCGCAATCCAAGACCAACGAGCAATCGGTGGCTTTTGCCCGCGACAATCTGGTCAAGGAGGTCGCGGAACTTTCCAGATTGTCCCCCCGGCCCTGGCGCGCGGCCGGTTTTGCCGTCCTCAAGGCGCCCGACGTGCCGTCGGTCTTGCTTGAACTCGGTTATGTGACCAACCCCGCGGAGGAGGAATTGCTGCTTCATCGCGACTATCGTCGACAGCTATCCTCCACTATAGTCCGGGCTATTGAGCGCTATTTTGAGCTAGCCCGCGAGGCCAGGCGGACATGACCATGCCATATTTCTCGCAATAATCTGGCCCGACTCGGGCCGATTACCTTGGGTTTTGAGAGAAATATAGCATTTTCACCGTTGTTCACTTTGCGATAACCGTGCGGCGTTAGCATTTGGACCAGCAATGCTCAGGATTTTAAGCTACCTCCTCGGTGTAGGTCTGCTTTTCGCTCTTTTGGCGATAGCGGGCACGTTGTGGGTATTCTGGGAGTATGGCCGCGATTTGCCGGACTACCAGCAGCTCGCCAACTACGAGCCGCCTGTCATGACCCGGGTCCATGCCGGCGATGGCCGTATACTCGAGGAATATGCCATTCAGCGCCGTGTTTTTGTCCCGGCCGAGGCCATACCCCGGCGCGTCGTCGACGCCTTCGTTGCCGCCGAGGATAAGAACTTCTTCCGCCATCCGGGCATTGATCCGCTCGGTATCTTGCGCGCCGCCGTCACCAACCTTCGCAATGCGGGTACCGGCCGCCGTCTGGTCGGCGCCTCCACCATTACCCAGCAGGTGGCGCAGAACTTCCTGCTCGCCAAGGACCTGTCCTACACCCGCAAGATCAAGGAGGCGATATTGGCCTTCCGGATTGAGCGCGCCTATTCCAAGGAACAGATACTCGAACTCTATCTCAACGAGATTTATCTTGGCCGCGGCGCTTACGGTATAGCGGCTGCCGCCATCAACTATTTCGGTCGTTCCCTGGATGAGCTGACTGTCGCCGAGGTCGCCTACCTTGCCGCCTTGCCCAAGGCACCGGCCAACTACGATCCGGTCCGCCGTCCCGCGGCCGCCAAGGCCCGGCGGAACTATGTTCTGGGCCGCATGGTCGAAGACGGGTTTATTGTCGAATCCGAAGCTCAGCGCGCCCGCAACACGGAAATTGAGGTTTCCCCCCGAAATCCGGCCGAGCGCGTCGACGGCGGCGCCTATTTTGCCGAGGAAGTCCGCCGGGAGCTGGTTGAGCGCTACGGCGAGGGCGCTCTTTATGAGGGCGGCCTTTCTGTGCGGACGACCCTGCAGCCCCGGCTTCAGAACATCGCCAACGCTGCCCTGACCGACGGCCTTATCGCCTATGACCGGCGCCACGGCTGGCGCGGCCCTGTCACCAAACTGGAGGACTTCGAAGGCTGGGCGAGCCAGCTTGGCGCCATCGAAAAACCGACGCGTTATGGCGACTGGCGCCTCGCACTGGTCCTTGCGGTCGAACCGGAACGGGCCGAGATCGGCTTTCCCGACAGCAGCGTCGGTGAGATCCCCCTCGCCGAATTGACCTGGGCGCGGCCTTGGCGGAGCGGCCAGCGCCTCGGCCCCGAGGTTGAGCAGGCTGGGGACGTCCTGGCCGCCGGCGACGTTGTTCTGGTCGAGCCCGCACAGCCCCATGACGGCGGTGACCCCTATCCCGAGGGCACATACGCCCTGCGCCAGATCCCCGAGATCCAGGGCGCGATAGTCGCGCTCGACCCCCACACCGGCCGCGTGCTGGCCATGTCGGGTGGCTTCGATTTCTCCATGAGTGAATTCAATCGCGCCACCCAGGCTTGGCGCCAGCCGGGCTCGGCATTCAAGCCATTTGTCTACATGGCGGCACTGGATGCCGGCTTTACCCCATCGACATTGATCCTCGACGCGCCTTTCGTCATTGACCAGGGCCCGGGTCTTGGCAAATGGAAGCCGGCCAACTACTCGCGCAGTTTCTATGGCCCCAGCCCCATGCGCCTGGGCATCGAGAAATCCCGCAATCTGATGACCGTGCGTTTGGCTCAGACGGTTGGCATGACGAATGTCGCCGATTATGCCGAGCGTTTCGGCGTTGTCGACGATTTACCCGAACAGCTCAGCATGGCCCTCGGCGCTGGCGAGACCACGCTGTTACGGCTCACCACGGCCTATGCGATGATCGTTAACGGTGGCCGTCGCATCACGCCGACTCTCATCGACCGCATCCAAAACCGCCGCGGTCAGGCCGTATTTCGCCACGATACCCGTCCTTGCCCGGACTGCCAGCCGGGTCCATGGGCCGGCCAATCGCCGCCGGTGCTGCCCGATAACCGCGAGCAGGTCGTCGATCCGCGCACCGCCTACCAGATGGCTTCCATGCTGCAAGGGGTCGTGGCCCGCGGCACCGGCCGTCGCATCAGCACCATCGGCAAGCCTCTGGCCGGCAAGACCGGCACCACCAATAAAGGTCTCGATAGTTGGTTTGTCGGTTTTTCGCCCGACTTGGCTGTCGGTGTTTTTGCCGGTTTCGACAACCCTCGCACCCTTGGCAATCGCGAGACCGGCTCTTCGGTTGCCGCACCCATATTCAAGCAATTCATGGCCGAGGCCCTGGCCGACCGGCCTTCGATTCCTTTCCGCATTCCCGAGGGCATCCGTCTGGTTCGTGTCAACGTCGAGACCGGCCTGGTGGCGCAGGCCGGTGAGAGCAATATTATTCTAGAGGCCTTCAAGCCCGGCAGCGTGCCGCGTCGCGCTGGCCCGGTTATCGATGGCGGTTACGCCGCCCAGGACGCGTCAAGTGCATCTCCAGGCGGTATATATTAGCCTAGAGGGACTGCTGAAGACGCCATCGATCGTCGTCCAGACAAGAGGTTCTCCAACATGCGCGCCGAAACCGCACAGCTCGTCGCTGCGATAAATCAGTCATTGGCCCTTATTCGGAGGCACCTTTGACTGGGACAACGCCCACCGCCGCCTCGACGAACTCAACGCGTTAGCCGAGGATCCTGAGCTTTGGCAGGATCAGGATCGGGCCCAGCGGGTCTTGCGTGAGCGCACCCAGCTCGCCCGCTCCCTCGAGGATACCCAGGCCCTGTCGCAAGAGCTGGCCGACAATCGGGAACTCATTGAGCTTGGCGAGGCCGAGGGCGACGCCGAAATCGTCGCCGAAGCCGAAGCCGCTATCGCGGCACTGAAGACGCGCACCGAAAAGCTCGAACTCGCCAGCCTGCTCTCCGGCGAGGCCGACGCCAACGACTGTTATCTCGAAATCCACGCCGGCGCCGGCGGCACCGAGTCCCAGGATTGGGCCGAAATGCTGGTCCGCATGTACGCCCGCTGGGCTGAGGCTCATGGCTACAAGTTGCAATGGCTGGAGGAAAGCGCGGGCGAGGAAGCCGGCATCAAATCGGCGACCCTGAAGATTTCCGGCCCCGATGCCTATGGCTGGCTCAAGACCGAGTCCGGCGTCCATCGCCTGGTTCGCATTTCACCGTTCGATTCCCAGGCCCGCCGCCATACCAGCTTTGCCAGTGCCTGGGTTTATCCGGTCATCGACGACACCATAGAGATCGAAATTCAGGACAAGGATTTGCGCGTCGACACCTACCGCGCGTCGGGCGCCGGCGGCCAGCATGTCAACAAGACCGACAGCGCGGTCCGCATGACGCATCTGCCCAGCGGCATAGTCGTGCAGTGCCAGAATGACCGCTCCCAGCACCGCAACCGGGCCGCCGCCATGGATATGCTGCGCGCCCGGCTCTACGAGGCCGAACTCAAGAAGCGCGAAGAGTCCGCCCAGGCCGAAGCCGATGCCAAGACCGACATCGGTTGGGGCCACCAGATCCGCTCATACGTTCTCCACCCCTATCAGATGGTCAAGGACCTGCGCACCGGGGCCGAGACCGGCAACGCCCAGGCGGTTCTGGATGGCGATATTGACCGCTTCATCGAAGCCTCTCTTGCCGCTCGCCTCAAGGGCAGTGCCGATCAGGCGGACGAATCAGCGCCCGCCGGATCATAGTAGCGCTGTGGAAAGCCGGCTTTCGTTCGGCCCTCGACATTGAAGGGCGGCTTCAGCCCCCCCGGATGCAGGTCCGCCACCACACGCTGCCAGGTCGCCGCCGGTTCCAAACCCCGCGCGGCACAGGTAAAATCGAACCACCGGCGCCCCGCCGCCACATGGCCGATTTCCTCGTCATAGATGACCTCCAGAATATCCGCCGAAACGTCATCGCCGGCGCGCCGCAGTTTGGCGATCATCGTCGGCGTCACGTCCAGGCCCCGCGCCTCCAGCACCAGTGGTACCACCGCCAGGCGCGCCAGCAGATCATGGGACGTCGCCATCGCCGCCTGCCACAGGCCGTCATGGGCCGGGAAGTCGCCATAACCCGCCCCCAACTCTCGCAGGCGCGCTGCAAGCATGGAGAAATGCCGCGCCTCGTCGCTGGCGACAGTGATCCAGCTGGCAATAAAGTCGCGCGGCAGATGCGGTCCGGCGAACCGCGCCAGCAAATCCCAAGCCAGATCCATGGCGTTAAGCTCAATATGCGCGATCGCGTGCAACAAGGTAATGCGCCCACGCGGCGTACTCGCTTTGCGTTTGGGCATCTGCGAGGGCGCCAGCAGCACCGGTTTGGCCGGCCGCCCGGGCCGCTCCGGCGGCCGCGTATCGCCAATATCGCGCAAACCCCCGGCCTGCCACGCCGCCGCCGCTTGCGCCGTTATCGCAACCTTGTCGCCGGGATCGCTGGCGCTGAGCGCGGCCACCGCCAGCTCTGATAGGGTCAGGCCGCTCAGAGATCGCGCACCACGTCCAGGACCGCTTCCACATGGCCGGGCACTTTGACTTTGCGCCAGATCTTGCGCACGGCACCCTCTCCGTCGATAACGAAGGTCGCCCGCTCGATACCCATGTAATGGCGGCCATACATGCTCTTCTCGACCCAGGTGCCGTAGGCATCGCACACCGCCCCATCCTCGTCGCTGGCCAGCGTAAAAGGCAGTTCGTATTTAGCCTTGAACTTGTCGTGTTTTTTCACGCTGTCCTTGGAGACGCCGATAACCTCGGCTCCGGCGGCCTTAAAGTCCCCGATACAGTTGCGAAATCCGCAGGCTTCCTTGGTGCATCCCGGCGTATCGTCCTTGGGGTAGAAATACAGCACCACAATTTTGCCCGCATGCGCCGCCAGGCTGACCCGCCCCCCGCCATCCGCCGGCACATCGAAGTCAGGTGCCTTATCGCCTTCCGACAGGCTCATCTCTCTGGCTCCTTTTCTTGCTGTCGGCGAATTTTAGCTGTCCGTAGATTTCGTGGTCCCGCCGGCAATGTCAACCAAGGGCAGGGCTGAGCGGCCGTGTCACTTTGTATCCAGGCCACTCCTGCGGACACCATCGGCTATTTCGCCAACAAGCGATTTGTAATGCCCGTATGTGCGCTGTGCGACCGCTTCCGCCTTGTTTACGAGCGCCTCGAAGTCGGCCGCACCCCCGGCCCGGGCCAGCGCTGCCTTGACCGCCGGCGGCCAGCCGTCGCCATCGGCATTGTCCGCCGCTTCCAGGCGGATGACGCCCTGCAATCGCCGCCACAGATCGGTGGCCTCGATTAACTCTTCCGCCACGTCGCGCGGCAGCAATTCCTCTTTCAGCAGCGCGGCATAGATGCTCGCCGCATCCCCCTTCAATAAGCCTGGATGCTCGTGGGCGTGGCGCAACAACAGATATTGCGCGATGAATTCGCAATCGATCATGCCGCCGCGATAATGTTTGATATCCCACAGAGTCATGCCCTTATGTTCGCGGGCAATGCGCGCGCGCATATTGTCCACCGCCACCACCAGCGCGTCCTCGTCCCTTTGCCGGCACAGCACCTTCTTCATCAACAACTCAATGCGCCCCACCAGCGCCGGGGCGCCATGGACGACCCGCGCCCGTGTCAACGCCTGATGCTCCCAGGTCCAGGCGGAGTCCTGTTGGTACTGCTCGAACCCTTTCAAGCTTACCGCCAGTGGTCCCTTATGGCCCGATGGCCGCAGCCGCATATCCACATCATACAATTTACCCTCGCCGGTCAGCGCCGTCAGCGCGGTGATCAGCCGTTGCCCCAAACGTTGGAAATAGACCTGCGCGGGCAGCGCTTTGTCGCCGTCCGATACCGCATTGGCGTCCGGCAGGTCGTAGATAAACACCAGGTCGATATCCGATGTCGCCGTCAATTCCTGGCTGCCCAGTTTGCCAAATGCCAGCACTGCCAGGCCGAGGCCGGGGCATCGCCCGTGACGCTCGGCGAATTCATTGGCGATGCGCGGCAGCAACGCCGCCACCACGCTGTCGGCGATGTCCGACAAGGCTTGCCCGGCCTGGTCGATATTGGCGATCTGCTGCAATATCTGCACGCCCACTTGGAATTTCGCGTCATTGGCCCAGCGCCGCGATAGGTCCAGCACATCCTGCATGTCCCGCGCCTGTACCAGCCGGTCTTCCAGCTCGGCCAGCATCGCTGCTTTGTCGTGCAAGGGACGGAAGAAACTCTCATCCAGGACGCCGTCGAGCAGCAGCGGATTGCGGCTAAGCCAGGTCGCCAGGGCCGGCGAACCGCCCATGATTTCTGCCACCAGCTTGAGCAATGAGGGGTTTGATTGAAACAGCGAGAACAGCTGCACCCCGGCCGGCAGCCCCCCCAGAAACCCGTCGAACCGGTGCAGCGCCTGATCCGGATTGGCTGTGCCGGCCAGGGCGCTTAACAGCCCTGGCATGAGTTCCGTCAGCAATTGCCGCGAGCGTGTGCTCCGCGTCGCCCGGAAGCGCCCATGCTGCCAGCCGCGCACGATGGTCGACACCGCCTCGACATCTGCGAAGTCCATCGCGGCGAGGGTTTTCAGGGTGTCCGGGTCGTGTTCGCTGCCGGTAAAAACCAAACTGCCGCTGCTGCCCAGGGTCGGCGCCTCCTCGAACAGCTCGGCATAATGATGCTCCACGATACGCAGGTGATTGAGCAGCGTCGCCGCGAAATCGTCTTCACTCTCATAACCCAGGAATGTCGCCAGCCGCGCAATGTCGTCGCGCGCCGACGGCAGCGTTTGCGTTTGTTCATCATTGATCATCTGCAGGCGATGCTCGATCCGTCGCAATTCCCGGTAGGCATCCGCCATTTGTTTGGCCACGACCGCGCTGATCCGGCCGTTCGCTGCCAGCCCCCGCAGGGAATCCAGCGTCCCCGCGGTGCGCAAGGCAGGATTTCGCCCGCCCCAGATCAGCTGTTGGGTTTGCACGAAGAACTCGATCTCCCGGATGCCGCCGCGGCCGAGTTTTATATTGTGGCCTTCCAGCGCCACCGTGCTGCCGCCTTTGTGGGCGTGGATCTGGCGTTTGATCGAGTGAATATCCCGGATCGAAGCAAAACCTAGTGAGCGGCGCCAAACAAACGGCCGCAAGGCTTCGACGAATTCATGTCCGGATGCCAAATCGCCGGCGGCCGGCCGCGCCTTGATCATCGCCGCGCGTTCCCAATTCTGCCCGATGCTCTCGTAATAGGTTTCCGCCGCCTGCACCGATATGGCCAGTGGTGTTGCCCCCGGGTCGGGGCGCAGCCGCAAATCGGTGCGGAAGACATAACCATCCGCCGTGCGCTCGTCCAAGGCTTTGACCAGCCCCCGCGCCAGCCGCACGAAGAGCTGCTGCAACGCGTCCGGCCGTGCCGTTTCTATTTTTTCCCTGTCATAGAGAATGATCAGGTCGATATCGCTTGAGTAATTGAGCTCATTGGCCCCCAGCTTGCCCATGGCCAGAATGATCAGCCCGGACCCCAGATTCGGGTCTTCGGGATAGGGTAGCCGCAGCGCCCCTTTCTCGTGCGCCTGGCGCAGCAGAAAGCCGCCGGCGGCGCGCAGCACGCTATCGGCGAATCGGCTCAGCCGCCGTGTCACGTCCTCGAGGCCCCAAACACCGCTGATATCGGCCAGTGCCACGCTCAATGCGACCCGTGACCGGGCCCGGCGCAGCTCTCTCATCAGCGAGTCGAGGCTGCCGGCCGCGGGATCCAGACCTTCCACCCTGTCCAGCGCCTCGCAAAAGCCGCCCTCGAAGCCCTGGCTAAGAATTGCCCGAAGACTACCTATATCTTGCACCAGGCATTGGGTGAGGAATGGGCTGTTGCCGAACACCGCGTCGAGCAATCGCGCCCCGGCGGCATCCTTGTTAAGATCGCTGGCGAATCGCGCCAGATCCGGGTCGCCGCAGGCCGCTGCCGCCTCTAGCCACCGCGCCCGTCCCAGAGCGGCGCGTTCGGCATTGGCGGCGAGAGGCAATCGGCTCGGGTCCAAGGCGCGGAGTAGGTGCATAACAAGCCATATGAATTTCCCGCACAGTGCGGTATGGCAAGCACCGGGGTCAAGGCGGGTTCCCGTCCCCCAACGATGCATGAAAAGGGCGTAACCTCTTGATATTGCGATCGTCCAGGCTGTTGTTACAGATCTTTGCTGCGCTATCTATCGGCGCGGTTTTGTTTGGGCTTGCCGTCGTCTGGCAGCTCGCGCAGGGGCCGATTCGGCTCAGTTTCCTTAACGGCTATATCGAGCAAGCGCTCAACCCTGAGGGTAGCAGCGCTCAATTGACACTCCGCGAGACGGTGCTCGCCTGGTCCAGTGAGCGGCAATCCCTCGATGTCCAGGCTCTGGGTGTCGAACTTCGCGACCAGGATGGCCGGCCCCTGGCGCGGATACCTGAATTATCCATCAACTTCAGCGGCCGCGCCCTGCTGCGCGGCCTGATAGCCCCCCAGGGTCTTGAGATCAGGGGCCCCAGGCTTCGCATATCCTTGGGCCGGGACGAACCGGTCGTCTCCGGCCTCGATGAACCCGTACCGGCCGCGCCGGGCCGGGCCTTAAGCCTTCTCACCCAACTCCTCCAACCCCCCGACGACAGCAGTGCTGCGGGTTATCTCACCAGTGTCAGGGTCGTAAACGGCCAACTCGCCGTCCGCGACCAGAGCCGTAATCTGGCTTGGGACATAACCGATGCCAATTTGGACATTACCCGCGACGATGTCGGCATCCGGGCCGACGCCCGTTTGACGGTGACCGCGGGCGGGGTCACGGGACGATTCCGCGCCCGCGCCCAGCGTACCGCCTTGCGTCCGGGTTTGGCCGCCCAACTGGTCTTCGATGATCTCGAGCCAAAGCTGCTTGCCCGGGTCGAGCCGCGGCTGAATTTCCTCGAACGGCTCGACATGCGGTTGGCCGGGTCTCTCGATTTACGGCTCGATGAAACCTTCCGGCTCCAAAATCTCCGCTACGACTTGGCTGCCGGTGCCGGCAGCATCGACTTGCCGGAATTTTATCCTGAGCCGCTGACGCTCGCCAGAGCAAGTGCCAGCGGCAGCATCGAGGCTGACTTTAGGACGCTGCGCATCGATGCCGCCGAGATCGACCTTGGCGGGCCGGTTGCCTCGCTGCGTGGCTCGGTGAGTTCTAACGAGGATACCCTCACGATCGCCCTCGACGCCGAGGCCCGCGACGTTCCGGTGGACGCCCTGGACACTCTGTGGCCCCGCGACATCGGCCGCGGCGCCCGCAATTGGGTTACTGCCAATCTCGAGGCCGGCATGGTTAACCGCGCGACCATGGCGCTGGTCGCCAGCGCCCCGGTCGACGACCCCCTCGCGATCCAGGTCAGCGAGCTAGGCGGTGTCATGGATGCATCGGGCGTGACGGTCCACTATTTCCGGCCCATGGCCCCGGTTCTCGATGTCAATGGCGATATTCGCTTTGACGCTTCTCAGTTCGTCATCAAGGTGAATTCCGGCGGTCTGCGCGACCTGGTGGTCGAGGAGGGGGTAATCGCGATCAACCTGGCCGGCCCCGAACAGGTTGCCAATATCGATATAACCATTACCGGGTCGGTTTCGGACGCCTTGACCGTGCTTGATATGGAGCCCTTGGGTTATGCCACGGCCCTTGGCATCGATCCCCGGCAAATGGGCGGCGAGCAACGCACCAACGCCACCTTCCGCATCCCATTGCGCAGGAATTTGTCCCTTGACGACATCGGTGTTGCCGCCGCCGCCGGTATTACGGGCTTCTCCCAGGCCCAGGGTTTGTTTGGGCTGCCTTTGGACAACGGCACCCTGTCCCTGGAGGTCGACACGCGACAGCTCTCTGCATGGGGCAATATCAGTCTCGGCCAGGTACCGGTCGAAGCCCGCTGGACCGAACGTTTTGTCGATGACGGCGGTTTCCGGACCCGCTACGAGGTCAGCGGCATCTTCGATCAAGCCGCCATAGCGAGCTTGGGCCTCGATCTCAGCGCCAACCTGTCGGGCGCGATTGGCGTTGGAATCAGTTACGCGATCTTCCCCGACAGCCGCGCGATCGGTGCCGCCGACCTTGATCTGACCGCCGCCGATATAAGCATTCCTGCCATCGGGTTGCGCAAGGAAGGCGGCAGCGCGGCGCAGGGAGCACTGAGTTTCACTGTCGATGCCGGTGCGCTCACCGACATTTCGCGGTTCGAAATCACCGGCGACGAATTGGTTGCAACGGGTGCCATCCGTTTCGCCGCGGCCGATCAGGGCGGCGGCCTGCGCGAGATTGGGCTCTCGCGTCTTGCTTATGGCGGCAATGAGCTGTTTGGCACCGTCGTCTTGGCCGACGATGGCGCCTTGGATATTCGTCTTGGCGGGCAGACCCTTGATTTGCGCCAACAGGTCCGGGATCTCGCCGACTCCGACGGCGACCTTGACGGCGATGACGACGGGGCAGGGGAGCCCGAGACCCCGCCGCGTGCTGGCCTGGCCGTGCGGCTGGCCATCGATCCCGACGCGCCCATCGCCGAAGTCCGGCTCGGCGAAGTCACCCGCCTGCTGGATGTTTCCGGCCGCATTGTCCACGACGGTACCAGGTTGCGCAGCGCTGACCTCCGTGGCGGCCTTGTCGAGCCCGATGACGTCGCCCTGATTGTCGTCGACGCCACCCAGCGGCGCGGTTTTACCCTCGCCGTCGCCGATGGCGGCGCCTTGCTCTCGGCGCTTGATTGGACCGACGCCATCCGCGGCGGCCGGCTTACCATTGAGGGAGAGATGCGCGATGACGAGGCCGGCGAGCCGTTGATCGGGCAGGTGCTGATGACCGATTTTCAGATGACCAAGGCGCCCCTGCTCGGTCGCCTGCTGACCCTCGCCTCGCTCAGGGGCATTGGCGATACCCTCAGTGGTGATGGCATTGCTTTCAGCCGGCTGGAAATACCTTTTGTGCTGACCGAAACCAATATCGAACTCCCGGCAATAAAAATGCGTGGCTCCGAGCTCGGCATTCTGGCCGAAGGCCGCATCGACCGTACCGCCGCCACCATCAATCTGCGCGGCGAAATCGCCCCGGCCTACACATTGAATAGCCTGCTCGGCAAGTTGCCGGTGCTTGGCGACATTCTTACCGGCGGCGGCGACGGCATTTTCGCCGCGACATACAAGGTCGAAGGCCCCCTCGACAGCCCGCGCATGACCGTCAACCCTCTCTCCATCCTGACACCCGGCTTCACCCGCAAAATACTTGGCGGATTTGGCACCGGCACCCCGGCAACGGCCGAGCCGGCGACCAAGTTCCCCGTCGACCCGCCGTTCGATAACTAGCAATGCGTCAGCTTGGCCGCACCAGGGCGTGGTGTTTACGGCCCGCGGACAGTTTGATAACGCCGTCCTTGTCTACCGCACCGGTATCGATAGCGGTATTTTCGTCCGCCACCACCTTGCCGTTGACCCGGCAACCGCCGCCGCGAACCAGCCTGCGGCCTTCGCTGTTCGAGCCCACCAGCCCCGCGCGGGCCATCAACGCGTAAATGGGAATACCCGCGCCAAGCTCGGCTGCCGGTACATCCACCATGGGCAGCGCATCGCCCGTCCCGCCTTGCTCGAACGTCTTGCGCGCCGTTTCCGCTGCCGCGCGCGCTGCTTCGCCACCACGGCACAGCGTCGTCGCTGCGTTGGCCAGGACGATTTTCGCTTCGTTGATCTCCGAGCCCTCGAGGGCCTCCAGCCTGGCGATCTCATCCAACGGCAGTTCGGTAAACAGGCGCAGGAAGCGGCCCACATCGCCATCCTCGGTATTGCGCCAATATTGCCAATAATCGTAGGCGCTAAGTTTGTCCTCGTTGAGCCAGACAGCACCTTCCGCGGTTTTGCCCATCTTTGCCCCGCTTGCCGTCGTCAACAGCGGTGTCGTTAGCGCATAGAGGGATCTATTTGCCGCCCGCCGTCCCAGATCGACGCCGGTAATAATATTACCCCACTGGTCGGACCCCCCCATCTGCAGCACGCAGGCATGGCGCCGCGACAGCTCCACGAAGTCATAGGCCTGCAGCACCATATAGTTGAATTCCAGGAAACTGAGCGGCTGCTCGCGGTCCAGCCGCAATTTCACGCTGTCCATGCTCAGCATTCGGTTGACCGAGAAATGCCGGCCATAGTCGCGCAGGAAGGGGATGTAGGCCAGGCTGCTCAGCCAGTCATCATTGTTCGCCATGATGGCGTCGGTAGGGCCTTCCCCGAACGTCAAAAAGCGCGCGAAAGTCTGTTTGATGCGGTCGATATTCCTGTCGATTTCCTCTTCACTCAACAGCTTGCGCGCATCATCCTTGCCCGATGGGTCGCCCACTTTCGTTGTTCCGCCGCCCATTAGCACGATCGGCCGATGCCCCGTGCGCTGCAGCCAGCGCAGCATCATGATCGGCAACAGGCTGCCCACATGCAGGCTGTCGGCGGTAGCGTCGAAGCCGATATAGGCTGTCACGATGCTTTCGGCGGCAAGTGCGTCCAGCGCCTCCATATCGCTGCATTGGTGCAGGAAGCCGCGATCGCTGACGGTCTTCAGGAACTCGGAGCGCAGCGATGTCATGCCGATAGGCTCTCGTTGACGCTATTGGGTCAGGTATCGTCGCGGGTATTCAGATAATCCAGAACCTTGCGCTGGAGCACGTCCTGCCGGTCCTGGTAAAAATGGTTCGCCCCTTCGATAGTCTCGTAGGTAATGACCACGTTGCGCTGTTTTGCCAGCCTCTCCACCAGCTGGGCGACCGAAGGTTCCGGCACCACATCGTCGGCCAGGCCGTGCACCATCAAGCCGGAAGCCGGGCAGGGCGCCAGGAATGTGAAATCATACATATT
This sequence comes from Alphaproteobacteria bacterium, assembly GCA_003230015.1. Taxonomy (GTDB): domain Bacteria; phylum Pseudomonadota; class Alphaproteobacteria; order UBA6615; family UBA6615; genus SZUA-147. The sequence goes on along the minus strand of QIGO01000199.1, from coordinate 36,873 downwards.
CGCCGGTGGTGAAATGGAGATGAAACCGCTTATTTCCGGCCGCCGCATCAGCAATTGCATGCCGATCCAGGCCCCGAACGAAAACCCGGCGACCCAGCAGGCGCGGGCGTTGGGGTTATATCCCTGCATCCAATCCAGCGCCGAGGCCGCATCCGAAAGCTCCCCTTCGCCCCTGTCGAACGACCCCTGAGAGCGTCCGACGCCGCGGAAATTGAAGCGCAGTACCGAGAACCCCCGTCGCGCGAATATATGATAGAGCGCGAACACGAGTTTGTTGTTCATCGTCCCGCCATGCTGCGGGTGCGGGTGCAGAAACAGTGCTATCGGAGCGTTAGGCTCCTTTGCGTGGTGGTAGCGGCCTTCCAGTCGCCCGTCCGGGCCGCTAAGAATAACTTCTGGCATCACTTTCCTTTGCCTGGCAGTGCCGACCGGCTAAAGCCGGGCAATCTCCTACGCTAGTGGTCGCCCTCATAAGTCCCAGGGGTTCATATATATCCACGAATACTTGACTGTTATAGTCGGTTATCTTATATCGCCTTCAACCCCATGCGGCGACTGGAGCGGGCTCCAACAACCGTTTTCGACCGGATTGTATAGCATATAGGGTGCCATGAGCTTCAAGCGCCTCCTACGCGACCTGGATGCCTATATCGAGCGCGACCCTGCCGCGCACTCGCGGCTGACGGTAGCCTTGACCTATCCCGGATTCCACGCGGTTGTCTGGCACCGTGCGTCTCATTGGCTTTGGCATCGCCGTTTATTCTTCCTCGGCCGTGTATTTTCCCAGCTATCCCGTTTTCTCACCGGCATCGAAATCCATCCCGCTGCCAAGATCGGCGACGGCTTGGTTATTGATCACGGCATGGGCGTCGTCGTTGGTGAGACCGCGGAAATCGGCGATAACGTCACCCTCTACCACGATGTGACCCTGGGTGGAATATCACCCGCGGAGGATAGCGTTAACCAAAAGAATACCAAGCGCCATCCGACACTGGCCGATGGCGTGATTGCCGGTTCCGGCGCGCAGATACTCGGCCCCATCACCGTTGGCCGCAATGCCCGCGTTGGCGCCAACGCCGTCGTCGTCAGGGACGTTGCCGAGGCCTCGACTGTGGTCGGCGTTCCCGCCAAACCCGTTCAGGTTCGTGCGCAGGCGAAACCGGGAGCATTCGCGGCTTATGGCACCCCCACCGCCGATCTGCCCGACCCCATAGCGCGCGCCATTGATGGCTTGCTGGCACAGGTCGGTGAGCTGCGTCAGCGCGTCGGCGAATTGGAGCGGGATCTTGCCTCCGCCCAAGCCGTGCCGCCGCCCGGTGACGCCGCCTTGACGCCGGAACAGAGCGCCGATGGCGCCGGCAACAGCGGCGCACCACGAGGGACAGGCTCATGAGATTGAGCACCAAGGGGCGCTATGCCGTTATGGCCATGGTCGATCTGGCGCTCAATGGCGGCGAGACCCCCATCGTCCTCGCCGACATTGCCGAGCGTCAGCAAATCTCGTTGTCCTATCTCGAACAGCTTTTCGCCAAATTGCGCCGCGTCGGCCTTGTCCAAAGCGTGCGCGGTCCCGGTGGCGGCTACTTGCTTGGTTTCCCGGCGCGCGAGACCCGCATCGCCGATGTCATCCTGGCGGTCGACGAGCCCATGCGGGCCACCCGCTGCCGGCCCGACACCGCCCAGGGTTGCCTGGCCGACCGCAGCCGCTGCTTGACCCATGATCTGTGGGAAGAGTTGGGCAAGCAGATCCAGCTATATTTGAACTCTGTCTCTCTTGCCGATGTCTGCGAACGCCGTGTGCTCGGCACCAGCCAGCTATTTTTTGGCGATCAGGCTCCCACGACCGTGGCCGCGCAGTAGAGGGCCAGGCGGTCATGACCACTTCCGTCTATTTGGACTATAACGCCACCGCCCCGGTCCATCCCGAGGTCGCCGCCGCGCTCGCCCGAGTCATGGCCCATCCCGGCAACCCGTCGTCGGTGCACGGATTTGGCCGCCTCATGCGCGCTCAGGTCGAGGATGCCCGCGAAGCGGTGGCCGCTCTGGTGGGTGCCAGGCCGGCCGGCGTCGTCTTTACCGGCAGCGGCAGCGAGGCCAACAATCTGGCACTCCGGGGCTGCGGCAGGGAGCGCATCCTGGTCTCGGCGATCGAGCATGAGTCCGTGCTCGCCGCGCCGCCCGATGCCATCGCCGTGCCGGTCCGCACCGATGGCCGGGTCAGCCTCACCCATCTCGCCGCCCTGTTGGCCCGCGACGACCGTCCCGCCCTGGTCTCGGTCATGCTGGCCAACAACGAGACCGGCGTCATCCAGCCGCTCCGCGAGATTGCCCAGCTCGCCCGTGAATATGGTGCCCTGGTTCATTGCGACGCGGTCCAGGCGGCCGGCCGCATAGCCATCGACATGCCGGCTCTCGGTGTCCATATGCTGACCCTGTCCGCCCATAAGATCGGCGGTCCCCAGGGCGTCGGTGCCCTGATACTCGCCCCCGGCGTCGACATCGTCCGCCAGATTTACGGCGGCGGACAGGAACGCGGACGCCGCGCCGGGACCGAGAATGTCGCCGGCATCGTCGGTTTCGGCGTCGCCGCGGGACTTGCCGAAAAAGGCTTGTCCCGGGCCACCAGAATGTCCGCCCTGCGTGATGATCTGGAGACCCGCGCGCGCCTGGCCGTACCGGGGACCATTGTCCATGGCGCCACGTCACCGCGCCTTGGCAATACCAGCTGCCTTGGGGTGCCCGATATCGCTGCCGAAACGGCTCGGCATGCTCCAGTGGCAAGGTTTCGCCCAGTCATGTTCTCAAGGCCATGGGCGCCGGCGAGGACGCTGCGCGCGGCGCCATCCGCATCAGTCTCGGCTGGGCCAGCGTACCGGCGGACATTGACCGGTTCATCGCCGCTTGGAGCCACGGCATCGGCCAAGCCGGCCGCCGCCATGCCCCAATCGCCGCGCCGGCGGCCTGAGGCCATCATGAGCAACGTTCATAACAGCACGGCCGCACCCGGTCCGGTCACCGCGGTCTACCTCGATCATCAGGCGACCACACCCGTCGATCCCCGCATTCTCGACGCCATGCTGCCCTATTTTAGCGAGCGTTTTGGTAACCCCCACTCCAAGCACGCCTATGGCCGCGAAGCCGCCGATGCGGTCGCCACCGCCCGTGCCCAGGTAGCGGCCAGTATCGGCGCCTCTCCCCGCGAAATTATTTTCACTTCCGGGGCGACCGAGGCCAACAATCTGGCCATCAAAGGGGCGGCTGAGTTCCACCGCGACCATGGCGGCGACCACATTATTGTTGCCGCCACCGAACATAAATGCGTCCTCGAATCGGCCCGTTCGGTGGCGGCGGCCGGCACCCGCGTGACCATCTTGCCGGTGCTGCCCAACGGTCTCATCGATCTCGATACCCTCGCCGGCGCCATCGAGGACGCCACCGCGCTTGTCTCCATCATGGCGGTCAACAACGAGATCGGCGTCATCCAGCCCCTTGCCGAAATCGGCCGCCTCTGCCGTCGGCACAAAATCTTGTTTCACACCGACGCCGCCCAGGCCATTGGCAAGATCCCCCTTGATGTCGAGGCCATGGGCATCGATTTGCTGAGTCTTTCCGGCCACAAAACCTACGGCCCCATGGGCATCGGCGCCCTCTATGTTCGCCGCCGCCCGCGCGCCCGGCTAACTGCCCAGATCAGCGGTGGCGGCCAGGAGCGAGGCCTGCGCTCGGGCACTTTACCGGCCCCTCCTTGCGTCGGCCTCGGTCTCGCCTGCGAATTGGCCGCCGGCGAGATGGCTGAGGAGAGCAAACGCCTGGCCGCGTTGAGCGAGCACTTTCATCGCCGCCTCCTGCAGGCTATCCCCGACGTCATACTCAACGGCGACGCCGAACACCGCGTCGCCGCCAACCTCAACCTCGCCTTCCCAGGTGTCGATGGCGAGGCCATCCTCGAACAATTGCACGATGTCGCCCTGTCCACCGGCTCGGCTTGCACATCCGCCAGCGTCGAGCCTTCTTACGTCCTGCGTGCGCTGGGCCTCGACGACGCCATTGCCGCCGCCTCGGTTCGCATAGGCTTTGGCAGATTCACCACCCAGGCCGAGACCGACTTTGCCGCCGGTCGCCTGATCGAGACAGTTCAGCATTTGAAAAACCAAACGCCCCGGCGCACCAGCGCTTCCGGCGGTGTATAGGAGCCCTTATGGCCGCAGATATCGAAACCGTTGAGCAGGTCCAGTCGGTCGGCGCCGACTATAAATACGGTTTTGTCACCGATATCGAGGTCGAATTGGCGCCCAAGGGGCTCAATGAAGACATCATCCGTTTCATCTCGGCCAAGAAGTCCGAGCCCGAATGGTTGCTGGCCTGGCGCCTTAAGGCGTTCCGCCATTGGCTGACCATGGAGGAGCCCAACTGGGCCAAGGTCGGCTACCCGCCTATTGACTATCAGGACGCCTATTATTACGCCGCCCCCAAGACCACCGACGGCCCCAAATCCCTCGACGAGGTCGACCCCAAACTGCTCGAGACCTATGAGAAGCTCGGCATTCCCTTGCGCGAGCAGGAATTTCTCGCCGGTGTCGCCGTCGACGCCGTGTTCGATAGTGTCTCCGTCGCCACCACGTACAAGGCCAAGCTCGAAGAGCAGGGCATCATCTTCTGCCCCATCTCCGAAGCCGTGGCCAACTACCCGGAGTTGGTGAAAAAATACCTCGGCTCGATCGTACCCTATTCGGACAATTTTTTCGCCACCCTCAACAGCGCCGTCTTCACCGATGGTTCCTTCGTTTATATCCCCAAGGGCGTCCGCTGCCCGATGGAATTGAGTACCTATTTCCGCATCAATCAGGCCAACACCGGCCAGTTCGAGCGCACATTGATCGTCGCCGACGAGGGCGCCTATGTGAGTTATCTCGAAGGCTGCACGGCCCCCATGCGCGATGAGAACCAACTCCACGCCGCCGTCGTTGAACTGATCGCCCACGACGACGCGGAGATCAAATATTCGACGGTACAGAACTGGTACCCCGGCGACGAGGAAGGACGCGGCGGCATCTATAATTTCGTCACCAAGCGTGGCGCCTGCCGCGGCCGCAACTCCAAGATCGCCTGGACCCAGGTCGAGACTGGCTCCGCCATCACCTGGAAATATCCAAGTTGCATTTTGCAGGGCGACAACTCTGTCGGCGAATTCTATTCCGTCGCCATCACCAACAATCGCCAGCAGGCCGACACTGGCACCAAGATGATCCACATCGGCAAGAACACCACCTCGCGCATTGTCTCCAAGGGCATCGCCGCCGGCCGCTCCGACAGCACCTATCGCGGTCTTGTGCGCATGCAGGCTGGTGCCACCAACGCCCGCAACCACACCCAGTGCGACAGTCTCTTGATTGGCGACCAATCCGGCGCCCACACGGTCCCCTACATCGAATCCACCAACCCCTCCGCCCGCGTCGAGCATGAGGCAACCACCAGCCGCATCAGCGATGACCAATTATTCTACTGCCGCGCCCGCGGCCTCACGAGCGAGGAAGCGGTCTCTCTCATCGTCAACGGATTCTGCCGCGAGGTCCTCCAGACCCTGCCCATGGAATTCGCGGTCGAAGCACAAAAACTCGTCGGCATCAGCCTTGAAGGCAGCGTCGGCTAGCAGAAGGTTTTACAAGATTTATGGCATTGCTTGAGATATCCGGCCTGCGCGCCGCCGTGGATGGCAAGGAGATCCTCACCGGTCTCGATCTCGCCATCGATCCCGGCGAGGTCCACGCCATCATGGGCCCCAACGGCTCCGGCAAGAGTACCTTGTCCCACATCCTCGCCGGCCGCGATGGTTATGAGGTATTGAGCGGTACCGTGCGTTACGACGGTGCCGATCTCCTGGCGCTGAGCGCCGACGAACGCGCCCGCGCCGGCATTTTCTTGGCCTTTCAATACCCCGTGGAGTTGCCCGGCGTCACCGGCATGAACTTCCTCAAGACCGCTCTCAACGTGGCCAGGACCAGCCGTGGCGAGTCCGAGATGGACGCCATGGATTTCCTCAAATTCGTCCGCGCCCGCGCCGCCAAGCTTGGCATCGACGACGATATGTTGCGCCGCTTCGTCAATGTCGGTTTTTCCGGTGGCGAGAAGAAGCGTTTTGAGATCCTCCAGATGGCGGTCCTGGAGCCCAGGTTGGCTATTCTCGACGAGACCGATTCCGGTCTCGACATCGATGCCTTGAAGGTCGTGGCCGAGGGTGTCAACGCCATGCGCGGTCCCGACCGTGGTTTGCTCATCATCACCCACTATCAGCGCCTGCTCGACTATATCGTGCCCGACCATGTGCATGTCCTTGCCAACGGGCGCATCGCCGCCTCCGGTGGCAAGGAACTCGCCCTGGAACTCGAGGAGAAGGGCTATGCCCGTTTCCTTGAAGTCGCGGCCTGAGCCCCCGGATCGCCCCATGCTGGAAAACGCCATGCCCCCCCCGCTGCTTTCCGACCGCCACGCCGCCACGGCCGCCCGCCTGCCGGGCAGCGGCCTCGCCTGGTTGGGCGACTTGCGCGGCCAAGCCTTGGCAAGTTACCGGGCCGAGGGTTTGCCCACGCGCAAGCTCGAGGCTTGGCGCAAGACCCCGCTCGACCACCTGGCCGGCCTCGATCTCGCCCCCGCCGAACTCACCGCACCCCCCGCCGTCGATACGCTACCGCCATGGCAGCGCGAGCTTGTGCAGGGCCCCAGCATCGTCTTCGTCAATGGCCACCACCATCCAGGGCTGTCGCGGCTCTCCGGCCTTCCTGATGGCGTTCTGATCGATAGCCTTGCCCACTTGCTTGAACACCGGCCGGCCCTGATCGAGGCCCATATCGGCCGTCTTGCAACACCAAAGGGCCACGCCCTGGCGGCACTCAACGCGGCCTTCATGGGCGACGGTCTGGTAGTCCGCCTACCGGCCGGCATAAGGCTCGACCAACCTCTCCACCTCATCAATATCGCCGCCCCGGGCGCCGGCGCCATCGCCATCCAGCCGCGCCATCTGGTGATCCTCGAGGCCGGTGCGGCCATGACCCTGGTTGAGAGCCATACCGGCCTCGGCGATACGGCCTATTTTGCCAACGCGGTAACGGAGATCAGCCTCGCCCCCAAAGCGCGGCTGCGTCACATCAAGGCCCAGCTTGAAACACCCGCCGCGACCCATTTGGCCAGTGTCACGGTATCGCTTGGTGAGGACGCCCTGTATGACGCCTTCACCCTCAACAGCGGGGCGCTTCTTGCCCGCCAGGAGACCTATGTCGACATCACCGGACGGCAAGGCGAGGCGCGGGTCAACGGCGTCTATCTCGCCGCCGCCGGCCAACAGCAGGATAATGTGACCCGCATCGTCCACGACACCACCGACAGCCTCTCGCGCCAGAATTTCCGTGGTGTCATCGACGCCGGCGGCAAGGGCGTCTTCCAGGGCAAGATACTGGTCAAGCGCCACGCCCAGCGCACCGATGGCCATCAGCTTAATCGGGTCTTACTGCTCGCCCCCGGTGCCCGCATCGATGCCAAGCCCGAACTGGAGATCTACGCCGACGACGTCAAATGCAGCCATGGCGCCACCGCCGGCGAGCTTGACGAAGACGCCCTGTTCTATCTTTGCGCCCGTGGCATCCCGCCCGCCGCCGCCCGCCGCATGTTGACCGAGGCATTTGCCGGCGAAGCCGTCAACGAGATTGCCGATCAAACCCTGCGGCAATCCTTCATGGCCCTGGTGCGAAGCTGGTTGGACACCCGGTTCGGGGCCCCGGCATGAACATGGATCCCCGCAATATGGTCACCCCACCCCTTGCCAATGGCGCCTACGATGTCGAGCGCATCCGCCGCGATTTCCCCATCCTGGCGCGCCGGGTTCACGGCAAACCCTTGGTCTATCTCGATAACGCCGCTTCGGCCCAAAAGCCCCGCGCCGTCATCGACCGGGTCACCCAGGTCTATGAGCAGGAATACGCCAACGTTCATCGCGGCGTGCATTATCTCAGTGAGCGCGCCACCATCCTCTATGAAGAGGCGCGCGAGAAGGTGAGGGCGTTCCTCAACGCCGCCAGCCACAAGGAAATCATCTTCACCCGCAACGCCACCGAGGCCATCAATCTCGTCGCCGCCAGTTATGGCCGCCGCTTCCTCCAGCCCGGCGACGAGATCGTCATCTCCGAGCTCGAGCACCACGCCAACATCGTGCCCTGGCAGATGCTGCGTGATGAGTTGGGCTTGATCCTTCGCATCGCCCCCATCTCCGACCATGGCGAATTCCTGCTGGAGGCATTTACAAGCCTCCTTGGCCCGCGCACCAAGCTCGTCGCCATCTCCCATATGTCCAACGCGCTGGGCACTGTGCTCCCGGTCCGTGATATCGTCCTGGCTGCCCACCATGTCGGCGCCAAGGTCTTGCTCGATGCTTGTCAGGCCGTCACCCACCTGCCTGTCGATGTGCGGGCCCTGGACTGCGATTTCCTTGTCTTTTCCGGCCACAAGCTCTACGGCCCCTCGGGCATCGGCGTGCTCTATGGCCGCGAGCAGCTTCTGGCGGCCATGCCGCCCTACATGACCGGCGGTGAAATGATCAAGAGGGTGACATTCGAGACCACCACCTTCGCCGGGCTGCCCAACAGGTTCGAGGCCGGCACCCCGGCCATCGCTCAGGCCATCGGCCTCGGCGCCGCCATTGACTATGTCAGCGAAATTGGCCTCGAAGCCATCGCCGCCCATGAACGCGACATCCTGAACTATGCCACCCAACGCCTTGCCGCCATCCCCGGGCTGCGCTTCTTTGGTACCGCGCCGGGCAAGGCCAGCGTCGTTTCTTTCACCCTCGACTACGCCCACCCCCACGATATCGCCACTATTGTCGACCGTGCCGGTGTTGCCGTGCGGGCCGGCCATCATTGCGCCCAGCCGCTCATGGACCGGCTCGGTGTCCACGCGACGACCCGCGCCTCCATTGGCATGTACAACACCCGTGCTGATATCGATGCCCTGGTCGAGGGCCTTAGTCAGGTAACGGAGCTATTCACCGGATGAACGACGAGATCCGCGAACTCTACCAGGAAGTCATCCTCGACCACGGCCGGCGGCCACGCAACTTGCGCCACCCCGAGGACGCTACGTGCCAGGCCCGCGGTTACAACCCCGTTTGTGGCGACAAACTTGTCGTCTATCTCAAGGTCGACGACGACGGCATCGTCCGCGACGCGGCTTTCGAGGGCAATGGCTGCGCCATATCCATGGCCTCCGCTTCGATGATGACGGAACTGATACGCGGCCGGACGGAGGCCCAGGTTGCCCGTATTTTCTCGCGCTTTCACCGCATGTGCACCACCGACGAAGAGCCTGAAGCCGCCGATCCCGAGACCAGCGGCGCCCTGGAGAAGCTGCAGGTACTAGCCGGCGTCCGCGAATACCCAATGCGCGTCAAATGCGCCACCCTTGCCTGGCACGCGGTATCCGCCGCCCTTGCCGGCGAGGATGAAGCCAGTACCGAATAGACCATGAACCAGTTCGATGACGGCCGCTCCCTGCAGGATTTCATCCCCGGCGCCCCCGCGCCGGGCGAGGAATTTGTCGCCCGCGCCGGCACCCCCTTGGTCTCGGGCGCAGCGCCGGCGACGCCGGACGCGGTCATCGCCGCCTTAAAGACTGTCCATGACCCCGAAATTCCCGTGAACATTTACGATTTAGGCCTAATTTATGACCTAACCTTGGCCGCGGACGGATCGGTTGTGATTGCGATGACCTTAACCACGCCGGCTTGTCCGGTGGCCGGCATCTTGCCTCAGCAGGTCGCCGATGCCGCCGCCACGGTAGCCGGTGTCGGTGAGGTCGAGGTTCGCCTGGTCTGGGAACCCACTTGGACACCGGCCCTGATGTCGGAAGAGGCCAGGCTGGTTTTAGACATGTTTTGAATGCTTTAATGAGTAGCATAAACGGAGCCAATAAATGGCACAGCAAGTAATCACGTTAACGGACGCCGCCGCCGATCGTGTCCGCGACCTCATGGGCCGGGCCGATGGCGGTGTCGTCGGCCTGCGCGTTGGCATCAAGCCGCGTGGCTGTTCCGGTTTGAGCTATATCATTGAGTATGCCGAGGAAATGCGGCCCTATGAGGAAGTGATCGAAGATAAGGGCGTCCGCGTTCTCATCGATCCCGCCGCGACGATGTTTCTCATTGGTTCCGAAATGGACTATCAGGAAAGCCAGTTTCAATCAGGTTTCACCTTCAACAACCCCAACGAGAAGGGCCGCTGCGGCTGTGGCGAATCATTTCACGTCTGACGGCCTGTTTCGGAGAGGCTGTTGATGCCGCAGGTTATATTTGTAGAAACGGACGGCACTGAGCGCGCGGTAAATGCCCCCGTCGGCCTGTCGCTGCTCGAAATCGCCCATATGCACGACATCGATATCGAAGGCGCGTGCGAAGGTTCTCTGGCCTGTTCCACCTGCCATGTCATCATCGATCCGGCTTGGATAATGCGGCTGGAAGAACCCGATGAGGATGAGGAAGACATGCTCGATCTCGCTTTCGGCTTGACGCGAACCTCTCGTCTTGGCTGCCAGATTATCATGACCGAGAAACTCGACGGCCTGAACGTGCGCCTGCCCAAGGGCGTCAACAACATGATGCTGTAGGCACCGGCCAGCCGGCCCGTCACAATCTCTTGATAGCCATACTGTTCGCGGCGATTTCCTTTGACCTATCGTGGGGCGATGCGGCAGATCACCCCAAGCCGCACGATCCAGTGGCGGTGGCAAGGCAGCGCGTTGGCTGCGGTCGACCGGTTCACCATCGTGGGTTTCGCCGAATTGCGATTTGTTTCGTATAATTTTCCTTGCGAACCTTGCGACCGCCGCCTCACACTGCTTATCTGCGGTAATCTCTGCCGGGCGCGTATCGCGGCCGGCGGACTAATACGGCACTTGCACAATTGGGAGGAAATCTTCATGCATATTCGCAAGACAATGGTCGCGGCCGCCGCGCTGTTCGCGTTTGGCGCGGGTTCGGCATTGGCTGCGCAGGACCGTGTCACCATCGATTGGTGGCATGCCATGGGCGGCGCCAATGGCGAGCGCATAGACGCGATCGCCAAGGCCTTCAATGAAACCCAGGACAAATACGAAGTCGTGGCAATCAATCGCGGTACTTATGCCGAGACCATGAACGCTGCGATCGCGGCATTCCGGGCTGGTGAACAGCCGGCGATCGTACAGGTTTTCGAGGTCGGCACCTTGACCATGATGTCAGCCGAGGGTGCCATCAAGCCCGTTTTTGAGCTTATGGAGGAGAATGGCAAATCATTCGATCCCAAGGACTTCCTGGCCGCCGTAACCGGTTATTACACCAACAGTGACGGCCAGATGCTGTCCTTCCCGTTCAACAGCTCCACACCGGTGCTCTACTACAACAAGGATATTTTCCGCGCCGCCGGTCTCGACCCCGAAACACCGCCCAAGACCTGGCCGGAAGTCGGCGAGATGATGACCAAGGTCATCGACTCCGGCGCTGCCACCTGCGGTCTTACCACCGCATGGCCTTCCTGGGTCCAGCTTGAGAATTTCTCGGCCCGGCAAGATGTGCCATTCGCCGACAAGAATAATGGTTTCGGCGGCCTCGACACTCAGTTGACCTTCAACGGCCCGGCCCAGGTCAAGCACATCCAGCAGTTGGCCGATTGGCAGGAAAACGGCGTCTTCAAATATGGCGGCCGCCGCAACGTTTCCGCCCCGCTGTTTAGCGGCGGCGAATGCGCCTTGTTTACTGAATCCTCTGCTGGCCTCGGTGGCGTCCGCGCCAACGCAAGTTTCGACTTTGGTGTCGCCCAGCTACCCTATTGGCCCGACGTGATCGCTGAGCCCAAGAACACCATCATCGGCGGCGCCAGCCTGTGGGTGCTGCAGGGCCTCGACCCGGAAGTCTATGCCGGCACGGCGGATTTCTTTGAATTCCTTTCTTCGTCCGGCCTCCAGGCGGCTTGGCACCAGGCCTCGGGCTATCTGCCCATAACCCCGGCCGCGTTCACGGTGTCGCAGATTTCCGGCTACTACGGCCGCAACCCGGGCGCCGATGTTTCGATTTTCCAGATGCTGTCTGGGGAGCCCTCGGGCAACTCCAAGGGTTTGCGCCTCGGTAGTTTCGTGCAGATTCGCGACGTCATCGAAGAAGAGATGGAGGCCATCTTTGCTGGTGACAAGACTGCCCAGGAAGGCCTGGATACGGCCGTAGAGCGTGGCAACGTTCTGTTGCGTCGTTTTGAGCGGGCCAACCAATAGCAGGTTGACCCGGCAGGATACAGGCGCGGGCCGTTTTTAGCGGCGGCCCGCGCTCTGCTGGTTTGAAAGGGCTGTAGGGGGAACAGCGTGGACAGGCGGGTTACCTTTAACCATCGGGTGCTGCCCTATTTCCTGTTAGCCCCGCAGATCGCCATCACCCTTGTTTTTTTCGTTTGGCCCGCTGGCCAGGCACTGCTGCAATCGACTCTCATAGAAGACCCTTTTGGGCTCTCCAGCGAATTCGTTTATTTCGAAAATTTCGCTTTTGTCCTCTCCGATCCGCTCTACGCGCGATCCATCCTAACGACGGCGATCTTCTCGTTCTCGGTCGCTGGTTTGGCGCTGACCATTGCCTTATTTCTCGCCGCCAAGGCCGACGCCGTAATTTCCGGTCGGATGATTTATCGGACCTTACTGATTTGGCCCTATGCGGTCGCCCCGGCCATTGCCGGCGTCCTATTTTTGTTCATGTTCAACCCACGCGTCGGGGTTTTGAGTTCAGCCCTCGTTGCCCTCGGCGTCGACTGGAATTACCTGCTTAACGGCAACCAGGCCATGATGTTGGTTATCGGCGCCTCGGCCTGGAAGCAGATCAGCTACAATTTCCTTTTTTTCCTGGCCGGCATGCAGGCGATGCCCCGCTCGTTGATCGAGGCCGCCGCCATTGACGGCGCCGGGCCCACTTACCGCTTCTGGACCATCATCTTCCCATTATTAATGCCGATCACTTTCTTCCTGTTAGTGATCAACATGATTTTCGCTTTTTTCGAGACCTTTGGTGTCATCGATGCCGTCACCCAAGGCGGCCCGGCCGGCGCCACCAACATTCTTGTCTACAAGGTCTTTAGAGACGGTTTCATCGGCCTCGACCTGGGCAGTTCCGCCGCCCAGTCGGTAATCCTCATGGGCATCGTCATCGTCCTCACCGTGGCCCAGTTCCGCTATGTCGAGAAGAGGGTCACCTACTGATGATCGCCTTCTAACCATCTTCTCTCACGCCATTCTGATCGTCAGCATCATTGTCCTGGCTTTCCCCATCTATGTGGTCTTTGTCGCCTCGTCCCTGACCCTTCCCGAAGTGCTTCAGGCCCCCATGACCCTGGTGCCGGGCAGCCAGCTATTGGAAAACTACACCACCGCCCTGACCAAGGGCGCCCGCGCCGGCGGTGGCGGGACGCCCGTCTGGCGCCTGTTGCTCAACACCATGATCATGGCCTTGGGCATTTCCATCGGTAAGATCGCCATCTCGATCATTTCCGCCTACGCCATCGTTTTTTTCCGCTTTCCGTTTCGCATGCTCTTCTTCTGGCTCATTTTTATCACCTTGATGCTGCCGGTCGAAGTACGGATCGTGCCGACTTTTGAGATCGCCGCCGCCCTTGGATTGCTCAACAGTTATACCGGCCTGATCTTGCCACTGATCGCGTCTGCCACCGCGACTTTCTTTTTCCGGCAATTCTTCCTGACCATCCCCGACGAGTTGATCGAGGCCGCCCGGGTCGATGGCGCCGGCCCCATCCGTTTCTTTTTCGACATGGTTTTGCCCCTCTCCAAAACCAACATTGCCGCCCTCTTCGTCATCCTTTTCATCTTCGGTTGGAACCAGTTCCTTTGGCCGCTGCTGATCACCACCGATCCCGCCTTCGATACGATTATCATCGCCGTCAACCGCCTGCTCAGGGCCGTCGATGATCAGGTAGACTGGCCGCTCGTCATGGCCACCACCATGATGGCCATGCTGGTGCCGGTTTTGGTCGTGGTGCTAATGCAGAAATGGTTCGTCAAGGGCCTTATAGAGCATGAGAAATAGGGGCGCAGTCCATGGCTGAAGTGACGATTCGGGATGCCCGGAAATCCTACGGCAAGTTAGAGATTATTCACGGCCTGAATTGCGACATCGCCCATGGCGAATTCGCCGTCATTGTCGGTCCTTCGGGCTGTGGCAAATCGACCCTGTTGCGCATGATCGCCGGCTTGGAGCGCATCACCGCCGGCGAAATCTCCATCGGCGGCGAGGTCATGAACGACCGCGAGCCCAAGGACCGCAACATCGCCATGGTTTTCCAGAATTATGCCCTCTACCCCCACATGTCGGTCTACGCCAACATGTCCTACGGCTTGCGCATCGCCAAGCTGCCCAAGGACGAGATCGACCGGCGCGTAAAAGAGGCCGCGCGCATCCTCCAGCTCGGCGACTATCTCGACCGCCGGCCCGGCCAGCTCTCCGGCGGTCAGCGCCAGCGCGTCGCCATGGGCCGCGCCATCGTCCGCGAGCCGGCGGTGTTTCTATTCGATGAGCCCTTGTCCAATTTGGACGCCAAGCTGCGTGTTCAAATGCGCATCGAAATTCGCCGCCTGCACAACGATCTGAGCACCACCAGTGTCTACGTTACCCACGATCAGGTCGAAGCCATGACCTTGGCCGACCGCCTGATCGTCATGCATGACGGTAACGCTGAACAAATCGGCACGCCAATGGAGGTCTATGAGCGTCCGGCCACGACCTTTGTCGCTGGTTTTATCGGGTCGCCGCCGATGAATTTTGTCACCGGCCAGATCGCCGCCGACGGCACCGCGTTCCGGCTCCATGACGGTTCATCTGTCGCGGTTGCCGACGGCGTCGTTTCGACCATGTCCGGGCGCGAGTTGGTCCTCGGTGTGCGTCCGGAGCATCTCTCGCTGGCCGCCTCGCCGGCCGGCGCCATAGCCATGAATGTGGACTTGCTGGAGGCCTTGGGCGCCGACACCCTTGTTTATGGCCAGGTCGGCCAGGACCATGTCATCGCCCGTCTTCCCCATGATGCGCCGGTCAAGCTTGGCGACCGCATCCATCTGAGTTTTGCCGCCGCCCGGGCCCATTTCTTCGACGCGGTATCGGGCGCGCGGCTGTCCCAATAGGGCTCATTGCGGCTCCGCCCTTTGCCGGCCGGGTTGGTCAGCCTATATTCTCGGCCATGAACAGCCTCGGTATCGCCAAAGCACCGGCCGACACCCGCGTCGTCGTCGCCATGTCCGGCGGCGTCGACAGCTCTGTGACGGCGGCACTGCTTCACCAGCAGGGCTACGAGGTCATCGGCGTCACGCTTCAGCTCTACGACCATGGCGCCGCCATCGACCGCCCCGGTGCCTGCTGCGCCGGCCAGGATGTTTATGACGCCAAACGGGTCGCCGACAGGCTCGATATGCCCCATTATGTGCTCGACTACGCGGACCGCTTCCGCGCCGAGGTGATGCAGGATTTCGCCGATTCCTATGCCCGTGGCGAGACCCCCATTCCCTGCGTCACCTGCAACCGCACGGTTAAATTCCGCGACCTCCTGCGCCGTGCCCGGGACCTCGGCGCCGACGCCCTGGCCACCGGCCACTATGTCCGCCGCGTGGTCGGCCCCGCCGGCCCCGAACTTCACCGCGCCCACGACGGCAGCCGCGACCAGAGCTATTTTCTCTACACCACGACGCCGGCCCAACTAGACCTCTTGCGTTTTCCTCTGGGCGCCATGCCCAAGGCCGAAGTCCGCGGCCTGGCCCGCCGTTTCGGCCTCGCCATCGCCGACAAGCCCGACAGTCAGGACATCTGCTTCGTGCCCGATGGCGACTATGCTGCCATTGTCGCCAAACTGCGGCCCCAGGCCGCTATACCCGGCGAGATTATCCATGTCGATGGCACTATTCTGGGCACCCACCGGGGCATTATTCACTTCACCATCGGCCAGCGCCGTGGCCTCGGCATTGCCGGCCGCACCGATGGTCCGCTTTTTGTGACCCGGCTCGACCCGGAGAGCGCCCGGGTGGAAGTCGGCCCCAGATCGGCCCTCGCCACCCAGCGGGTACCGGTGGCCGAGGTCAATTGGCTGGACGCTGTCGCCCCCGGTACGGCCATGGAGGTCGAGGTCCGGCTGCGTTCGGCCCAGGCGCCGTTGCCCGCCATGGTGACAGCACTCCCCGACGCTACCGCGTCGGTGGAACTTCACGCCCCGCAATTCGGCGTAGCGCCGGGGCAGGCGGCGGTTTTCTACCGCGATACGCGCCTTGTCGGTGGCGGCACCATATCGAGAGCCTGATCGCCCCGTCACGTCTTGGTGAACTGTGACGGTCGCCACAGGCGCCTGTCCTTTGTACCGCCATAGTGCCCGAGCAGTGCCTGCACTCGGGGAAACGGGCCACTCATTGGAGGACACAACATGGCACACTCAAAATTCACGCTAGCGGCTTTCGCCATGACCGCAGTTGTGATTGGTGCCCCGGCGGCTTCATTTGGCGCCCCAGTGCCGTCAACCATCAACCTTTTCGATGACGGCCACAACGTAACCGTCAATCAGGTACGCCAGCAGCTTCGCGCCAGTGGATTTACCGACCTCGGCACCATTTCCCGCGACGGCCGCATATTCGAATTATCCGCGCTATGGGAGGGCAAGACGGTCGATTTGAAAGTCAATGCCCGCACCCGGACGATCAGCCAAATCGTCGATCCGCGGCCCGCGAGCGGCGATAGCCTGCCATCGAGCCTGTCCCTTGTCGGCGACCCCGATAACATAACGGTCCCACAAGTCGTCTCAGGTCTCCAAGGCCTAGGTTTTTCGGCCATATCCAATCTCCAGCGTTCCGGTGCCGTCTTTACAACCACGGCAAGCTGGAAAGGCCAGACTTTCGACCTCCGCTACGACGCATCCAACGGCACCATCACCGACCGGTCTGCCGCCGACACCCGGCCGGCCGAGGGTTTCCCCAGCCGCATCGTTTTTGCCGGCGCCGCCCACGAAGCCTCGATCCAAGACATCCGCCGCGCTCTTGCGGCACTCGGCTATACCCAGATAGGCGATGTCCGACAGGACGGTCGCATCTACACCCTCTCAGCCAATTGGCAAGGCGCGCCACTCGATTTGCGCGTTGACGCCGGCAGCCGCCGGATCACCCGCCGATAGCATCTCTCTCCCTCTCTCTCCTACCCTCCCTCCTTGGCGCCCTCGAAATAGGGCGCCAATTTTTTTGCCCCGCAGGATTGTTGGCGCTTTCGGGTCATGCCAATCTGTCCCATACGTCTAACTGGAGCACACCATGGAATTTCTGCTGCTTATCCATGAGGCCGAGAGTGACCGCCAAGACTGGAGTGAGAACGACCAGACGGCGTTGATGGCGGCCTACCAGGCCTTCGGCCAATCGGTAATGGACGCTGGCGTCATGCGCGGTGGCCACGCGCTGCAACCCGTCGCCGCGGGCAAGACCATGCGGGTCCGCGAGGGCGCGCCAATGGTAACCGATGGCCCCTTTGCCGAAACCAAGGAGCAGCTAGGCGGTTATTACCTGCTCGATTGTCCCGACATGGCATCAGCCCTGGCTTGGGCCGAAAAGATCCCCACCGCCAAGACCGGCTATGTTGAGGTCCGCCCCATCATGACATTCGACTAAATGACCGCCGTCCAAGGCCCCGCTTGACAGCCCGCCGCGCCACCCCCTATATCGATCAAATCCTACCCAATACGGCGGAGTAGCTCAGCTGGTTAGAGCAGCGGAATCATAATCCGCGTGTCGGGGGTTCAAGTCCCTCCTCCGCTACCAAATTTCAAAGTGTCTCCGGGTCGCTCAACACACCTTCGCTTGGTCAGCGCCCCCTTCTTGATGAGCGATCTTGCAATAACCGCCGCGCCAAGGCCTTGGCGCTTAAATAGGCGGGTTCTGGCTGCTACATACACCAAGCTGCCCACAGCTGTCGCGAAACGCCCACTTGCTCATTTACGGCCCCTATCTTTCGGGTCTCATTGTGTGACACGTGCACACCGTTAGCCTGGCCGCCAGCGATAGTTCATTTTTGCTGATCCGCTCGAACAACATGCTCCCCGCCTTCATTTGACATCGCTATTCGTCTGCCGTTAACCTTTAGTTCTCACTAGCTACTATTGAGCGCATAGGACGATTGTCGGCGAGGTTGGGGCAAGATGGGGAAAGCTACGGGCGGCACTTCCGCTCCGTCACTAAAGTGGCATTACCACCACCTGTTTTACCTGGTTATAGGTATCGTCCTGGTAGTGATCGATCCGTTCGGAATCAACCGAATTACCGAAGTCGCCTCGCAAGACATACTCTATCGGACTGTGATCGGGCCCACCTATCCGGGCAACGCCGCCGATCCCTTTGGCCAACCTTCAACGGTGCTTTTGTTGGACGACCGATTCCTATCGGCGGCCGGTGTTACCTGGCCGATTGATGCATCCCTTTATGCCCTTATTCTGGCCAAACTCCGACAACTCAAGCCAAAAGCAGTAATGTTAGATATCACCTTCGCGGACGAACGTTCCAGCCCGGGTATTCCCGATCTCCGCGGCGAAATATCGAGGTACGCCAGTTCTGGTATTCCCCTTCTTTTCGCGCGCGCGCCAACCTTACCTGCCGGGATCCGCAGTGATCTTGCGGCGCCGGTAGATGAGGCACAACCGATACTGGTCGATGTCTCTACAAGGGCACCGGACGGGTCTGCCCGCACCTATCCAACAAAGTCCGATTTGGACGGGCTCGAAACAGCCGCATTTTGGCTTTACCGAAACCTACCGCCCGAGCCCACCTCCCACAGCAGGAGCAGGGCAAATGATGACCCACCTAATGTTCCGATGGACATCGTTTGGGCAAACCAATTCCAGGAACTCAATGACAGATGGATGAAGGGAGGTTGTAAACGGATCCAGGGTATCTCGCTCTCTCGCATCTTCAAAGGACTGATCGGCATAGAGAAACTTATCCAAACCTGTCCCTACACCGCGACGGTTCCAGTTAGCGTATTACTTTTTAACCCCGACGATGATCTGACGAACTTGGTTTCGGACAAAGTAATTTTCTTGGGAACCAGCCTCTCAGGCACGGGAGATTCGGCCGTAGTGCCAACGCATGGTTTTCTTCCCGGAGTCTATCAGCATGCTATGGCTTATGATAACCTCGTAACCTACAAAGGCAATTACAAGAAATCACAAATAGGACCAGTGGGTCGAACCAACTTGCAGATAATAGGCTCCTTAGTGATTGTAGTGATTACTCTTTCATTCTCCAGATGGATTAAAAACCGAGCTCGAAAAAAATCTAATCGTAAAAGTAGGAAGAAAGGCCGTCAGGGCGACACAGCGTGGTGGTTGATGTTTGCAGGTCTCAATCTTACGATCACTATAGCAGTGTCACTAGCGCTCTTCTATTGGGCAGACCTCAGCCCGGCCAACTGGCTAGGACTGCTTGGATTAGCTCTTACAATCGGTATCCTAGCCCGCAACAATGCGGTGGAGAGCTTTCTGGCATTGATGTTCAGAAAATACGTACCGAGATTGGACGGCGCCCTTTTCGAGGGCGACAAGAGGCACAGGAAACATGATGAATAAAATCGCTGCCACCCTATTAATTGCCTTAGTATACGTCTCTACGCCGGCCAGCGGTCAAAGCATAGAGGAGGCCGAGGGCCTAGCAACACTATTTAAGATCACAGAAATTACGAATCCGCCACTCGATCTTTTCCAGGAGCCGGTAATCAGCGGTAAGTCTCAGCCATTGAGCGAAGAGGACGTCATATTACCTATCCCAATAAAGGGTGTCGCTAGAAACAACATGCTACTGGTTGTCGTGACAAATAGGCTTGGTGACCAGAAGTATGTTGGCTGGGTTATGCCAACATTCGTCAAGACGGACAAACCCTTGCCCGACATCTTGTCCATAATATGCGACACAGAAGTTACCGGTGGTAGTCTGCTAGCCACGCGCGGATATGGTGAGTCATGCTAAATATTATAAAGCGCTACGCGTCTCGCGTCGTTATACTTGTTCCGTTGGTGGTTGCCGCCTGTGCGGCCCCAATTCAGTTTCTTGAGAAGGACATAGAAGGCCGATATTTCGATGCATACGAGCGGCCATCAGGATTTTTTACGCAGTTATCCGATCAAGAAAAAATAGTTGGTCTGGCATCGGTGCGGTCGGAGGGATTTGGCATTGCTCCAGCGCGAGAAATCAATAGTTATCTCAATGAAGTTATGGCACGGCTGGTTGCCGCCGGGCCCGTGCCGAACGCATCCGTGCGCGCCATCCTGACCGCAAACCCGAGTCCCGGCGTTGTAGTGACCGGCTCGGGTTTAGTACTCGTCAGCGCCGGTATGCTGTTGGCGGAAGAAGTCGAGAATGAAGACCAGCTGGCGGCAATGTTGGCACACGAATTGGCGCATATTTTATATCAACATCAAGAGACAGATATATATGAGAACATCACCCAGCGCGCCACCCAGGCGTCGAATTTGTTCGATAATTTTCGAAGTTTGGTATCGAAAAGCGAGTTCAGCAATTCAACGACGACAAACTACTTGTTGGGTGCCTCGGAGTTAACCGAAAACATCATCGCACCAAATCTATTCACCAAAGGCCAAGAAGATGACGCAGACCGTTTGGGTGTGGATATTATGGTGGCGGCCGGATACAACCTTGATTCGGTATTCGATACCCTGCGATTCGCCCAAGCAAGGCAAACGCGTAGCCGCGAAGCAAACAGCGACAAGCGGGAAAAGGAAATAGCGCAGGCCGCCGACCAGGTTAAGTCGGGGCTAAACGAGGGAGACGCCCCGGGGGTTGTAGAGGCCACGGTGAATACCGCGAGAAAGGCGGTAGGAAGCGTCAAGGGTGCATTGTTTGAGCGGTTTGGTAGCGGGTATTATGATCCCGAAGTCCGCGAGACTCGGCTCCGGGACTATATTTCGCGGGAACATAGGTTTGTCGAGCGGCCTGTCACGAGAGACTTGCCTTGGATGAAACAGCCGGACGGCGCGATGGCGACGATGCTGAATAACTATCGCGCCGTGCGTGAGGCCTTGGACGCGCAACAAGGGGGCGATTTGGACGAGGCGGTCGCGCGCATAAAAGTGGCGGTTTCGTGGCCGACGGAGACGGACGCCTATCCAAGGTGGGCCTTCTCGAAAATCCGCGAGGATCAGGGGCTACGCGAGCAATATCTACAAAACCTGACAATCGCGACGCGGAGTGAGGAACCGGCATTGAAGGTTTACCTCGAACTTATCGGCGACGAACTCGCCCAAGGACGCATAGTTGAAGCCGGTAAGTTGCTGGATTCAGCTGCGGTCGCAGTTGGAAATCCGCCACACCTCTTGCCGGCACGAATTCGTTATCAGAAACTCCTCGGCAACGACCTAGAGGCAAGGGGGTTGGTTTTGAATTGTAAGGCAACTTATCCCAAGCTTGCCGCCAAGTGCGAGAAGGAGTTCAACGACGCCGCGACAGTGGCGCGGGATGGCGCGGCCACAGATGCACTCAATATCAAATCTGTTCAATCGCTCGAGGACCAGATTGATACGCCCACCCAGGAGCAGCTATCCCGATAGTTTGGTGCTCTCGTCTCAGAATGGGTCGGGCGGCGCAATATGCGCGGCCTGCCGGGCCTTTCCGCATACACCGGCCGGATCCTCGCCATTCCAGGCATTCGCCACCGTGCATGTCGCGCACATCAAGGCCGGCTGCTATTCCATTAAGGCGCTTAATCCTTCCGGGATCGTACCGGCTGGCCCGGCATTGGCCCGGGCAACCGCTGCCGGGCAAAACTCGCTTGAGCAGGCGCCGCGCGTATCGTAGCGTCGCAGGATGAAAAAGTCCCTAGTGGTCGTGCAAAAAAATGACCACTCACTAGGCATCTATGATTTCCTGACGGGGCGGGAAACAGCACGCATCGCCCTTGATCCCTATCCCCATGAATTTGTCCTTTCCCGCGACCGCCGCTATGCCTTGCAGTCTCATTTCGGTGTTGCCTTGGCCGAGGACGAAGGGCCTGGGGGCGCCCGCGTCAGCATCGTTGATTTGCAGCGGCGCCAGGTTGTTGGTTATATCGACTGCGGCCCCTGGCGCCGGCCTCACGGCATCGCCCTCGACCATGATGACCGGCTATATGTTTTAAGCGAGGCCTCTGATCGACTATTGATCGCCACCGACCCATTTTCCCAGGTTTTCGAGTGCAGTCTGCCCACGGGCGGCGCCGGCTCGCACATTGTCACCGTGACCGGTGACGGCAAGATGGCATTCTGCAGTAACATGAAAAGCGACGACGTTTCTATTCTCGATCCCGGCGAACCGGACTCCAAACCACGCATAATCCCCACCGGCGCGCGTCCCGAAGGCTCGGTTCTCGATGCCGCCCAGCGAACTCTCTACGTGGCCTGCCGAGAGTCTTCTGAAATAACCGTTATCGACGTCGCGGCCGGCGCCATGATCAATAGGATTGCCACCCAGCCGGGGCCGGTGCGCCTCTGTTGGGGCCACCGGGGTCGTCTGCTGGTGGCACTATATCACGCCCGCGCCCTGGCGGTGGTCGACGTCGATCAAGGCCGCCAGATATTTGCTGTACCGCTGCCGGACAAGCCGGTATCCATCGCCTTTGACCACGAGACCGGCTGGGCGTTATGTAGTACCCTGGGTGATGAAGTTTGTGCGGTGGATTTAATCGGTCGCCGCGTAGTTCGGTATATCGCCACACGTCCCGGCCCGGATCCGGTTGCCTTAATTGATCAGGCCTAAGCGGCTCCGCGCCGGAACCCGGCTGCGCGAGGAAAATGGTTTAAAACGGCCCGTTGCCGCGGAAATCGGCATATGCTTCGAAATATGCATAACGGCTCCGACATGAGTCATTGATGCTCCGGCAAGAGTATGCTCTGCTCCAAGCCCGGCGTTGGCGGCGGTAAACCGGCGCGCGCCATCGGGCTTGGGCGGGCAATGTCTGGGTTTGGCGAGTTGGCTGGCGGCGAGCTGTCGGGTTCGCAGGGGAGGGTACATGGCATCGGTTGTGGCGAGAAATGTCGTCAAGGCGTTTGGCTCGACCGAGGTGCTGCACGGCATCGATGTAGAGATCCCCGACAAGGCGTTTGTTGTCCTCGTCGGACCGTCTGGGTGTGGTAAATCGACACTTTTGCGCATGATTGCGGGATTGGAGAAGGTTACCGCCGGTGAAATCTCCATCGGTGGCCAGGTGGTCAACAACGTGCCGCCCAAGCAGCGCAATATCGCCATGGTTTTCCAGAACTATGCGCTCTATCCGCACATGAAGGTCTTCGAGAATATGGCCTTCAGCCTGCGCTTGGCCAAGGCAAGTGACGAGATTGTTCAGGAGAAAGTGCATGCGGCCGCGGACGCGTTGAATTTGCGCGAATATCTCGACCGATATCCGCGCCAGCTTTCCGGTGGTCAGCGCCAACGGGTCGCCATTGGCCGCGCCATGGTTCGCGATCCGCAGGTGTTTTTGTTTGACGAGCCACTGTCCAATCTCGATGCCAAGCTGCGCGTGCAAATGCGCACGGAACTAAAGGAGTTGCATCAGCGCATCGGCGGCACATCCATCTATGTCACCCATGATCAAATCGAGGCATTGACCATGGGCGACCGCATTGTTGTCATGCGCGATGGTTATGTCGAGCAGGTCGGGTCGCCGCTTGAGGTTTATGACTACCCCAATAACATATTTGTCGCCTCGTTTATTGGCTCGCCGGCGATGAACTTGTTCGCCGGTACAGTTACCGCGAAGGATGGTTTATCAATTGTTTTGGCCGATGACGGCACAGTCTTGCCATTGGCTCAGGGCCACGGTGTCTCGGATGGCCGCCGCGTCGTCTATGGCATCAGGCCGGAATATTTGGCTCTGTCCAAGGAAGGCCAGGGTTTTGAGACCGAAGTCGTCGTGGTTGAGCCGACCGGCGCGGATATCTTGGTTATCGGCCGCACGGCTGGCCAGGAGCTGCGCGCGTCTTTTCATGATCGCCATGACTTCAGGCCAGGCCAGCGGATATGGCTTAATCCTCGGCTTGATACCGTGCACCTGTTTGACCAAGAGACGACCCGGCGTCTCGAACTCGACGAGGCCGACAGCGATTTACCACGGTTTCGCGCCGTCTAGGCACGCGACCAAATGACGAAGAGCCTCAACAGCGCTCAATCGTCCAAACTAAACTTGTAGGGAGTGAGACATGAGCAAATTTACCCGCCGCGACATGCTAAAGACCACGGTTGGTGCCGCGGTCGCGGGCCCAGCACTGCTAGCGGCCGCCAGATCATGGGCGCAGGAGATGAAGTTCACGCCGGAACCCGGCGCGAAGCTGCGGATGTTGCGTTGGAAGCGGTTTGTGCAGTCGGAAGAGGATGCCTTCCTGGCCCTTATCGACGCCTATACCCAGGCCACCGGCGTAGAGATTCGCATTGACAGTCTAGGTTTTGAAGACCTTCGTCCGAAAGCGGCCGTGGCCGCCAGCGTCGGCACCGGCCCCGATATTATCTGGAATATCCATGCCGATGCTTTCCTCTACCCCGACGCCCTCGTCGACGTCAGCGACGTCTGCAACTATCTCGGCGAGAAATACGGCGGCTGGTATCCCATCGCCGAGGAATACGGCATCAAGGACGGCAAGTGGATTGGTGTGCCGTTTGTCATGAGCGGCAACTTCATCAATTATCGTGTTTCCTGGGTGCAGGATGCCGGCTATGACGGTATTCCGGACAACACCACGGATTTCCTCGACCTGATGAAGAAATTGAAGGCCAATGGCCGCCCCGGCGGTTTTGCGTTGGGCAACGCCAGCGGTGATGGCAACGCTTGGGCCCATTGGATCTTATGGTCCCACGGTGGCTCGGTGATTGATAAGGACGAGAATGTTGTCATCAACAGCCCGGAGACCATCGCTTCCCTGGAATATGTGCGCGAGTTGGCCGATACCTTTATCGAGGGTGCGGCATCTTGGCTCGACGGCAACAACAACAAGGCCTTCCTGGCCAGTGATATTTCCGTCACCAACAACGGTATTTCCATCTATGCCGCCGCTTTGCGTGAGGGCATGACCGATATCTCCGACGATATGGACCACGCCTTCTATCCGGTGGGCCCGGTTGGTAAACCGACGGAGTTCCATGTTGCCTTCCCGATGCTCACCTATAAGCACAGTGATTTCCCCGAGGCCGCCAAATCCCTGATCACTTGGATGATGGAGGCAGACCAGTACAACCAGTTCCTGCAAGGGGCTGTTGGCTACTTGACCCAACCGCTGCGGGCTTTCGAAGACCATCCGGTCTGGACCGAAGATCCAAAACGCGCTGTGTTCCAAAAAGCATCCGAGCGTTCCCTGTCATTTGCCTACCCGGGCAAACTGGGCCGCGCCGCCACCGAAGTCTTCGCTGACTTCGTTGTCGTCAACATGGTCGCTGAGGCCGCCACCGGCAGAAAGACACCTCAAGAAGCCGCCGAAGACGCCCAGCGCCGTGCGGAGCGTTACTACGTACTCTAACCGCAAAGTCGACGGCGTGCCCAAAGTCGGGCACGCCGTTTCCTCTTCTTGCACAAGGGATACGTTGTTATGGCCGTGATCGGGGAATCTCCGGGGCGCATGCCTCGGGTGACGTTAGGTGCGCGGCTGCACAACAATAACAATTTTCTCGGTCTGCTATTCATGATCCCGGCAGGTATTATGCTGCTGGTGTTCCTCGCCTATCCTCTTGGTTTGGGCGTCTGGCTCGGTTTGACCGACGTCAAGATTGGTCGCCCTGGAAAATTTATAGGGTTGGGCAATTTTCGCTGGTTGGCCCAGGACTCTCTGTTTTGGCTCTCTGTATTCAACACGCTTTTGTACACTGTAGTCGCCAGTGTGATTAAGTTCGGGTTAGGTCTTTGGCTGGCGTTGATCCTCAATAAACACATGCCGTTCAAGGCGATGATCCGGGCGATTGTACTACTCCCATTTATCGTCCCAACCGTGCTCTCCGCCATGGCGTTCTGGTGGATCTACGATGCGCAAGACTCAATCATCAGTTTTCTTCTAATCCAGCTCGGGTTAATCGACAGCAATATTGATTTTCTCGGTAAGGCTAATAATGCGCGGGCATCGGTAATTGCCGCGAATATATGGCGCGGCATTCCCTTCGTTGCGATCACTTTACTTGCCGGCCTGCAGACAATATCGCCGACCCTCTACGAAGCGGCGACCATCGACGGCGCCACGCGGATGCAAATGTTCCGCAAAATCACTTTCCCTCTTTTGACTCCGATCATCGCCGTCGTCATGACCTTTTCTGTGTTGTTTACATTCAGCGACTTCCAGCTCATTTGGGTCATGACCCGCGGTGGCCCGTTTAACGCCACCCATTTGATGGCGACGCTGGCCTACCAAAGGGCCATTGTCGGAGGGTCCCTGGGAGAAGGGTCCGCGATCGCGGTGGCAATGATCCCGTTCTTGCTCTCCGCCATCCTGTTCAGCTACTTCGGGCTGCAACGGCGCAAGTGGCAGCAGGGAGGCACCGATGACTGACCGACCGGCAAGCACCACCAAAAACGCCGACGAAGGTGGCACGGACTATCTTGAGACCATCCCTTACCGGGTTGTCGCTGTTTACCTGCCGCTGGGCGTATTCCTGTTTGTCCTCCTATTTCCCTTTTATTGGATGACGATTGCGACGTTCAAGTCCAATACGGAGTTATTGACGACGGAGGGCTTTGCCGCTCTTTGGATCGTCAAATTCACCTTCGAGAATGTCGAACGCCTGCTCTTTCAGACAGAATATCCCAGGTGGCTGGTCAACACGCTGTTTGTGACTTTCACCGCGACATTCTTGTCTCTTTTCTGTGCTGTTTTCGCCGCCTACGCCATCGAGAAGCTGAGATATAGCGGCGCCCGCCTCGTCGGTTTGGCAATTTTTCTGGCCTATTTGGTGCCGCCGAGCATCCTCTTTATTCCGCTCGCCACGATCATCTTCAAATTCGGCCTCTTCGACACGCCGTTTGCGCTGATCCTGACATACCCGACTTTCCTCATCCCCTTTTGCACTTGGCTATTGATGGGGTATTTCCGGTCTATCCCTTACGAACTCGAAGAATGCGCCCTCGTCGACGGCGCGACGCGCTTCCAGATACTACGCAAGATCATCCTGCCTCTCGCGGTACCGGGCCTCATTTCCGCGGGAATTTTCGCCTTTACCCTATCTTGGAACGAGTACCTATATGCCCTCGTATTCATAAGCTCGTCCGAGGTTAAAACCGCGCCGGTCGGTGTCGTGACGGAGCTTATCGAGGGCGACGTTTACCGCTGGGGTTCGCTGATGGCCGGCGCGTTATTCGGCTCCATCCCGGTCGCATTTCTATATTCATTCTTTGTCCAGCACTACGTATCTTCCATGACCGGCGCGGTGAAGGAATAGTGCCCCCTGGCGGCGTTTCCCAAGGACGCGCACGCCTCGCCTGGTCGTACAACTAGAATGGCCCGACCGGTTACCTAATGCCCCGCGTCAGTCACCGGCCCATTCAATGTTAGGCTGAGTGTCAGTGTTTGGGGCGAACGGGTTGACGCAATATCATCTTGCGCCGCTCGGGGGAGGTCCGGCTCCAATCATCCAGATAGATTTCGTGATAGGCGCCGGCTGGCTCCAGATTGTTCTGCGGTAGGATTTGTTTGTAGAGTCGTTCTGACAGTGCGGGGATGTCCTGTGCCTGCCCGACATGCATAATCTGGGCGCATTGACCCTCAGAGAAAGTTTCCATACGTAGCGTATTTGGAACCTCGTCCATCTGGCCCTTTGTCTGGGCTACGGCGTTTGAAAACATCTCTTCATCGGCCCATACGGGCAGAGTTATCAACGCCCGCCACTTCCAGTTTCCCTTTTTTCCTGCAGCGAGATCGCGCATGTCGTCGGCCCAATAGAGCACTTCCACCGGGGGCTCGACGAAGGCTTTGCCCATTCGCTCTCTGGCTTCCCGGCGGATCGGATAGATGGCGGTGAAGAGGCTTTTTACCGCGTCGGCGACAGCGTCATGGTCGGGAGAGCCTTCCCCGTCAATCATGGCGAAGGGCAATTCGGGCACGTCAACGAGGGTAAATTCCTCTGTACCGGGCTGATAGAGTTCCATGAGCTTCTTGCGGTTCTTGGTCAAGTCCATGTCGGTTTACTCCATTCAGGGCTTCGTTTTCATGTAATCCAGGGTCTTGGCAACCCACGTCTTCTCCGCCTCCAACTGGCCAGCCGAAAAGTCGAAAAGAGCTTCAATGAAGTCGGGCAATGGCTGACGCTCAAAACGAACGCGCTCCAACCGCCCTATTTCTCGGGAAACCGTGTCGGCTCGGTCTTCGAGCGCCGCAAGCGCCGCCTCACGCGACAGCACCGGCCAATGGACCATGCCGAGCAATGCTGATGAGTAGGCTGGACGAAAGCAGCTCAGAGCCTCTGTGGCCTGCGCAACCAACGCCTTCCGGCCGGCGGGTGTGATCGAAAATGCTTTCTTGGCCTTGCTTCCGGCAGGCGTTTCGGCCGCCACAAAAAGGGCTTTTTCAAGCTTTCCCAGTACAAAATAGATTGAGGAGAAGCCAATTTGTGTCCATTCGCGCATGCCGCGCTGCTCAATCATCTGCTCCAGTTCATAACCATGGCGCGGCATCTCAGCGATCAGCCCCAGCAGCAGCAACTCCGCATCTGTCATTGTATGTGATTTCATTATTCTAGTACTAGAATAATGTGCTGAGCGCTGTCAATACACCGATGCGTTTTCGGCCAGCAGCCAGGCCGGTCGTAAAACTGGCAGCGTCGGAGGCTGGATAGAGCGCCGATTTGGCGATCTCTTCCGGCGCGCCCTACGGCACGACAGCAGGTTGCCACAACTCGATCTTGTTACCCTCTGGGTCCATGAACCAGCCAAATCGGCCAAATTCATAACTCTCCTGACCGCCGACAACTTCCGCCCCGCCTTCGCGCACCTGCGCCAGCGCTTCATCGAGGTCGTCGACCATGAAATTGATCATGAACGGCTTGTCCGAAGGGGCTGTATAGTCGGTATCCGCCCGCATCGGATGCCACACGGTGTAGCCGCCGGGCGGCTGATCCGCCGGCGAAAATTGCGCCGCGATGAAGTCATTTTCGATGACCAGGCCAAGCCACCGACTATACCACGCGGCCAAACCTTTCGGGTCGTCAGCCTTGAAGAAAACACCCCCGACCCCGACCACGCGCGCCATTACCCGATGCCTCTTGGGTTATGTCACTACCAGACACCGGTATTTGGCATTGACGCCCAGGGTTCCTGCGGCGGCAGGGACTCGCCTTCTTGTAGAATTTCAATCGATATATTGTCGGGTGAGCGAACGAAGGCCATGTGACCGTCACGCGGCGGCCGGTTTATGGTCACCCCGCCATCCATCAGGCGCTGGCATATTGCATAGATATTCTCCACCCGATAGGCGATATGTCCAAAGTCTCTTCGGGATCCCAGTTATAGGTCAACTCGACCTTGGCGTCCTCGTCGCCCTCTGCGGCAACGAAGACCAGCGTAAAGCGGCCCTTCTCATTCTCGATCCGGCGAACTTCTTTCAGGCCGAGTTTATTGCAATAGAAGTCGAGAGACGCCTCCAGGTCCGTGACCCGTACCATTGTGTGTAGATATTTCATTTTTTTACCTTGGCTGACCTACCGCGCTGCCAACATCCCGGCAGCGACCCATATCGACCAAGAACATGCAACAAAAACACAGAATGGCAAGTCATTATAAAGCGCCGCTGAACCAATCCCGGGACAACCGCCCGGGGGCGGGTGGGGAGCCGGCACATTGTTGAATGCCGGCTCCCGAACGGCGCCTTAGGTCTGCGGCTTTACCACCAGACAGTCTTGGTCGGCGGACTCCAGCTGTTCGCACAGGGCGGCGGCTTCGCCTTGGTTTTGCAGCGGCCCGAATTGGACCCGGTAGAAAGTGCCTTTGTCGAGCTTTGCCTCTTCAATGTAGAACGCGAGCTTGCCAATCAGCTCGTCATATTGCTGCTTGAGTTTATCGCCTGCCGATTGTGAGGCTTCAAGTTTCTGGCCCGATGCCAGTTGCACCAGCCAAGACGTATTTTCGTCTACTGATCTGATTTCCAAAGGTCCCCGCCGGGCATCGGCCAGCTTCGCGCTATCGGCTTGCGCCTTGCTCGTCGCCGGTCCTTCTTTCTCGCTAACCAGTGCGGCGATTTGCACCGGAGTCGGTATTTGCGCGACTTGTGTGACGGCGGCTTTGCGGATATCGGCGAAGGCGGCGAGGAACTGGTTTCTTGGCAGGTTGGCTTGTTTGAGCCTGGCGGCGACGTCTTTGAGGTCGTTATTTTGGGTTTGCGCGAGGCGGTCTGCGAAGGTTTGTGTATCGAGACCGAACTCGGCGGCGGCAAGGTTGATGTCGAGGGGCCGCTCGAAGCGCCTGATCAGGGCTGTGATGGGCTCGTTGCCTTGCGGGTCGCGCAGGCTGGGGTCGATTTCGGCGCTGCGCAGGGCGTCGAGGAAGCGGTCGCGGTCGGCGGTGATGAGGGGCTGGAAGACCTCGTCGGGGGGATAGAGGGCTTCGATTTGGGTCAGTTGTTTGGGGGTGAAGGTGCCGGCGGTTTGGGCGAAGGCGCGGACTTCGTCCTTGACCTCGTTCATGCCGTTGGCATGGCAGGAGAAGCAGGAGGCGCCGTTGATGATGGTTGAGTCGGTGGGGTGGGTGGCGTCCTGAACGATGTTGGTGGGGGCTTTGTCGATGCGGAAGCCTTCGTCGGTGGCCAGCAGATAGGCCTGGAAGCCGTTCGGCAGGTTGAAGATGACCTCGCCGCCATCGAAGCGGAAGGAGCGGGCGAAGCCATAGGGCCCCAGCGGGTTGCGCAGCAGGTCCTGTTCTTCGAGATCCTCGCCGAAATCGTAGGACAGCCAATAGGCGCCCCATTTGGCGTCATGGCGTTCGACCATGCGGTTGTTGAGGCCGACGCCGGACTCGACAACACCGGCGCGCACGACGCGCGCCTCCTTGATGTTGGCGCGGCGGTCGACATCGAGGATTTTCTCGATGCCGTTGAGAGTGTAGGGCAGGTTGAGGATGTCGTGATAGAGCGGCGGCCGCGAGGCGACAAAAGCGAACCAGTCGGCTTTGAGGAAGGTATAGGGGGCCTGGTCGGGATCGGGCCGGCGCAGGAAACCGCGGCGGCGGGGCAGGGGCCCGGCGGCCGGTGTCGCCTTGCCATAAGCCAGGGCACGGGCATCGTCGGGATTGACGTTATAAGCAGCGGTGTTGAGATTGTTGAGTTCATTGAGATCGAAGGTGGCGATCTCGGTCCACAGATCGCTGCTCCAGCCCAGCTCGTCGAGGAAGACCCGCAGGATGGTGCCTTGCGGATCGATGGCTTTGGGGATCACCGGCAGGCTTTGCCAGGTCAGGGAGTTGAGCAGCTTGGCGACACCCTGGCGGTAGACTTCGAGGCGGTCTTCGGGCTCGCCGGCATTGTAAAAATGGGTCAGGGTGAGATAACGGGCCTGGCGCTGGCGCGGCCCGGGCAGGGTGGCGAGATCGGCGGCGATGGTATCGAGGATGAACTGGTTGGAAAGCAGGGCGCGCTGGTTGCCCTGGGGTTGGCTCAGGGAGGTGATCCAGGCCTCGATGACGGCTTTTTCTTCCGCCGGCACGGGGTCTTCGGCAAAGGTGTCGGCGCCATAGGGCATTTTGTCGCGCGCCACCAGGGTGAACAGCTTCGAGGCTTGCGGATCGCCGGGGCTGACCAGCTTGCCGCTGGTGGCCAGGCGATCCAAATCGAGGACATAGTCGAACTTGCCCTTGGCCTCGGCATATTTACGCACCCCCGCCGGACCGTGACACACCGCGCAGCGCTGGGTGAAGATCGTCGATACCTGCTCGCGCAACGCCCCATCCGACGCCCCATAGCCAGGCAAGGAATAACCAACAGTGGCAATTGTAAACGCCAATGAACCAAACACTATAGGCCCGCGCATTTCCCCATCTCCGGTGCTGTTTTTGGTGCTTACAGCGGCGGCGGCCGTTGCCGGACCCCCTGTCGCTAGGCACTGATACTGCGCCCCGGGGCAAGGCGAAAATGTGGCGGAGAATTGCCAATAATCAGTCTATTCAAGAACCTTTTTAAGAGATTACCCCAACCGATATTGTTAACCACTAATCAAAAATAGCATTCTTTCGTGTCCACCAACGCCACGACCTCGGACCTCAATCGCGGCCGCTGTCCTGTCACTGCGATGGGAGTCCGGCAACCTCGCCGAACGAATATCGACGCTTCGCGAACATG
Organism: Alphaproteobacteria bacterium; assembly: GCA_003230015.1. GTDB lineage: Bacteria > Pseudomonadota > Alphaproteobacteria > UBA6615 > UBA6615 > SZUA-147. The sequence continues at coordinate 4,525 of QIGO01000199.1, read as the reverse complement.
CTTCACATGAAACATTATTCAAACCGGATTGTGCGCCCCGGCCGCGCCAAAAACCGTAAACAGCATGCGTTGAACTTTACAAAACCACCCGGGTCATTTACCACGGCCTTATCCCGCACACGAATCCGGATATAATCCTCAGGAGTATGTACGATGCCGCGTAAGGCCCAGCCTAAGATTGACTTAAGAAGCCTCACCAAGGGTCAGCTAAGAAAGCTCACCGCCTTGAAAAAATCCGTTGGCGATGAGATTGGCGAGAAGGCTTTCGCCGAGTGGTTGGCGACTGACGATAAGACCGTCGTGGAACCTGTAGATAAGAATGCGAGGCTGATCGCTGAGGCAATTGAAGGGTTGATCGGAAAAAACAAACTCATCGTTCCCAACTGTGGTTATTTGGTAAAGCGTGGGCGCGGTCGTGTCATCGTCACCCGTTGCGATTCGGATTAGTGGATTCATTTCACGTTGGCGGCCGCTAACCCACCGCAGGTAAACTGCGACATCGGTTTCGCGGCACTAACTCAGGGCACTGTCGGTAGGCGCCCGCCGGCCGGAGCACTCGTTCCGGTCATCGGGCGCGTATGCGCTGCCGCCCGTTCGGGTGGGGAACATTGACGAGCCCGGATGTGGTAGTCGTCCGTTCGGCATTACCCACGGCGATCGCTTTGGGACACCGCCGGATATCCGATATGATCTGTGCTGCTGGTCTTGCGAGAGTGTTCCAGAACGACAATGTCTCCCATCAAGAATATTGCGGCATCCATCTTGGCTGCCGCCCGAATTTCCGAAGGGCAATCCACCCGGTTACCCCCACCAGAACAGGCTCATCGAGAGCCCTCTATTGGTCTTGCTCCGGTACCGCTTGTCAGCGCTGGCGTCGACGCCGGCGAGGCCATATTGCCCAACGGCGACCGGCTGGCTTATTTGGCCGATGTGGTAGAGCTTCAGCGCGCCGAGTTGACGCGGCTGCTTCAGGAAAACCGGCGCCTTAACGAGCGCGTTGACAAGATGGTCAAGCTACAAGAGCGCGAACAAGTGCTGCGCCAGCAAATGCACGCGACTTTACAACATTTCTCCGCCGGTCGCCCGCCGCCGTCTTTAACGCGAAGCCATACGCCGATCGAGGACAACACCGAGGCGACCGAGCAAAAATACCTCGCTTTGAAACAGACCGTCGCTCATCTAGTGACCCATATTCAACGGCTCAATCCACAGGCCAGGCCCAAATAGCCGCCGGATTTCCCCCTGTCGGACATCGCTTCCAACCCTTCCGCGTTAAGCCCTAGTCGCCGCCAGGACATGGGCGCCGATTGGCTAAGATGGTCGCGAAAGGGGATCGCCATATGCCCTCGCCAAGAGCGTTTGGCATCAGCATCGCTGCCGGTCTGATTGTCGGTTCGGGCGGTGGTCATGCATTGGATATTATCGCCATAGGCGCTCTTTCTGGCGCCGCCATTGTGGCTCTGGTAGCCGCGTTCTTACGCCGCTCGGCGCCTCGGGCCGAGGCTGGAAATTAGCGCCGATCGACCGCTCTTAGCGTTACATTATCCAATTGCCGGCACAATCCGGCTCACCGCCTACGGCCGGGAGCCAGATCGGGTGCCGTCTCTTGATCAAGACCCATCGAATGAACACCAGGAAAAACCTGCTGGGGTCCTGAAATGGACTCTGGGTGTGGTCGTCGTCACCCTGTTGGCGAGTGCCGTTTTTGTCGTCACTCTCACCAGCGGCCCCAATTTTGGCGCCGTGGTTGAGCAGTTAAGCGAGCGCCAAGGCCAACGCGCCGCTTCGCCGCGCTCCAGCGCCGGCCAAGGTGTTCGTGAGTTGTCTTATCGGGCCACCCGCAACGGCCATTTTATTATCGATGCGGCTATCAACGGCACGGAGATCGCCCTGTTGTTTGATTCCGGCGCCAGCACAATTGCCCTCTCCCCCGACGATGCCGAGCGTCTGGGTATTCGCCGCAACCGGCTGCGTTTTACCGAGCGTTATGAGACCGCGAACGGCGTCATAATGGCGGCACCCGTGACCCTCGATCAAATCAGAATCGGCCAGCTCGTCTACTACAATGTGGAAGCCGCCGTGATTGATGCCCCCATCAGTATTTCCCTCCTCGGCATGAGTTTCTTGGGTCGGTTGGACAGCTTCGAGGTCGCCGGAGATCGTTTGATCCTCCGATGGTAACGCCAAGCTTGGCACTTGCGCTCAAGGCCGGGGCATCACTATATCCAGTGGCCTTGTTTCCACCTGCCCCGAGAAACCACATTTCATTCTATGACCGCCCTTAAAGATCAAATCGCACTGCGGCGAACCTTTGCCATTATCTCCCACCCTGATGCCGGCAAGACGACGCTGACCGAAAAATTCCTGTTATTCGGCGGTGCTATCCAGCAGGCCGGCGCGGTAAAAGCCCGTGGCGCCCAGCGCCGCGCCCATTCCGACTGGATGAAGGTTGAGCGCGAGCGCGGCATTTCCGTGGCCACCTCGGTCATGACCTTCGAGCATGCCGGCTGCACGTTGAACCTGCTCGACACCCCCGGCCATGAGGATTTCGGCGAGGACACATACCGCACTCTGACGGCGGTGGATTCGGCGATTATGATCATCGACGCCGCCAAGGGCATCGAGCCCCAAACCCGCAAGCTTTTCGAGGTTTGCCGTCTTCGCGACGTCCCCATCATAACCTTCATCAACAAGCTCGACCGCGAGGGCCAGGATACTTTCGATCTCCTCGATGAGATTGAGCAAACCCTGGCTCTGGATGTCAGTCCGGTTAGTTGGCCCATCGGCATGGGGCGCAGCTTCTTGGGCTGTTATGATTTGCGCCATGACCGTTTGGTGCCGCTCGCCCGTTCCCGCGACCGGCTTAATCAGCCCGGCGAGCCCTGTAGCGGCCTCGATGACCCCAAGATCGATCAGCTCTTGCCGCAGGACGCCGCCAGGAAATTGCGCGAAGATGTCGAGATGGCCCGTGGTTTATGCCCGGATTTCGATCTCCAATCTTATCGCCAAGGGCACCTGACACCGGTGTTTTTCGGCAGCGCTCTCAACAGCCTGGGCGTCCGTGAACTCATCGACGGCGTTGTCGATTTAGCGCCGCCTCCGCTCTCTCATAAGGCGGTCGAACGGGCGGTCGTCCCCGACGAGCCCAAGACCAGCGGTTTCGTTTTTAAGATTCAGGCCAACATGGACCCGCGCCACCGCGACCGCATCGCTTTTGTCCGCCTATGTTCGGGACATTTCAAACGCGAGTCCCGGCTCTTTCATGTCCGCACGGGCAAGGCAATCAACGTCAACAACGCCCAGCTCTTTCTGGCTCAGGACCGCGAACTGGCCGAGGAGGCCTGGGCCGGCGACATTATCGGCCTGCCCAACCATGGCAATCTTCGCATCGGCGATTCATTGACCGAGGGCGAAATCCTTCATTTTTCCGACATCCCCAGTTTTGCCCCCGAGCAACTCCAGAATGTGCGCCCCGACGACCCCATGCGGGCCAAGCATCTCGGCCGCGCCCTCCGACAATTGGCCGAGGAGGGTGTGGCGCGTGTTTTCAAGCGCCGCACCTCCACCGATTGGATTGTCGGTGTCGTTGGTAGTCTGCAATTCGAGGTTCTGGCCGACCGTATCCGCACCGAATATTCGATTCCGGTCCATTTCGAGGGCGTAGCGCTCTATACCGCCCGTTGGATCGAGGCCGATGACACAGCACTGGTCAAAAAATTCGGCGATGATAACAAGGACGCCATGGCCGACGACCACGACGGCACCCCGGTATTTCTCGCCCGCAATGCTTGGCATCTCGACCGTGCCGGCGAAGATTGGCCCGACATCCGTTTCCTCAAGGTCAAGGAGCAGTATCAGGGTGTTTAGCAGGCTAGCCGGCCTCGCGCCGGGCATGCCGCTTACGCTCGTGGATATCGAGATAGAGCTTGCGCAGCCGGATCGACTTCGGCGTCACTTCCACCAGCTCGTCATCCTGGATATAGGCGATCGCCTGTTCCAGGGTCAGCCGCATGGGCGGTGTTAGCGATATCGCGTCGTCTTTGCCCGAGGCGCGGATATTGGTCAGTTGTTTGCCCTTCAGCGGGTTGACGTTCAGATCCCCCGGTCGGTTGTGCTCGCCGATAATCATGCCGGCATAAACCGGTACCCCCGGATCGATCATCATCGGCCCGCGCTCTTCCAGGTTCCACAGGGCGTAGGCCACCGACTTGCCCGTGCCGGTCGAGATCAGCGTGCCGGAGCGCCGGCCCACCACCGGCCCCTTGTGCGGGGCATAGGAGTGAAACACCCGGTTCATCACCCCGGTTCCTCTGGTATCGGTCAGAAAGATGCCGTGATAGCCGATCAGCCCTCGTGACGGCGCCAGCACCGTCAGCCGTGTTTTGCCGCCGCCGCCCGGCCTCATATCGATCAGTTCGCCCCGCCGTTGGCCCAGCCCTTCGACGACCGCCCCGGCATAGTCGTTGTCCACATCGACGACGACTTCTTCGATCGGCTCAAGCCGGCCTTTTTCCGGGTCGTCGCG